>JAOXSC010000146.1 GCA_025800215.1 Marinibacterium sp.
CGGATGCCCTGATCGCGCAGATAGACCTTGAGCCGGTCATGGATGAACCCCAGCAGATCCGCGCCCACATCGCCGCCCGCATGCGCGCCAAGCGCCTGCGCGATGACCGGCGCGAGCGGCAGCGCCAGATCATTGTCCAGAACCAGCCGGATCACGCCCAAAGCCGCACGGCGCAGGGCAAACGGATCCTTGGAGCCGGTGGGTTTTTCGTCAATGGCCCAGAACCCGGTCAGCGTATCAAGCTTGTCGGCCAGCGCCACCGCAACCGACACCGGCGCGCCGGGCACATCATCGGACGGGCCAAGCGGCGAATAGTGATCCTGGGCTGCGGCCGCAACCGCATCATCCAGACCTGCCGCATTGATGTAATAGCGTCCCATAAGCCCCTGAAGTTCTGGGAATTCATAGACCATTTCCGAGCTCAGATCAGCCTTGGCCAGACGCGCGGCCTGACCTGCCAGATCGGCATCTGCCCCAACCGCAGGCGCCAGTGCGCGGGCCAGCGTTTCGATGCGCCCGATGCGCGCGCCCTGGCTGCCCAGCTTGTTGTGGAAGGTCACATTATCGAGCGGCTGCAGCCATGCGTTCAGATCCGAACCCGCCACCCGCAGATCATTTTCCCAGAAGAATTTGGCGTCCGACAGCCGCGCGGCCAGCACCTTCTGGTTGCCCGCAAGGATGGTCGCGCCATTATCTGCGGTTTCGCGGTTGGCCACGGTGATAAAGCGTTCGATGCCGCCCGTGCGCGGGTTGCGCACCGAGAAGAACTTCTGGTGTTCCTTCATCGAGGTTTGCAGCACCTCGGGCGGCAGCGCGCGGAACTCTTCTCCGATCTCGCCCATCAGCACCACGGGCCATTCCACAAGACCCGCAACTTCGCTCAGAAGCCCCTTGTCTTCGACCACCTCAAGCCCGGCTGCAAAGGCCAGATTGGTGGCATCGGCCCAGATGTGTTCGGCCCGCTCGGCCGGGTCGAGCACCACATGAGCGCGCTTCAGCTTGGCGGTGTAGTCGTCAAAGGACGTCACCGAAAACGCCCCCGGCGCCATGAAACGGTGGCCTTCGGTCAGATCACCCGATGGGATCCCGTCCACATCCAGCGGCACCACCTGCGCGCCTTCGGCGTCCGACAGGATGCACAGGATGCGGTGCAGCGGGCGGACCCACCGCAGGCTGCCCGCCCCCCACCGCATGGATTTGGGCCAGGGAAAGTTGCGAATGGTGTCTTCGAGCACCTCGGCCACGATCTCGGCCGCCGGACGCCCCGGTTTGGTGATGGTGGCAAACAGCACCGGCCCTTTGGGCGTGTCGCGGGTTTCCAGATCGTCGCGGGTCAGACCGGCGCCGCGCAGAAAGCCTTCGATCGCCTTTTCGGGCGCGTCGGCCTTGGGGCCCTTGCGCTCTTCGCGAACGGTGGGCGAGGCATCAAGCAGCCCCTCGACCGTCAGAACCAGACGGCGCGGCGTGGCGAAGCCCGCGGCCGATGCATAGGTCAGCCCGGCTTCGACCATTCCGTCGGTCATGCGCTTCTTGAGATCCTCGGCAGCACGCGCCTGCATGCGCGCGGGGATTTCTTCGGAATAAAGCTCGATCAGCAGGTCAGGCATGACAGGTCCTTAAAAACTCACGATGGTCTGGATCACCACCGCATTGGCGAGGTCGACAAAGAAGGCGGATACAAGGGGCAGGATGACAAAGGCAATAGGCGACGGCCCATAGCGTTTGGTCACGGCGTTCATATTGGCAATGGCGGTGGGTGTGGCGCCCAGGGCAAAGCCGCCGAACCCCGCCGCCAGAACCGCCGCGCGATAGCCCCCGCCCATGACCGGAAACAGCACCAGCAGCACAAACAGAAGGGTCATCAGCGTCTGCGCGCCCAGGATCACCAGAATGGTCAACCCCAGTTCGGCAATGGTCCAGAGCTGCAGGCTCATCAGCGACATGGCCAGAAACGCGCCCAGCGAAAATTCCGAGATAAAGGCAAGCTCGGGCGTGCGCGACACTGCGGGTGCCCTGGGAAACAGCGCGGTGCGCAGGTTTGCCATGATGATGGCGGCAATCAGGCAGGGCACAAACAGTGGCAGCTTCAGCCCCAGTTCGGCAATCAGCCCGTGCAGCCCATAGCCCAGGATGATCGCAATATTGAGAAACAGCATCGCCCGCATCGCGCCAAGCGCCGATATCGCAGGGGGCGGTGCTGCGGGATCCTGCGGCAGCCCCATGGACAGCTCTTCATCGGGGCGGTTGGGCGTCAGGTTGCGCGTTTCGACAAGGTATTTGGCGATCGGCCCGCCAATCAGCGCCGCCAGCACCAGCCCCAGCGTGGCCACCGCGACGCCCACTTCGGGCGCGGCATCAAGCCCGGTGACCTCGGCCACCTGCGGCGCCCAGGCGATGGCGGTGCCATGCCCGCCGATCAGCGCGGCCGACCCGAACAGCACCCCGGCCTGCAGCGGATAGCCAAAGAGGACGGCGCCCACCCCACCCACGACATTCTGCAAGACGATCATCGCCAGCGTCAGCCCCAGCAGCAGCAGCAGCGGCTTGCCGCCCGCCACCAGATCGGCAAACCGCGCATTCAGCCCGATCCCCGCGAAAAAGATCAGCAGGAACACGTCGCGCGCGGCCAGATCAAAGCTCAGCTCGATCTGCCAGATCTCATAGAGCGCCAGCACCACCAATGACGCCAGCAGCCCGCCGCTGACCGCTTCGGGGATGTTGAACCGGCGCAGGATGTCGAACCGGCTGTTGAGCATCGCTCCGATCACGAACACGGCAAAGCCCATCGTGGCGGTGACAAAGTTAGGGATCAGGATCGGCATATCCACGGGCGGACCTCAGGGCAGAACAAGGATCTGGATGACAATGGCATTGAGGATATTCATGAAGATCGCCGACACCAGCGGCAAGGTGACAAGGGCAAGCGGCGCGGGCCCGAAATGCTTGGTCACGGTGCTCATGTTGGCAATGGCGGTGGGCGTGCCCCCCATGGCCAGCCCCCCGACCCCCGCCGTCAGCACCGCCGCGTCATAGCTGCGCCCCAAGAGCGGGAAGAGACCAAAGACCACGAACCCCATCGCCAGCGCGGCCTGCACCGCAACCACGCACAGGATCGGCAGCCAGACATCGGCAAGCGTCCAGAGCTGCATGCTCATGAGCGACATGGCCAGAAACGTGCCAAGCGCAAAATCAAGGATCAGCGCCAGCGTCGGGGTGCGCGTCACCGGTGCGGCGCGGGGCGCCAGCGCCAGGCGCAGATTGCCCAGCACCACCCCCACCACAAGGCAGGGCACGAACAGCGGCAGCTTGAACCCCATCTCAAGGATCAGCCCGTGGGCGACATAGCCCAGAATGACCGACACATTCAGGATCAGCAGCACCCGCATCAGATCAGGCGCGGTGATGGGCTGGCTGATGCGGTCATCCGGCAGGCCCACGACGCTCACCGCGTCCGGCTGACCCGGTTTCAGATCGTGGCGCGCAATCAGGCGGCCCGCCACCGGACCGCCCATCAGCGCCGCCACGATCAGCCCCAGCGTGGCCACCGCCACCGCCAGTTCCGAATAGCCCGCCATCTCGGTCACGCGACCCACCGCCGGGCTCCAGGCCACGGCGGTGCCATGGCCGCCGATCAGCGTGGCCGACCCGAACAGCACCCCTGCCCCGGCCGGATAGCCAAACAGCATCGCCGCAGCAAAGCCCACAGCGTTCTGCATCGCGATGATCACCCCCATCGCCAGCGGCAGGATCCACAGCAGCCGCCCGGCCATCCGCAGATCGCGCAGCCGCACATTCAGCCCGACCCCGGTAAAGAACAGCACCAGCAGCAGATCACGCCCATCGAGCGAAAAACTCAGCGCCTTGCCGGTTGTCAGATAGAAGGCCCAGACCGCCAGCGCCGCCAGCAGCCCGCCCGTGACCGGATCGGGAATGTTCAGCCTGTGCAGCAGCGCCACCCGTTGGTTCACCAGCCGCCCGCTCAGGAACACCGCAAGCGCTGTGGTGATCGACAGGAAATCGGGCAGCGCGACCGTCATTTGGCGGGATCCGGCCTGTCCGGGCACGTCTCCCCCACGACGGTGCCGTCATAGGATTTTTCGCCGCAATCGTTCAGCTCGTGCCAGGCATAGCCGCGCCCGTCATCGGTCAGCGCCACCACCCGGTCGACCCCATAGGCGATGTTCTTGGCCGACAGATAGACCCGCGCGGTGCCCGCCGCGATGTCATCGGCGATGGTCTTGGCGTCAAAACAGTCAAACCAACCCGGCGCGTTGCGCGGATCAAGCCCCGGCATTTCGATCAGCCCCGGCGTGGTGGCCGGATCAAAGCCGGTGTCGAAACAGGCGCGGTAGCGGATCGGGCTGCTTTCGGCGTCGATGGCCTGAAACCCGGTATAGGGCACGGGCACCGGCCCGGTGTCGCTGGCCAGAACGACCGCGTGCCCGTTATCGGGCACGGGGCTGTAGAAGGCATAGATCTGCAGATAATAAAGGGCCGCCCCCGCGATCAGGGCCAGCGCGATGATGATGGATCCGACCAGCTTGCCGCTCATGCTGTTCCTCCGGCTTTGCAGATGCAAAGCAACATGTTAGGCCTGCAGGGACAAGCTGCAAGCAAAGGGTGGGCACCATGGACACGGCCTATGCGATCAAGCTGTTCGGCGCGCTGTTTGCGATCATGAACCCGATCACCAACCTGCCGATCTTTCTGAGTGTGACGCAAGGCGCCAGCAAAGCCGCGCAGCGCCAGATCGCCCTGAAAACCGCGCTTTACACGCTGGTCATGGGCACCGCCGTGGCGCTGGCAGGCACGCAGATCCTGACCCTTTTCGGGATCAGCATCGACGATTTCCGCGTGGCCGGCGGCCTTGTGGTCCTGATGATCGCGCTCAACATGCTGCATGGCGATCACAGCAGTTCGCATCACGGGTCGGATGCCGAAAAGGCCGATTACCCCGCCCCCGAAACGGTGGCCTTCTACCCGCTGTGTTTTCCCATCATCATGGGTCCGGGCAGCATCACCACGCTGATCGTGTTCTGGGGTCAGGCCAAGGGGCTGAGCGATCAGATCGCCTTTGGCGCGGTGCTGGGCGGGATGGTGGCGATGCTGGCCATCGTGTTCTTCTTTGCCGCCGATCTGGGCGCGCGCCTGGGCCCCACCGCGCGCACCATCATGAGCCGCCTGATGGGCATGGTGCTGGCCGCGATCGCGATTCAGATGATCGCAACCGGGCTCAAGGCGTTGCTGCCGGGGCTCGGCTGAGCCGATCACGCCTGCCAGCCCCCGGCCGAGGTCTGCACAAACGCGTCCGCGCATTGCTTGGCCAGCGCCCGCACCCGCCCGATATAGGCCTGACGTTCGGTGACCGAAATCACCCCGCGCGCATCCAGCAGGTTGAAGATATGGCTGGCCTTGATGCACTGATCATAGGCGGGATGCGCCATGACGATGCGTTTGCCGGTCTTGGGATCCTCATGCTCCTGCGCCAGGATGGCAGCGCATTCGGCCTCGGCCTCCTGGAAATGGCGCAGCAGCACTTCGGTGTTGGCCACGTCGAAATTCCAGCGCGCGTATTCTTCTTCGGTCTGCTTGAAGATGTCGCCATAGCTCAGCGGGATCGGGCATTGCGGATCGTTGAACGGCATGTCCATCACATGGTCGATGCCCAGCACATACATGGCCAGACGTTCGAGCCCATAGGTCAGCTCGCCCGAGACGGGGGCGCAGTCATGTCCGCCCACCTGCTGGAAATAGGTGAACTGGCTGACTTCCATGCCGTCGCACCAGACTTCCCAGCCCAGCCCCCAGGCGCCCAGCGTCGGGCTTTCCCAATCGTCTTCGACAAAGCGAATGTCGTGCAGATCCATGTCGATGCCGATGGCCGCAAGGCTGCCCAGATAGAGATCCTGCAGATCCGGCGGGCTTGGTTTGATCAGCACCTGATACTGGTAATAATGCTGCAGCCGGTTGGGGTTTTCCCCATAGCGCCCGTCGGTGGGGCGGCGCGACGGCTGCACATAGGCCGCCGCCCACGGGTTGTGGCCAAGCGCGCGCAGGGTCGTGGCGGGGTGAAAGGTGCCGGCGCCGACCTCCATGTCATAGGGTTGCAGAACCGCGCAGCCTTTCGACGCCCAGTAGCTTTGCAGGCGCAGAATGATCTCCTGAAAGGATCGTGGAGCGGTGATGGTGTCGGTCATGACGATGCGTCCCTTGGGTCTGTCAGCGCAGGTGCAGCAATACCCGGCCTTCCTATGCAAGCCCCATTGTGGCGTCAACGTTGCTTGCGGGTCAGCCTGGATCGGTGTTTCGCATCTGCGGCATGGCCAAGGCCGCGCCATCCGGTCTATCGTCAGCCGAAATGACAGGGATTGGGTATCGGGCGAACCATGACACGATTTGCGATGTTTGCGCTGGTTTTGATGGCGTGTGTGACAGCAGCAGGGGCCGCACGGGCGCAGGCGGCGGATGTGGTCTGGATCCAGATCGAAGCACAGCCGGATCTGACCCGCGCCCAGGATCGCGCGCGCGACTATGCCGACCGGCTGCCCGATGTGGTCGGCTTTGCCGTTGGCGGGCGCTGGCACGCGGTGCTTCTGGGCCCCTACCTGCGGAGCGATGCCGAACAGGTACTGCGGGTCTACCGTGCCGAACGGCAGATCCCGCGCGACAGTTTCATCACCTTCACCAGCCGGTTGCAGGGCCAGTTCTGGCCGCCGGGTCAGGATCTGCTGGATCGCGGCACGCTGAGCGTGCCCGCCGCCCCCGCCACCGGTCCCCGCACCGCCCCGGACACCCCCGAGCGCATCCCGTCCGACGAAAGCCCGGCCGAGGCGCGCCGCAGCGAAGCCCGGCTGGATCGCGCGGCCCGGATGGATCTGCAGCGCGCGCTGCAATGGGCGGGTGTCTACCGCGCGACCATCGACGGCGCCTTTGGCGCAGGCACACGGCGATCCATGGCCGACTGGCAGCGCGCCAACGGGTTCGAACCCACCGGCGTGCTGACCACCACGCAGCGCGCAACGCTGATGGACGCCTATAACGCCCCCCTGCGCAGCGCGGGGCTGGCCCCGGTCGCAGATGCGGGCATCCGCATGGATCTGCCGCTGGCGCTGGTTGCCTTTGACCGCCACGTGGCCCCCTTTGCGCATTATACCGCGACGGGTGACAGCGGCGTGCAGGTGGTGCTGATCAGCCAGAGCGGCGACCGCGACACGCTCTTTGGTCTTTACGAGGTGCTCCAGACGCTTTCGATCGTGCCGCCCGACGGCCCCCGCAGCCTGCGCGGCGACAGGTTCGACATCACCGGCCGCGACGCGCGCCGCCTGACCCATGTTCAGGCGCAGCTGCAGGATGGCGAGATCAAGGGCTTTGCGCTGGTCTGGCCGCAGGATGACGCGGCGCGGCAGCCCCGCGTTCTTGCGGCCATGCAGGACAGCTTTGCCCCCCTGCCCGGCACGCTGGATCCGTCTTTGGGCGCTGATCTGGAACAGGATGTGGATCTGGTGGCGGGTCTGCGGATCCGCACCCCGCGCCTGTCGCGCTCGGGCTTTTTTGTCGATGCGCAGGGCGGGGTCGTGACCACGACGGATGTGGTCGAGGGCTGCGCCCGGCTGACGATCGACCACGACCATGCCGCCCGTGTGATTGCCCGCGATGACACACTTGGCGTGGCGCTTTTGCAACCGGTTGATCTGCTGGCCCCGCCTGCCCGCGCGCGGTTTGCCACGCAGGCACCACGCCTGCAGTCCGAGATCGCGGTGGCAGGCTATGCGTTCGAAGGCCGCCTGGGCGCGCCCTCGGTCAGTTTTGGCCGCTTTGCCGAAGACACCGGCCTGCGCGGCGATGCCCGTCTCGACCGGCTGGCCCTGACGGTGGAACCGGGTGATGCAGGCGGGCCGGTTCTGGATGACAGCGGCGCCGTGGTGGGCATGCTGCTGCCGCGCGCGGATGGGCCCCAAAGCCTGCCCGAGCACGTGAACCAGAGCGTCGACCACACCGCCCTGCGCGCCCTTCTGAACGGTGCGGGCCGGGCGGATACCGTGGCCGATGGCGCGCGCGCACCGCTGGATCCGGTGGATCTGCGACGTCAGGCCGAGGCGATGACAGTGCTGGTCAGCTGCTGGGACTGACCCAGAACCGGCCCCACAGTCAGGCGCGCCACCATCAGGCGCGCCAGAAATTCACCGTCAGGATGGCATAGACCGCCAGCAGCTCAAGCCGGCCGATCAGCATACCCGCCGACAGCAGCCATTTCGCGGTATCGTTCAGCCCGGCAAAATTGCCCGCCGGGCCGATCTGATCACCCAGACCCGGCCCGATATTGGCCAGTGCCGCCGCCGCCCCCGACAGGGACGTGATCATATCCAGCCCGGTCATCCCCAGACAGATCGCCAGCGCGCACAGGGTCACGGTGAAGAACATGAAAAACGACATCACCGAATTCAGCACATCCGGCCCTACCGGGCGCCCTTCGTAGCGGGGCGTGAAGATGCCGCTGGGGGAATGGATGCGCTGGATCTGGGTGCGGATCGACGCGAACAAAAGCTGATAGCGGAAGATCTTGATGGAACAGGCGGTCGACCCCGCGCAGCCTCCGATCAGGCCGACAAAGAACAGGGTGGACACCACCAACCCGCCCCACTGCATGTAATCGGCACTGGCGTAACCGGTGCCGGTCAGGATCGACACGGTGTTGAACAGGGTCTTGCGAAACGCCGCCTCGCCCGTGACGCCCATATCCACCATGCGCCACACGGTGATCGCCACCACCAGAACCGCCGCCGTCGCCAGAAAGGTCTGGATCTGACTGTCTTTCAGGATCGGGCGCGCCTGCCCGGTGCTAAGCTGGACAAAGCGCACAAAGGGCAGTGCCGCCAGGATCATGAACAGCACCGCCACATATTCGGGCGCGGCCCCAAAGCCGCCAAAGGACGCATCATAATTGGCAAACCCGCCCGTTGCCACCGTGGTCATCGCATGGGTGATGGCATCAAACCCGTCCATCCCGGCCGCGTTGTAGCTGGCCGCACATGCGATGGTCAGCCCCAGATAGATCACCGAAATGCGGCTGGCAATTTCCGTGGCGCGCGGCAGGATCTTGCCAAAGGTGTCAAACCCCTCCGAGCGGAAGATCTGCATGCCCCCGACCTTGAGCTCGGGCAGGAACACCATGGCCACGACAATGATCCCGATCCCGCCCAGCCATTGCAGCACCGAGCGCCAGAGCAAGATCCCGCGCGCCATGTCATCAAGGCCCGAAAACACCGTCGATCCGGTTGTGGTCAGGCCCGACATGGCTTCGAAAAACGCATCCACCAGCCGGGCTTCGGTTTCGCCCACGATAAAGGGCAGCGCACCAAAGATCGGCAGCGCCAGCCAGACGCCGGTGGTCACAAGAAAGGTCTGCTGAATGCTCAGCCCTTCGCCCACCGCGTCACGGCACGACACCGCAAGACAGCCGCCGATCACGCAGGTGATCACCGCACTGTAGAGAAAGGCCGGCCAGTGGCCTTCCCCTTCGACAATATCTGCCAGCATCGGCAGCAGCATGGTGACGCCCAGAACGGCGACCAGCAGACCGATTACATAGGCGACGGGGCGAATATCCAACATGGGCCGCAGCGTTGGCGGGCCCATGCCGGACTGTCAAGCCGCGAAAGGGATCAGCTGTCGCTGCCGTCCTTTTTTGCGGGCGCGGGCATCGCTTTGGGCTTGGCCGGGGCGCGGCGGCGCGTGGCGGGCTTGGCCGGTGCCGCTTCGGCAGGTTTGGCTGCAGCCTTGGGCGCGGCGGGTTTTGCAGCAGGTTTGGCTGCGGGTTTGGGGGCTGCTTTGGCGGCCGGTGCTGCGGGGGTTGCCGGTTTGGGGGCGGCTTTCGGTGCAGGTTTCGGGGCGGCTTTCGGGGCTGCCTTGGCGGCCGGGGCCTTGGGGGCGGCCGTCTTGGCGGGCGCAGGTTTTACGGCCGGCTTGGGCGTTGCGGTCTTGCGCGTTGCCGGTGCGGCGGCTTCGGCCTTTGCCGGGGCAGCGGTGGCAGCCGCCGTCTTGGTTGCCGGTTTGGCCGCCGGTTTCGCGGCAGGCTTGGGCACGGCCTTGGCAGCAGGTGCTGCGGCGGGTTTCGGGGCGGGTTTCGCGGCGGGTTTGGGCGCCGCTTTGGCCGCAGGTTTCGGGGCCGGTTTCGCCGCAGGCTTGGGGGCCGCTTTTGCAACCGGCTTGGGGGCTGGCTTGGCGGGTGTTGCCACCACTTCGGGTTCAGGTTGCGGCGCTGTCGTTTCGGGCAGGCTCACGACGGCGCGCAGGGTGCGCACCTGGTAATGCGGTGCCTCGGCGACCGAACGCGCAAGGATCTGAGCGATCTGCATTTGCGTGCTCAGCGCGCTGCCTGCAAGGCGGAAATAGGCGGCGGACATCTCCAAGGGGGTGGTCCAGGGGGTCATGAACTTGCTCCGTTTCTAGCTACCCGATGCTCCGAAAGGGCCGGGCCGGTCGTTTCCATCAGTCTGCCGGACAGTCTTATGCGATTGTCCCGTGCCGCCCGCGACAGGGGGGCAAAGGTTTCCGACGCGATCCGGCCCGGCGCATCGCCGGAAAGCGTCAGGTAGAAATTGGTCAGCACGGCTTCGGTAAAGGCCGATGCTTTTTCGTTCACCATGCGCTGACCTTCGTCCTTGGCAACCGGCCAGTATCCGCCAAACCCAAGCATGCGCATGGCAATGACCTGCTGGCTGTCTGCGGTCAGGCATGCGCCCGCCCAGCCAAGCCGCATCAGGTCGTAGGGGGTAAAATACGTCATCTTGCGCCTGCCTTGAGGGACCAAAGGGTCGATCGGCGAACTGCCAGACCCGCCCGTTTGCGATGTCCTTTGCGTTGTCCGACCAACATAGCGCAAAAATTACTGCAGTGCAGCATGAATTGCTGCACTGCGGCACAAACCCGCAGATTGGTGCTGACCGTGGCAAAGAGGCCGCACAGCCCGGCCCGAACACGAAAACGCGCGGCAGGCCAAGGGCCGCCGCGCGCAGGGATCAGACAGGTCGGGAACCGGGCTTAGCCGACGTGAAAGAGGGTGTTGAACAGCTTGGGGTCGATGCTCTGCGACGCAAAGGTGGGCCCTTCGGTCAGGATGCTGACGGCATCATGGCTGTGCAGGCTTTCCTGATGGCTTGCGATCACCCGGAAATCGCGCACCCGCACATCCGCCTGCAGGGCCCCGCAGAACAGACGCGCGGCATCTTCGACAAAAATCGGATTGGCGGCGTTGAGTTCGGCAAAGGCCTGTTCATCCTCGCGCTTGACCATCACCTGGGTTTCGGTCGGCACCGCGTGGCGGCAGGCTTCGATCAGGTCTTCGAACCACAGGCGCTGCGCGTCGGGCTCAAGCTCGACCGAAATGCGCGCCACCGAGCGCTGCGAATGGGGCGTGGCCAGTTGCCCGCGCGCAGAGCGCGCATGTTCGCTGAGCTCGAGCGAGCACGGGCAGGTCGAGGAATAGACATAGTCCAGATGCACGATCTTCTGGCGCACCCCGTCGCGTTCCACCAGTTCCAGCGCGATGTCGTAATACTGATAGCCCGACAGGCCCGAGCGCAGGCTGTCCACCCGCAGCGGAAAGGAAAACCGCATCTGGATGCGCGCATCAAAACTGTCGAGATCGGATTTGTAATCGTCAAGCGCGGCTTCGATCACCTCGAAGCTGAACGAGCGGTCGGCATGCTTATAGAACGACCGCATGATCCGGGACATGTTGATGCCCTTCTTGTCGGCCTCAAGGCTGACGGTCCCGGTGACGGAGGTTTCCAGCGTCAGATCGCCATTGTCGCGGGTCTGAAAGCGGATCGGCAGGCGGAAATTGGAGATCCCCACATGCTGGATCTGCTGATGCGCGCCCCGGATCAGGCTGGACGGGCCGTTCTGCAGATCCGGCAGCGACGCCTTGTAGTCGGCGTCCACCCGGAACCCGTCGGGGTAGCTGCGGCTGAAATCCGGATAATCGGCGGGCGCGGCACCCAGCATCTGAGTAAGCTGCGGATCCAGCCGGGCCTTGTCGCTGTCGCTGGCCGATTGCGCCCATCGGCGCAGCAGATCCAGCGCCGCACGGGCCTGGTCGTTATCCGGCTGTTCGTCGATGCTGCGCGCGTGAATGTTCATCGCCTTATGTCCTCTGCGACGGGTCACCCTGTCTGTTTATGGGGTGCCCCTCTCCCTGTGTAAACCTAGCTTCTTTACGGGCGGAAGGCCTGGCCAGATCACAAACACCTGAGATTTCAGCGATGATGTGCCCGAGCTGCGGCGCGCGCCCTGCCCTGTTCCCGACCCATTGCGCGGGACAAACGGCAAAAGCGCCCCCGATACGGGGGGCGCAGCCCGGCCTTTGCTGCGATCAGCCCGCCGGAGCAGCGTCGAGCGCGGCCAGCACATCGGCGATCAGATCACGCGGATCTTCCAGCCCCACCGACATGCGCACCAGGCCCGGCGTGATGCCCAGGGCATCTTTCTGGTCCTGCGGCAGACGTTGATGGGTGGTGGTCGCGGGATGGGTCAGGATCGACTTGGCATCGCCCAGGTTGTTCGAAATCACCGGGATCTGCAGCGCATTGAGGAACGCAAAGGCCGCCGCCTGCCCACCTTTGAGGTCAAGCGACAGAACCGTGCCACCCTTGCCCATCTGCGCCTTGACCA
Source organism: Marinibacterium sp. (assembly GCA_025800215.1). Classification (GTDB taxonomy): domain Bacteria; phylum Pseudomonadota; class Alphaproteobacteria; order Rhodobacterales; family Rhodobacteraceae; genus JAOXSC01. The sequence continues at coordinate 12,673 of JAOXSC010000146.1, forward strand.
GCGCGTTCTGGGCGTGGCTCGCATGGCCGGGATAGATCACGCGGGCCAGCTTGTCATGGCCCTGCAGCGCCTCGGCCAGCGCCAGCGCGCCATCGGCCTGCGCGTTCACCCGCAGCGACAGGGTTTCCAGACCCTTGAGCATGATCCAGGCCGAAAACGGGCTCATCGCGCCGCCGGTATGTTTCATGTAGGGCTCGACCGTCTTGCGGATGAAATCGCGGCTGCCCAGGATCACGCCGCCAAGGGCACGGCCCTGACCGTCCACATGTTTTGTGGTGGAATAGATCACCACATCGGCGCCCTGTTCGATCGCGCGCGAAAATTCCGGCGTGGCAAAGACATTGTCGACCACGACCTTGGCCCCCGCCGCATGGGCGATGTCGGCCACGGCGGCAATATCGACCACCTCCAGCGTGGGGTTCGATACCGATTCGAAGAACACCGCCGCCGTATCGGGCCGCACCGCCGCGCGCCACTGATCCAGATCCGTGCCATCGACAAAGGTGACCTCGACCCCGTAGCGGGTCAGCACCTCTTCGAGGATATAAAGGCACGATCCGAACAGCGCGCGCGCCGACACCACGTGATCGCCCGCCTTGAGCATCGAAATCAGCGCCCCGCTGACCGCCGCCATGCCGCTGGCGGTGGCAAACCCGTCTTCGGCGCCTTCCAGGGTGGCGATCCGCTCTTCGAACATCGCCACGGTGGGGTTGCCGTAGCGGGCATAGATGAATTCGTCGGGGCCGCTTTCAAGGAACCGCGCCTCGGCGGCCTCGGCACTGTCATAGACAAAGCCCTGGGTCAGAAAGATCGCTTCGCTCACCTCGCCATACTGGCTGCGGCGGGTGCCCGCATGTACGGCACGGGTGCGAGGGTGCCATTTGTCGCTCATGATCGGTCTCCAATCTGGTCCGCCCGGTCAGCCCCGTGGACGGTCAAGCGGTGAGAGGGCAAACAAAAATGCCCCAGACGCGGTCAAGCGAAAGGGGCCTTTCCTCCTGACCTTTTAGCAGAATGTTTTTCGTGGCCCGCAATCCGGTAACAAATCGCCACGTCGTCTGGGTGCGGCAGTTACGCCCCGTGGCCGAACCCGTCAAGTCACAATTGGGCCACAGATCCGCACCGTCACGCAGCTGTAGTTTTTCCTTCACCCCAGCTTCATAGGCTTGGGGCACAGGAGCACCACTAGATCTTGTGCGGGGCAGCGATATGCCAATGATCCGGATCAACGCAATCGGCGACAGCCCAGTGCTGCATGGCAGCACCCGCGCCCTGGGGCGCGAGCTGCGCCGCAAAGGGGCCGGATCAGGCCCCGCGATCATAATGATCCATGGCTACAAATACCTGCCCGGCCATCCCGATCACTGCCCCCACGGGCTGATCATGGCGCTGCATCCCAAGGACGTCCCTCACCGCCCACCCAGCTGGCCGCGCCAGCTGGGCTTTGGTGTGGGCCACCATGACGAAGGCCTGGCCATCGCCTTTGGCTGGCAGGCGCGCGGGCATCTGTGGCAGGCCAAGGCCAGCGCGGCGGCGGCCGGTCGGGCACTGGCAAGGGTGATCGCCGCCCTGCGCGCCGACCGGCCCGAGCGCGCCGTGCACGTGGTCGCCCATTCCATGGGCAGCGAACTGGCCTTCGAAGCGCTGCATCTGCTGCCCACGCGCAGCGTCGACCGCATCATCACGATGACCGGGGCCAGCTATCGCAGCCGCGCGCTGGCCGCCCTGGCCAGCCCTGCGGGGCAAACGGTCGAGGTCATCAACGTCACCAGCCGCGAAAATGACGCGTTCGATTTCCTGTTCGAAACGCTGATCCCCCCGCCCGAGCCCGGCGACCGGGCCATCGGCCACGGGCTGCGCGCGCCCAATGCGGTGACGCTGCAGATCGACAGCCCGCGCACCCTGGCCCTGCTTGACAGCATCGGCACCCCCATCGCACCGCCCGACCGCCGGATCTGTCACTGGTCAAGCTATACGCGCCCGGGCGTGCTGCGCGCCTATAATGCGCTGATGCGCCGGCCCGATCTTTACCCTCTGGCGCTGCTGCAACAGGGGCTGCCGCCGCAGCCCGACCCGCGCTGGTCGCGGCTGATGCCAGCCCTGCCCGTTCTGCGCCCCTTGCCGTTCCAGCAAAACGCGTCATGATCACACGGCACCAGCCAGGAGCCTGACCTCATGACCATCGACCTCTATTTCTGGCCCACGCCAAATGGCTGGAAAATCTCGATCGCGCTCGAAGAATTCGGCCTGCCCTATCGCACGCATCTGGTGGACATCACCAAGGGCGGTCAGTTCGACCCCGATTTCCTGAAAATCGCGCCCAACAACCGGATGCCCGCGATTGTCGATCCCGACGGGCCGGACGGGGCGCCGGTGTCGATCTTCGAATCGGGTGCGATCCTGCAATACCTGGCGCAGAAAACCGGACGCTTCGGCGGCGACAGCCCGCGCGCGCGCATCGCCGTCACCGAATGGCTGATGTGGCAGATGGGCGGGGTAGGCCCGATGGCAGGCCAGGCGCATCATTTCCTGAAATACGCGCCCGTGATGGATCCGCCCCAGGACCTGCCCTACCCCAAAGACCGCTACCGCGCCGAGGTCGCCCGGCTCTACCGCGTGCTCGACCGCAGGCTGGCCGAGCACACTTACGTGGCCGGCCCCGACTATACGATCGCCGATATGGCGATCTGGCCCTGGGCCTCTCTCTGGGAAGGTCAGCAACAAAGCCTCGACGACAAGCCGAACCTGGCGCGCTGGCTTGACGTGGTGGGAGCCCGCACTGCGGTCCAGGCCGGACGCGCCCTGCATGCCGATCTGCGCGGCGACCAGCTGCAGACAAACCGCGAGACCCAGACCCTGCTCTTTGGCAAGACTTGACCCCTTGGGATTTGCGAGGCTCTGCCTCGCGCTCCGAGGTATTTCCAGCCACAAAGAAGCGCAAACCCGCCCCTTCTTTGTGGCCCCAAATACCTCGGGGGAGACGCGCGCAGCGCGGCGGGGGCAGCGCCCCCAAACCGGTGCAGGCCCAGATCAGCCGTCGTCTTCGGGCAGTTCGAGATAGGGTTGCAGCCCCCAGAACTGCCAGAACAGAAACACCATCATCAGCGCCGGAAAGCCGAAGGTTTCGATCTTGACCCACAGGTCGGTGGATTGCGTGCGCCAGATCACTTCGTTGGCCACGGCAAGGGCGATGAACATCACGCAGATCCGGCGGGTCAGGATCATCCAGCCTTCGGGTTTCATCTGCAGCGCTTCGGACAGCACGAACGCAAGATAGGATTTGCCCTGCGCCAGCCCGATGCCAAGGATCAGCGCAAAGCAGCCATAGACGATCGAGGTTTTCATCTTGAAGAACCGCTCATCATTGAACCAGGCCGTCAGCCCGCCAAAGAAGATCACCATGAAGGCGGTGAAGATCTGCAACCGGCTGAGCTTGCCCGTCAGTTTCCACAGGATCGCCATCGCCACCAGCAGCACCGGGATAAAGACCAGCGTGGCCACGATGAACCCCGAATATTCGGTCCCGCCCCAGATGAACATCTCGTCCCGCAGGCGCAGGTAGATCAGGAAGAACACCACCGTCGGCCCCAGTTCGAGCAGCTGGCGCAGCAGCGGGTTGATGTCCTTTGCGGCCTCGGGTTTGTCGGTCATGCTCTAGCCTCCCAGTTCCACGATCACCGCCCCCAGGGCAATGAGCGTCATCAGGGCCAGCCGCCGCGGGCCCACGGTTTCCTTCAGCACGAGCCAGCCGATCAGCGCGGCAAAGACCGTGGATGTTTCGCGCAATACCGCCGCCTCGCCCACCTTGTCCAGCCGCGTGGCCAGCATCACCGATCCAAAACTGCCATAGGCCACCAGCGCCCCCACGGCCCCGCGCCACAGCAGCGGGCGCGGATCGGGTCGGTTGATCAGGTTGCGCCAGCGCAGTGCGGCGATGATCGGAAAGTCGATCGCCGTGATCAGAAAGAACCATGCAAGAAAGGTAAAGGGATCAGGTGTATAGCGGATACCAAAGGCGTCATAGGTGGTATAGAGCGCCACCAGCGCCCCTGTGCCCACCGCCAGCCACAACGCAGGCACCAGCGTGTCGCGGCCGATCTGGATATGGATCAGATTATAGGCGGCAAGCCCGAAGATCCCCAGCAGCAGCACCGCAACGCCCAGCCATTGCAGCCCCGAAAAGCTTTCGCCAAAGATCAGCCAGGCCCCGACCACCGTAAAGAGCGGCCCGGTGCCGCGCACAACCGGGTAGACCACGGTAAAGGCTCCGCGCTCATAGGCCAGCGCCATCCCAAGCTTGTAGGCAAAGTGGATCACCAGCGCGCCCAGCAGGATCAGCCAGGCCCAGCCCTCCGGCCAGGGCACCACAAAGAGCGCAATGGGCAGCGAAAACACGAAGAGGCACGCATCAATGGCCCCGCGCGACAGCCAGGGATCGAACCGCCCCTTTTGCAGCGCCCCGAAGACCGCGTGCAGAAACGCCGCCAGCAGCGCCAGAAACAGGGCCGCGATTTCTCCGGCCTCGGTCCCTTCGAGACCCTGGATCCAGCTGCTCATGGGCGCCGACCTGTGGGGTCAGCGGTCAAGCCCGGTCAGGGCGGCCGCAAATTCTTCGGGGTCAAAGGCGGCCAGATCGTCGATCTGTTCGCCCACACCAATGGCGTGGATGGGCAGGCCGAACCGGTCGGCCAGCGCCACCAGCACACCGCCCTTGGCGGTGCCGTCCAGCTTGGTCATCACCAGGCCCGACACATCCGAGATCTTCTTGAAGGTTTCGACCTGGCTCAGCGCGTTCTGACCGGTGGTGGCATCAAGCACCAGCAGCGTGTTGTGGGGGGCGCTTTCGTCTTTCTTGCGGATGACGCGGACGATCTTGGCCAGCTCCTCCATCAGGTCGGCCCGGTTCTGCAGGCGGCCTGCGGTGTCGATCATCAGCAGGTCGGCGCCATCGGCTTCGGCGCGGGTCATCGCGTCGAAGGCCAGGCTGGCGGGATCCGACCCTTCAGGCGCGGTCAGCACCGGCACACCGGCGCGCTGGCCCCAGACCTGCAGCTGTTCCACAGCCGCGGCGCGGAATGTGTCGCCCGCCGCGATCACCACCGATTTGCCGGCCGCCCGGAACTGGCTGGCCAGCTTGCCGATCGTGGTGGTCTTGCCCGACCCGTTCACGCCGACGACCAGCACCACCTGCGGGCGCTTGGGATAGATCGGCAGCGGGCGCGCCACCGGTTCCATGATGCGGGCAATTTCCTGCGCCAGCAATTCCTTGATCTCGCGCGATGAGACGCGGCGCCCCATGCGGCCTTCGGCCAGGTTCGCGGTCACGCGCAGGGCCGTGTCCACGCCCATATCGGCGGCGATAAGCAGCTCTTCGAGCTGTTCGAGCATATCGTCATCCAGCACGCGGCGCGGTTCATGGCTGTCGCCCCGCCCCATCAGGCGCCCCAGCAGGCCGCCCTGCGGTTTGGGGGCGGTTTCGGCTGTCTCTGGCGCAGGCGCGGCGGGCGGCGTCGGAGCGGGCGCGGGTGCCGGAGTAGGTGCGGGTGCGGTGGCCGTCACCTCTGCCGGGGTGTCTTCGGCGGCCTCGTCAACGATGGCCTCCAACCCTTCGTCCAGTTTGGACGAGGATTTCAGCAGCCGATCCTTGAGTTTGCCGAAAAAGGACATGCATGTCTCCGCTTTGAACGCATTGAAACCGTGTTCTTCACCTAATACGGGACGGGGTGAGATGAAAGAGACCTTGACCCGCGCCCTGGCCCTGTATGCCACGATGTTCGCCCTGCTTCTGGCGGGCGGGGCCGCGCGCGCCGAACCGCCTGATCGCCAGTGCAGCAGCGGGCAGAGCGGGCATGTCCAGTGCATTCGCACCGCTCATCCGCGTTTTGACACCTGTCAGGCGATCCTGGCCTTTGCCCGGCAGGCGGGGCTTGATGCAGGGTTTTTCACGCGGCTGATCTGGCAGGAAAGCCGGTTTGATGCCGGGGCCGTCAGCCCCGCCAATGCGCAGGGCATCGCGCAATTCATCCCGTCCACCGCGCAGCTGCGCGGGCTTGAGGATCCGTTCAACCCCGCCCGCGCGCTTGAGGCATCGGCCCTCTATCTGGCGGAGCTGACGGCGCGCTTTGGCAATCCCGGCCTTGCGGCGGTGGCCTATAACGGGGGCGAAAACCGCGCAGCGCGCTTTGTCAAAGGGGCAGGCCTGCCGCGCGAGACACGCCAATATGTGACGATCATCACCGGCCACAGCGCCGAAACCTGGCGCGACGCCCCGCCCAAGGCCCCCGATTTCCGTCTGTCGACCGAGGTCACCCCGATGCAGGCCTGCATGGCGCTGGCGCGCAAGGGGCGCGTCCGGGCCCCGACGCGCCCGTCCCCCACCCTAAGCCCCTGGGGCGTGCAGGTGGCCTGGGGCGCGTCGCAGGCGGGTGCGGATGCCGCCCTGCGCCGACGCAGCACCGAATGCCGCGCGTTGGAGGGGATGCAGCCGGTGGAATATGTCCGCCAAACCAGCCGGGTGCCGGGGCGCCGGTCGATCCTGGCCGTGCGCATCGGACGTGACAGCCGCCGCGCTGCTGACCTGACCTGCCGCGATCTGCGCCGCGCGGGCTGTGCCTGCGCGGTCTATCGCAACCGGTAGGGCGGGCGCCCCGCCGGCGTGATCAGATTTCGTCGCCGAAATGCTTCATCACAAGGCGGATCGGGTTCGGCGCCGCCTGCCCCAGCCCGCAGATCGACGCATCGGTCATGACCTGACAGATCTCTTCCAGCAGCGGCTGATCCCAGGCATCGGCCTGCATCAGCTTGACGGCCTTTTCACACCCGGTGCGGCACGGGGTGCACTGACCGCAGCTTTCGTCTTCGAAAAAGCGCAGCATGTTCAGGGCCGCCGCCCGCGCACTGTCATGATCCGACAGCACCACAACCGCCGCCGAGCCGATAAAGGTGCCATGGGGCTGCAGCGTGTCGAAATCCAGCGGCACGTCATCCATCGACGCAGGCAGCAGACCCGAAGACGGCCCGCCCGGCTGATAGGCCTTGAACACGTGGCCATCGAGCATCCCGCCCGCAGCCTCGATGATGTCGGTGATGGTGGACCCGGCCGGCAGCAGATGCACACCGGGAGCCTTGACCCGGCCCGACACCGAATAGCTGCGCAGCCCTGTGCGGCCGTTCTTTTCCACCGAATTCAGGACTTCGGGCCCTTCGCGGCAGATGCGCGCGATCCAGTGCAGCGTTTCGACATTGTGCACCAGCGTCGGGCGGTCAAAGATCCCCACCTGCGCCACAAAGGGCGGACGGTGACGGGGCATGCCGCGCTTGCCTTCGATGCTTTCGATCATCGCGCTTTCTTCGCCGCAGATATAGGCCCCCGCGCCCCGGCGCAGGTCGATATATCCGGGCGCCACGATGCCTGCCTGTTCCAGCGCGACAATTTCCCGGCGCAGGATCTGAAGCACGGCGGGATATTCATCGCGCATGTAGATAAAGCAGGTTTCGGCTTCGACCGCCCAAGCGGCGATCAGCATCCCTTCCAAAAACAGATGCGGCGTGCGTTCCAGATAATAGCGGTCCTTGAAGGTGCCCGGTTCGCCTTCGTCCCCGTTCACCGCCAGATAGCGCGGGCCGGGATTGGCGCGCACAAAGCCCCATTTCTTGCCCGACGGGAAACCCGCCCCGCCCAGCCCGCGCAGACCGGCCGACAGGATCTTGTCCTGCACCGCTTCCCAGTCGCCATCGGCGCGCAGCGCGCTCAGTGCCGCGTACCCGCCCTTGGCCACGTAATCGGCATGGGTTTCGTAATCGGGCAGATGGGTGTGGGTGTCGCCTGCGGCAATGGCGGCGTCGATTTTTTCAGGCGTGGCGTGGTCGATATGGTTGTGGCCCAGCTCGACCACCGGGGCGGTGTCGCAGCGCCCCATGCAGGGGGCCCGCAGCACGCGCACCTGCGACGGGTCCATCCCCTGATCGAGCGCCGATTTCAGCGCCTCGGCCCCCGCGAGTTCGCAAGACAGCGAATCGCAAACCCGGATGGTCAGCGCCGGCGGCGGCGTTTCGCCTTCCTTGACCACGTCGAAATGGGCATAGAAGCTGGCGGTTTCGTAAACTTCGGCCATGCCGATGCGCAGCTCTTCGGCCAGTGCGCGCAGATGCGCCGCCGACAGGTGGCCATGGGCGTCCTGGATCAGGTGCAGGAATTCGATCAGCAGATCGCGCCGCCGCGGGCGGTCGCCCAGAAGCGCGCGCACCTCGTCCCAGGCGCGGTCATCCAGCTGGCGGCCCTTCGGGGTCACCCGGCCTTTGCCGCGCCCCGATTTCCAGACACCTTTTTGATTATCCAACGCCATGGCCCGGTCTCTCCCGTTTTGCTTGGATCCTGTCCTAGCGCGGAAATGCGCGATCAAACCCGCTGAAAAGCGACAGATCAGCGCCACTTTGCGTTGGCGGTGCCGACAAATGCAGGCGGCTGTTTCCGATCCGCAACGTTTTGCTGGCCCAAAAGGGTCCATTTGCGACAGTGGACGGGCCCGCCTGCCCGTGGCAGCATGCGCCCCGGATCACAGCACAGACGAGGCCCCGAATGAAACCCACTCTTGTGGCCATCGCCCTTGCCGCAGCACCGCTTGCGGGCGCCCTGCCCGCCACCGCCGACACCCCGCTGAGCGCCGATGCCTTTGATGCCTATACCCATGGCAAGACGCTCTTTTACGGCGCCGATGGCGCGCTTTACGGGGTCGAGTGCTATCTGCCCAACCGCCGCGTCGTGTGGTCGTTTCTGGATGGGCGCTGTCAGGACGGGATCTGGTATCCGCAAGGCGACGAGATCTGCTTTGTCTATGAAGACGTGCCCGGCCCGCAATGCTGGACCTTTCACAAAGGGCCATCGGGGCTGCGGGCCTATTTCGAAAGCCAGCCGCCCGCGACCGAACTTTACGAAGCGCAGGATGTCGGCGAAGACATGCTCTGCCTTGGCCCCGATGTGGGGGTCTGACCCCTAGAACAGCGATCCCTGCTCGGGCGCGTCGGGTTTGGGCCTAGGTTTGGCCGCGCGTTTGGGTTTGGGCGTGTCGGGTGCGTCTTCGGGATCGGTTGCACCCGCATCCCCCAGCGTGATCCGGCCATCGCTGAATTCGATCTCGATCCGGGTGGCCTGCCCGGCGGCGGCACGGGTCGTAACCACCGCATCATCGCCACGCACCACCGCATAGCCGCGATCAAGCGTCGCCTTGTAGCTCAGCGTCTCGTGCATCCGGTCGGCAGATGCGATGCGGCTGCGCCAGCGTTCCATCTGCCGTGTCGCGGCGCGGTCAAAGCGCGACCAGAGCGCGTCGAGCTCTTGCCCCCGCCGCGCCTGCCGCTCCTGCAGCCGTGCCGGATCCAGCCGCGCCGACACCCGGTCCAGCGCCTCGCGCCCATGGCGCAGGCGCTGCTGCAGCGCCGCCGGGCGCAGGGTGCCGCCATGCTCGGCCAGCGCCACGCGCCGCCGCTGCACCCCCGACAACAACGCCGATGGCAGCCGCCCGGCCACCAGATCCAGCCGCTGGCGCGGCGCCTCGAGCAGCGTGTCGGCCCGTGGCAGGGCCCGGCCCAGATCGCTCAGCCGTTGCCCGCGCTGGCCCAGCCCCGCCGTCACCGCACGGGTCAGCCGTGCGCCCTGGCTTTCCAGCCAGGCCAGCAGCTCGGCGCGCACCGGCACCGCCAGCTCTGCCGCCGCCGTGGGCGTCGGGGCGCGCTTGTCGGACGCATAGTCGATCAGCGTCACATCGGTTTCATGCCCCACCGCCGAAATCAGCGGGATCTGGCTGGCGGCGGCCGCGCGCACCACGCTTTCTTCGTTAAAGCCCCACAGGTCTTCGACCGAGCCCCCCCCGCGCGCCACGATCAGCAGATCGGGGCGCGGCAGCGCGCCACCGGGCGTGAGCGCGTTGAACCCTTCGATGGCGCGGGTCACCTCGGGGGCGCAGCGCTCGCCCTGAACCGCCACGGGCCAGATCAGCACCTTGCGCGGGAACCGGTCGCGCAGCCGGTGCAGAATGTCGCGAATCACGGCCCCCGACGGAGACGTCACCACACCGATGATCTGCGGCAGATAAGGCAAGGGACGCTTGCGTTCAGGCGCAAACAGACCTTCGCCTGCCAGCTGCGCCTTGCGCTTTTCCAAAAGCGCCATCAGCGCCCCCATGCCCGCAGGCTTGATGTCGTCGATCACGATCTGATAGCGCGACTGCCCCGGAAAGGTGGTCAGACGCCCGGTCGCCACAACCTCCATCCCCTCTTCGGGCTGGGTGGTCAGACGCGCGGCCACGCCTTTCCACATGACCCCGGCAATCACCGCACGGTCATCTTTAAGATCCAGATAGACATGGCCCGATTTGGGCCGGCTGACGCGACCAACCTCGCCCCGGATGCGCACATGGGCAAATTCGCCCTCGATCACCCGTTTGATCGCACCCGACAGCTCGGTGACGGTGAATTCGGGGGCATTCTGGCCGTCCTGCGGGTCGTCGATCAGATCCATGCGGGCTCTCCTTGTCTCGGGCGGATCGCCAGCTTAGAACGCAGACGACAGAAGGCCAAGCAGCGAAGGGGCAAGCGCATGAACATCCTGATCCTCGGAGGCGGCGGGCGCGAACACGCGCTGGCCTGGGCGGTGATGCAGAACCCCAAATGCGACAAGCTGATCGTGGCGCCGGGCAATGCCGGGATCGCCCAGATCGCCCGATGCGCGACGCTCGATATCGAAGATGGCGGCGCCGTCGCCCGCTTTGCCGAAGCCGAAGCCATCGACTTCGTGATCATCGGCCCCGAAGCGCCGCTGGCCGCCGGGGTCGCCGACCGCCTGCGCGAGGCGGGGATCCTGGTCTTTGGCCCTTCGGCGGCGGCGGCACGGCTGGAAGCCTCCAAAGCCTTTACCAAGGAAATCTGCGACGCCTCGGGCGCGCCCACGGCTGCCTATGCACGCTTTACCGATGCCGAGGCCGCCCGCGCCTATATCCGCGCCCAGGGCGCACCCATCGTGGTCAAGGCCGACGGGCTGGCCGCCGGCAAAGGCGTGATCGTGGCCATGACCGAAGATGAAGCACTGGCCGCCATCGACGACATGTTCGGCGGCAGCTTTGGCGCTGCAGGCGCCGAAGTGGTGATCGAAGACTTCATGGAAGGCGAAGAGGCCTCCTTTTTTGTGCTCTGTGATGGCGACACGGTGCTGCCCATCGGCACCGCACAGGACCACAAGCGCGTGGGCGAAGGCGATACCGGCCCCAACACAGGCGGCATGGGCGCCTATTCCCCTGCCCCCGTCCTGACGGACGCCATCGCCGAACGCGCCCTGGACGAGATCATCCGCCCCACCGTCGCCGAACTGGCGCGGCGCGGCACGCCCTATCAGGGGGTGCTATATGCCGGGTTGATGATCAAGGACGGAGCGCCACGCCTGGTGGAATACAACGTGCGCTTTGGCGACCCCGAATGCCAGGTCCTGATGATGCGCCTGGGCGGGCAAGCCATGGACCTGATGCACGCGGCTGCCGAAGGCCGCCTCTCCGATGCACGCGTAAACTGGGCCGACGACCACGCCATGACAGTGGTCATGGCCGCCAAAGGCTACCCCGGCAGCTACGAAAAGGGGACAGAGATCAAGGGGCTCGACACCCTGCCCGAAACCAGTTCCGACATGTGCTTTCACGCCGGCACGACGCTGCAGGACGGCAAGATCCGCGCCTCAGGCGGGCGCGTGCTCAACATCACCGCCCGAGCCGACAGCCTGTCAGAGGCCCGCGCCCGCGCCTATGCCCTGGCCGAGCAGATCGACTGGCCCGATGGGTTCTATCGCTCGGATATCGGCTGGCGCGCCCTTTGATAGGGCAGGCAGGGGGCGCTGCCCCCTCTGGCTGCGCCATTCACCCCCGAGGTATTTTTCGCCACAAAGAAAGGGCGGGTTTGCGCTTCTTTGTGGCTGAAAGTACCTCGGAGCGCGAGGCAGAGCCTCGCCTTTTGGGTCATCGGCAACGCAGCGCATCATCAAAGTCGGAAGCGGATCGCAACGGCCCGAGTGCAGCGATCTCGATGCGCCCTCCGACCAGCCGGCTGGACATGATCTGCGACCAGGTGCCATCGGCTGTGATCAGCTCGAGACCGGCCCCGCAATCGCGGACACCGCCGGAAATGAAATCCTCACCAATGCGATGATTGCTCAGCCCACCGGCCTGCGCCACGGGTTCAAGCCCGCCGTCGCGAAAGCGCCAGATCCGCAGGATCCTGGCCAGGTGCGGCCGGTCGATATAGGCAATCTCAGTATGCCCATCCCCGTCGAGATCCGCCGCCCCGACAGGCGCAAGCCAGCGAAACCGTGTGCCGATGAACGGGGTGGCTGCAAGACGACCCCGGGACCCGTAGATGGCAAGCCGCGCGCCTTTATGCACATGGCTTTCCACCACCACGACTTCGGGCGCCCCATCGCCATCCACATCCCAAAGCCGCGGCGCCAGATCCTCGAACACCAGGTCGCGCGGCAGTTCGAACGTGGCGGACCCGTCCGGCCCGTCCACACGCAGCGCCGCATATTCGATCGCATCGCCCAGAACGCCGTGTGGATATCGGGTGGTGGGCTGCTCGAATGCAGCGCCCGAAATCTGGGCGACGGCCGCTGTCCCCCATCCGCTGGCCACAAGCGCCAGCAACAGCCACGCGCGGCGGGCGGAGCCGGGCAGCGGGTGCCGCGCCCGACGCCGCGCCCTGCTGATCATCAGATCTGCTTTTCGGGCAGCTGAACCACCAGCCCGTCCAGCGCGTCCGTCACCTTGATCTGGCAGGTCAGGCGCGACCGGGCCTCGTCCGGCTCATAGGCAAAGTCGAGCATGTCGGTTTCCATGTCATCCTTTGCCGGGATTTTATCCACCCAGTCGGGATGCACATAGACGTGACAGGTCGAACAGGCACACGCGCCGCCGCAATCGGCTTCGATGCCGGGCACGTTGTTGTCGCGCGCGCCTTCCATGACGGTCAGCCCGCTGGCCACCTCAACCACATGTTCCTTGCCGCCATGCTCGATATACGTGATCTTCGCCATTCCGTGGATCCCTCGCCTTTCGTGGTCGCATATTCTCTAGACAAGCCCGAGATGCCGCGCCAGCCCCGAATTTCAAGGGCAAACATCGCGGCAGATCCCATGCAGCGTGCAAAAATATTGTTGGTCAACATATTATGCCGCTGCGCCAAACCCTTCCAAGGGTTGATCCGCCACCCGACGCCAATTAGGTTGAAGTCTCACATGTGGGACCACGACATGACCGTAAATGATTGGCCTGCCACGGGTTTTTTGGCCCATGCCTCGGATCACCTCAAGCAGGCGCTGACAGAGCTGGCACGCGAAGTGCGCCTGGCCGCAGGCGAGGTTCTGTTCGAAGAAGGCGATATCGGAGACGCGCTCTACGCGGTCAAGAGCGGTAGGCTCGAGGTCAGCGTCATGTCTCAGGACGGGCGCAAGCTGTCGCTTGACGTGATGCGTCCCGGATCGCTGTTCGGCGAAATCGCGATGTTCGATCCCGGACCGCGCACGGCAACACTGACCGGGCTGGAGCCCTGCACGCTGATGCGGGTGCGCAATTCGGATCTGCTTCAGGCGGTGGAACGCTCGCCTGCGCTTGGCAGCGACCTGACCCGGCTCGCGGGGCAGCGCATGCGCTGGATGAGCCAGCGGATGAATGAGCAGGTCTTTCTGGCCATGCCCGTGCGACTGGCGCGCAAGGTGCTGTATCTGACGTCGGAACAGAACGGCGCGCGCAAGGTGCTGGCGCTGTCGCAATCCGAGCTTGCCGAATATGTGGGCGCCTCGCGCGAGGCGGTGTCAAAGACGATTTCGGCCTGGCGCAAACAGAATGTCGTAGAGCCGACCCGGGGTGGTCTGATCGTGCTGGATCGGAAGGCGCTGACCGAGCTTGCCGAGCTGGGCACAGGTTGACCTAGCGTCAAGATGGCAAGGGTGTTATACCTTTTTCAGCTTTCTTGCTCATCTGTAATCTACTTCACATAGTCGGCCGGATGCGCAGTCCATAATGGACCCATTGATAAAACAAATTTGGCGTACCGCACCAAGACTTCTTAGTAGGTATCCTTTTTAACGTATCCCGCTCGCAGTCGCGTGTCTGTCCCGACGAGTGTCGCGCAGTGGGGTATGGAAAGACTTGGGTGTAATCTGGCCCCCAACTGCTGACCTGTTTCGGGTTTGCAGTGCCAGAGGTCACTAACAAATTTGTCTTGGCCTTCTGGACCCCCATTCCAGCGGCCGAAGCCAGACCCCGTGGTGGTCCGGGGTCTGGCGCCTACCCTTCCAAACCCCCAGCTACCGCAATTCAGTCGCCCCGGTCCGTCCGAACAACAGGATCGTCAGGGCCGACAGGGTCAGCCATCGTCTGGCGGACCTATCGCAGATCCCCCGCCATTCCCCCGCCCGCGCACGCCGGGTCAGGCGCCATAAACGACCGCACCTGCCAAACTGCACAAAAAAACGCCCCCCACCATCCGGCAGGGGGCGCTGTGCGGGCGGGCGGTTTGCCCGGCCGGATCAGCTTTCGAGGTTCAGCGCCACAAAGCGCGGATCCCCGCCGCGGCGCACCAGAAGCAGCAGCGACTTGCGGCCTGCGTCCTTGGCTTCGGCAATGCGGGTGTCGAGATCGCCCAGGCCGGTCAGCTTTTGCTGCCCCGCTTCGGTGATCACGTCCCCGGCGCGCAGGCCCTTTTCATAGGCTTCGGACGTTTCGTCGATGTCCATCACCACCAGGCCCTGCATGTCATCGCCCAGATCCAGTTCTGCGCGCAGCTCGTCGGTCAGCGGGCGCAGGGTCAGGCCCAGAATTACCTGCTCTTCGACGGCGCCCCCGTCCTGATCGTCGCTCGGCAGGGCGGCGGGAACGGCGGTGTCAGCCTCTTCGCGGCGGCCCAGGGTCACCAGGATGGTCTTGGTTGTGCCGTCACGGAACACCACGACGCGCACGGCCTTGCCCACATCGGTGTTGCCCACCTGCTTGACCAGACCGTTCACATCCTCGACCTCGACGCCGTCAAAGCTCTGGATCACGTCCCCCGACAGCAGACCGGCATCCTTGGCCGGGCCTTCGGGCACATCGGTGATCAGGGCACCGGCGGCCTTGTCGAGCCCGATGGCTTCGGCCAGATCCTCGTCGACGTTCTGGATGCGCACGCCCAGCCAGCCCCGACGGGTTTCGCCGAATTCCTGCAGCTGGTCGACCACGCGGGTCACCACGTTGGACGCCATGGAAAACCCGATGCCGATCGAGCCGCCATTGGGGCTCAGGATCGCGGTGTTCACGCCGATCACGTCACCTTCCATGTTGAACAGAGGCCCGCCCGAGTTGCCCCGGTTGATCGCCGCATCCGTCTGGATGTAGTCGTCATAGGATCCGCTGAGCGCGCGGTTGCGGGCCGACACGATCCCGGCCGAGACCGAAAAGCCCTGCCCCAGCGGGTTGCCCATGGCAATCACCCAGTCGCCCACGCGGGCGGTGTCGCTGTCGCCAAAGCTGACAAAGTCCAGCGGCTCGTCCGCTTCGACCTTGAGCAGCGCGATGTCGGTGCTGGGATCGGTGCCCACGACCTTGGCTTCAAGTTCCTTGCCGTCGAAGAATTCGATCAGGATTTCGTCGGCGGCTTCGATCACGTGGTTGTTGGTGACCACATAGCCATCTTCGGAAATGACAAAACCCGACCCAAGCGCCGAAGACCGGCGCGGGCGATCGCCGTTGCCGCCATTGCGGTCCTGGAATTCGCGGAAGAAATCTTCAAAGGGCGACCCTTCGGGCACGATGCCCTGCGGGCCGGTCTGGCCTTCGATCGTGGTGGTGGTGGTGATGTTCACCACGGACGGGCTGATCTCTTCGGCCAGCGGTGCCAGGCTTTCGGGGCGCGCCTCGGCCGTCACGGTCTGGCCAAGCGCCAGCCCGATCGCAAGGGCGACGGTAAAGGCCATGCGCACTGGCGCGGCCCGCCCGATCTGACCGGGAATACGGGGAAGAAGCTGCTGCATCCTCATCTCCTGCTCTTGTTGATCTCAAATTCTAAAATAGCGGCAAAATCCCTGAAATCGCCGCTTGACTGTTGCACTGATGCTGCATGTAGGGAGAAAAATGCGCAACCGGAAAGGTTTTGGTGCTCGCGACCCTGTCAACAGGCCGTGAGCATTTGTTGCAAAGCCCCCTAAACGCCGATCCGCAGCCCCAGCCCAAAGGCCAGCCACAGCAGGATCAGCCCGCTGACCAGCCCAAGCAGACCGGCCTGACGGCGCGCGGCCATGGGCAGGCTGCGCAGCACCTCCAGCAGGCGGTCGATAAGCGAAGGGGCCAGCACCCAGGCCAGCCCCTCTACAATCAGTACCAGTCCCAGTGCGAACAGGACGGTGGCGATCACTCGGTCACGCCTGTGGCCGGATCTTCGGCGCTGTCAGCGTCAAAGTTGTTGATCTGCGTGTCCACCTCTTCCAGCGCCTCGCTTTCGGCCTCGCCTTCGCTCAGCGCCTCTTCGGCGGCGGCTTCAGCGGCGGCCTCATCCGCGGCAACCTCGGCGGCAGGGCGCGGGGCTGCGGGGGTGATGACCTTGCCGCCCGTGGGCGAGTTCAGATAGTTGAAGAACTCGCTGTCAGGGCTCAGCACCATGGACGAATTGCCCGCCTGAAGAGCCCGCTGATAGGCGGTAAGCGACCGGTAGAATTCAAAGAATTCGGGGTCTGCGCCAAAGGCTTCGGCAAAGACGGCGTTGCGCTCGGCATCGGCCTCACCTCGGGTGATTTCAGCTTCACGGCGCGCGTCGGACACCAGTTCGACCACGGTCCGGTCGGCCTGGGCGCGAACCCGCTGCGCGGCCTCGTTACCGCGGGCGCGTTCATCGGTGGCTTCGCGTTCGCGTTCGGCGCGCATCCGGTCAAACGTGGCTTCGAGGTTCTGCGTCGGCAGATCCGTCGCCTTGAGGCGGACGTCGATCACCTCGACCCCCAGGGCCTGCGCCTGCTGGATCGCGGCGTTGCGGATGCGCAGCATCAGCGCCGCCCGGTCCGAGCTGAGGATGTCGCGCGAACTGACCGAACCCAGCACTTCGCGCGTTTCGGCGCGCAGGATGCTGTCCAGACGGTCATCGGCGGTGGAAATCCCGCCCACACCCACGGCCTGCCGGAACTGTTCGACATCTGAAATGCGGTAGCGCGCAAAGGCATCCACCACCAGGCGACGATCATCCAGCGGCGTCACTTCGAGCGGCTGCACGTCGATCGACAGGATGCGGTCATCATAGCGCACGACCTCTTGGATCACCGGGATCTTGAGGTAGAGACCGGGCTCTTCCTTGACGCTGGCCACGCGGCCAAATTGCAGCACCAGCGCCTTTTCTCGTTCA
Organism: Marinibacterium sp.; assembly: GCA_025800215.1. GTDB lineage: Bacteria > Pseudomonadota > Alphaproteobacteria > Rhodobacterales > Rhodobacteraceae > JAOXSC01. Next base: position 30,070 of record JAOXSC010000146.1, read on the forward strand.
TCCACGATGAACAGGGACGACACCAGCGCCACGGCGGCCACGATGCCGCCGATCAGGAAAATGGAGGCTTTGTTCATCAGTTCGACCCCTGTTGCGTGTTGGACCCGCGCCGCAATTCATTCAGCGGCAGGTAAGGCACCACGCCCGATCCGCCATTGCCGGTGTTTTCGTCAATGATGATCTTGTCGATGCCACCCAGCACGCCTTCCATGGTCTCCAGATACAGACGTTTGCGCGTCACTTCGGGGGCCTTGGCATATTCTTCGAGAACGGCGGTAAAGCGGCTGGCTTCACCTTCGGCCTCGTTCACGACCTGGGCGCGATAGGCTTCGGCCTCTTCCAGGATCTGCGCCGCTTCACCACGGGCTTCGGCCAGAACACGGTTGGCATAGGCATCGGCCACATTCTGCAGACGGTCACGTTCCTGCGCCGCCGCCTGAACGTCGCGGAAGGCGTCGATCACGGTGGGGGGCGGGTCCGCCTTGTCAAAGTTCACGCGGATGATGTTCACACCCGAATCGTAGCTGTCGAGCGTCGACTGGATCAGATCCTGCAGCCGTTCTGCGATGATGCCCCGATCACGGTTCAGGATCGGCGCCAGATCCGACTGCGCGATGATCTCGCGCATGGCCGATTCCGACACCGCACGGATCGTCTGAGGCGGATCGGACAGGTTGAACAGGTATTTCGCCGGATCATTGATGTTCCAGACCACCTGATAGTCGATGTCGACCACGTTTTCGTCGCCGGTCAGCATCAGCCCGTCATTGGCGCTGCGCGCACCGCCCATGGCTTCGGTCTGTTCGCGGGTCACCGGAATGACCTCGGCCGTGACAAAGGGCCATGGCGCGATGTTCAGACCCGGATTGCCCACGGAGGAAAATTCGCCCAGGAACAGCTCGACCGACTGTTCTTCGGGGCGCACGGTGTAAAAGCTGGCCATGCCCCAGACAATGATGCCCACAAGACCCACGATCATCAGCGTCCCGCGGGTAAAGAGCGGACCGCCCTGCCCCGGACCCTGGCCGCCGCCTCCGCCGCCGCCCTGACCTGAACCGCCACGGCCGCCCATCAGGACGCGCAGCTGTTCCTGGCCTTTTTTCACCAGCTCGTCGATTTCGGGGATCTGCGCATTGTCGTCACCCGGCCGCCGACCGCCACCGCGATTGCCGCCGTCATTGCCGCCGCTGCCATTGTTTCCCCTGTTTCCGCCCCCGCCAGAGGAACCGCCGCCCCCCCAGGGGCCGCCGCTATTGCCCGCCATTCTGTGTCAGATCCCTTTGTTGGTTGTCTGGCCGCGCGATGGCGGCCATTGATTAAAAAGCTGTGGCTTCCTGACCGGAATTCAAGCCGTTCTTACCGGGGTTTTCAAGGTCACGATCTCTTCGGACATGGTCGGGTGCACCGCCACGGTCCGGTCGAAATCTTCCTTGGTCGCGCCCATCTTGACCGCGATGCCTGCCAGCTGGATCATCTCGCCCGCGCCGGGGGCGACGATGTGACAGCCCAGCACCTTGCGCGTGGCCTGCGACACCACAAGCTTCATCAGCACCCGGTTGGGGCGGTCGATGAAACTGGTCTGCATCGGCCGGAAGGACGTGGCATAAACCTCGATCGGTTCCTGTTCTGCGGCGGCCTCTTCGGACAGGCCCACGGTGCCCATTTCAGGCTGCGTGAAGACCGCGCTTGGGATCAGGTCATGATCCACCTTGGTGGGGTTGCCTTTGAACACGGTGTCGACAAAGGCCATGCCTTCGCGGATCGCCACCGGTGTCAGGTTCACCCGATCGGTCACATCGCCCACCGCATAGATCGACGGCACCTTGGTCTGGCTGTACTCATCAACGACGATCTCGCCCTTGCGGCCGAGCTCCACGCCCAGTTCGGCAAGACCCAGCCCATCGGTGTTGGGGTTGCGCCCGGTGGCGAACATCACCTGATCGAACACGCGCTCTTCGCCATTGGTGGCCTTGACGCGCACACCGTCGCCGTCGCGCGACATCTCGAGGATGTTGGTGCCCGTGCAGATCTCGATGCCGCGCTGTTGCATTTCGGTGGCAATCAGGCCGCGCGCTTCGTCATCAAAGCCGCGCAGGATCTGGGCGCCGCGATAATACTGCGTCACCTCGACCCCCAGCCCGTGCAGGATGCAGGCAAATTCGCAGGCGATATAGCCGCCGCCCAGGATCAGGATGGATTTGGGCAGGTTTTCCAGATGGAAAATCTCGTTCGACGTGATGCCAAGCTCGGCCCCCGGCAGATCCGGCCAGACCGGGCGGCCGCCCACGGCGATCAGGATATGCTTGGCGGTCTTGGTGTCCCCATTGGCCAGCCGCACCGTATGCGCATCCTCGACCGTGGCGCGCATGTCAAAGGTTTCCACCCCCGAATTGGCCAGCAACTTGCGATAGACCCCTTCGAGGCGGTCAAGTTCGCCATTGAGCCGCCCCTGAAAGGCCGACCAGTCAAAGCCACCCGGTTTGACGTCCCAGCCATAGGCCTGTGCGTCTTCCATCAGGTCGGGATATTCGCTTGCAAACACCATCAGCTTTTTGGGCACACAGCCCCGGATCACGCAGGTGCCGCCATAGCGGTCTTCTTCCGCCAGCGCCACGCGGGCCCCGGTATCGCCTGCTGCCACACGTGCGGCCCGCACACCGCCCGAGCCTCCGCCAATCACGAAAAGGTCATAGTCAAAGCTCATCGGGGATCCCCTTGCTGTTCCGGTCGCGCGCTCGCGGCTTTGTGTATCCACGCCCCCGGCGGCAGTGTCCAGCCCAGTCTTTCCCGGCACTTACCGGTCCAGGGGCCCGCCTGCGGGGGCAGACGCGATCTATGCGCAATTGCGCCAAGCGCCAGAGCCCGCAACATCCATGCACGAGACCGTGATCAGCGCCATCGCCTGTTTCCGTTCGGAAATTGTCGCTTTCCGGCACATCTTTTGTGGCGGGCGGGCTATAACCCCAGTCATGTCAACGCCCTATCGCCTTTACTATGCGCCCGACAATGCGTCACTGATCATCCGGCTGGTGCTGGACGAGCTAGGCCAGAGCTTTGACACCACGCTGGTCGATCGCCGCCATGGGGGCAACCAGACGCCCGACTATCTGGCGCTGAACCCCAATGGGCTGATCCCGGTGCTGGAAACACCCCAGGGTCCGATATTCGAAACCGCCGCCATCCTGCTGTGGCTCGCCGACCGGCACGGGCAGATGGCCCCGCCCCCCGATGCGCCCGAGCGTGGTGCGTTTCTGAAATGGCTGTTTTTCACCTCGAACACCCTGCATGCCGAAATGCGGCTGCTGTTCTACCCGGCCAAATATGTGGGCGATGACCGCCCTGCGCAGGACCGGCTGCGCGCGCAGATCCGCCGCAATCTTGCCCGCCATCTGGGAAAGCTCGACGCTCTGGCCGCCAGCGCGCCGGGCTGGTTTGCCGCACCCGCCCCCGGTGTTCTGGACTACTATGTCGCCGCCGCGCTGCGCTGGATGGCGCTTTACCCCGCGGATGGCGCGGGCTGGCTGGAACTGGACGGGCTGCCGCATCTGGCGCGCACGGTCCGCGATCTGGAACCCCGCCCCGCCGTACAGCGCGCCATCGCCGCCGAAGGGCTTGGCGATCATCCGTTTTCCCGCCCCGTCTACGCCAATCCACCCGAAGGATACGCAACCTAGATGTTTCTTTCCGTCTTCGACATGTTCAAGGTCGGCATCGGCCCGTCCTCTTCGCACACGATGGGCCCGATGGTGGCCGCCGCGCGGTTTCTGGACCTGATGCGGGCCTCGCCCTTTCATTTCCACGGTCTGCGCGCGTCGCTGCACGGGTCGCTGGCCTTTACCGGCGTGGGCCATGCCACCGATCGGGCCACCATACTGGGGCTGGCCGGGTTCAATCCCGAAACCTATGACGCCGAAGCGGCCGACGCCGCGCTGGCGGCACTGAAGGAAACCCATACCCTGTCGCCCGAAGGTCTGGGCGATCTGGTCTTTGATCCCGACAGCGATCTGGTGTTCGACTATGACCACGCCCTGCCCGGCCACGCCAATGGCATGGTGCTGATGGCCACCGATGCCGAAGGCGACATCATCCTGCGCGAGGTCTATTATTCCATCGGCGGCGGCTTTGTGATGACCGAAGCCGAGCTGGCCGAAGGCAAGGACACCGACGAAGGCGCCCCGGTGCCCTACCCGTTCAAATCCGCCGCCGAGATGCTGCAGATGGCGCGATCCAGCGGCCTGAGCATTGCCGAAATGAAACGCGCCAATGAACGTGCGCGCGGCTGCGCCGATGCGCTGGCCAAGGGCACCGCGCGGATCTGGCAGGTGATGAATGACTGCATCGACCGGGGCCTGGAAAATGACGGCATCCTGCCCGGCGGGCTGAGCGTGCGCCGCCGCGCCAAGGCCATCCACGAAGCGCTGGAGGCCGAGCGCGGCATGAACCTGAGCGCGCCGCACACGATCAACGACTGGATGAGCGTCTATGCCATGGCGGTGAACGAAGAAAACGCCGCCGGTGGGCAAGTCGTCACCGCCCCCACCAATGGCGCGGCGGGCGTGGTGCCTGCGGTCATCCGCTATTACCTGGATCATGTGCCCGGCGCCGCCGGCAGCCATGTGGAAGATTTCCTGCTGACGGCAGCCGCCATCGGCGGGCTGGTCAAGTTCAACGCCTCGATCTCGGGCGCCGAAGCCGGCTGTCAGGCCGAAGTAGGCAGCGCGTCGGCCATGGCCGCCGCCGGGCTGTGCGCGGTGATGGGGGGCACGCCTGAACAGGTTGAAAACGCGGCTGAAATCGCGCTTGAGCACCATCTGGGCATGACCTGCGATCCGGTCAAGGGGCTGGTGCAGGTGCCTTGTATCGAACGCAACGGGCTCGGTGCGATCAAGGCGGTCAGCGCGGCGTCTCTGGCGCTGCGTGGTGACGGTCAGCATCTGGTGCCGCTGGATGCCTGCATCGAAACCATGCGCCAGACCGGCCACGACATGAGCGAGAAATACAAGGAAACCTCGCTGGGTGGGCTTGCGGTGAACGTGCCCAACTGCTGAAAACAGGCCCGCGCCCCTGATCGACCGGACCCCGTTTCATGCTTGCCACCCTGATCCCTGCCGACACGCTTGTGACCTTTACCATTGCGGTGACGCTGCTGGCGCTGGCACCGGGGCCGGACAACATCTTTGTGCTGACGCAATCGGCGCTGAACGGGGCCCGTGCTGGGGTGATGGTGGTGCTGGGCCTGTGCACCGGGCTGATCTTTCATTCGCTGGCGGTGGCGCTTGGGGTGGCCGCACTGGTGCAGGCCAGCGCCATGGCCTTTACGGTGCTCAAACTCGCGGGCGCGGGCTATCTGATCTATCTGGCCTGGGGGGCGTTTCGGGCCCCCGCGCAGGCCCTGAGCGGCAATGGCCCGCGCCTGAGCGCGGCGGCACTGTTTCGGCGCGGGCTGATCATGAACATCACCAACCCCAAGGTGGCGATCTTCTTTCTGGCCTTCTTTCCCCAGTTCACCAGCCCCGAAAACGGCCCCGTAGTCGCACAAATCGCGGGTCTGGGGGCGGTGTTCATGGCGGTGACCTTTGTGGTGTTCAGCGCGATTGCCCTATTGGCAGGCGGGCTGAGCCATTGGCTGATGCGCTCGCAAACGGCGCAGATCGTCATCAACCGCCTTGCGGGTCTGGTGTTTCTTGGACTGGCCGGAAAGATCCTGCTGAGCCGCCCGTGATTTTTTGCTGACCCGGCCGCATGGGCATGCTTGCGCTTGGGAGCGTCGCGCTCTAGCGTCAGGTCCATGACGCATGACCGTCCCGCCCTTGGTATTCTGCTTATGCTTGGCTTTTGCATCGTGGCCCCCGTGGGCGACGCGATTGCCAAGCTGCTGTCGACCACCGTGTCACTGGGCGAGCTGCTGCTGGCGCGCTTTGCCATTCAGGCCGTCGTGCTGATCCCCATCGTGGCGCTGACCGGGCGCGACTGGCGCATGGATGGGCGGGTGCTGCGCCTGACCATGCTGCGCACGGGGCTGCATATCGCGGGGATCGGCTGCATGGTTGCCGCGCTGCGGTTCCTGCCGCTGGCCGATGCCATCGCGATTGCCTTTGTGATGCCCTTTATCATGCTGATCCTAGGGAAATACGTGCTGGGCGAAGAGGTCGGCATGCGCCGTCTTCTGGCCTGTGTGCTGGGGTTTGTCGGCACCCTTCTGGTGGTTCAGCCCAGCTTTGCCGCGGTGGGCTGGCCCGCGCTGCTGCCGCTTGCGGTGGCGCTGATCTTTGCGCTGTTCATCCTGACCACACGCCAGATCGCCAAGCAGACGGATCCCATCGGCCTGCAGGCCGTCAGCGGCGTGATGGCCTGTGTGGTGCTGGCCCCGGCCCTGTGGCTGGGCAATCGCGCAGGTCTGCCGGAACTGAGCCTGACCGCCCCCGGCGCCCATGAAAACACGCTGCTGGTTGCCATCGGCCTGACCGGGACGCTGGCGCACCTGCTGATGACCTGGTCGCTGCGCTATGCGCCTTCGGCCACGCTGGCGCCGATGCAATATCTGGAAATTCCCGTGGCCACCGCCGTCGGCTGGCTGGTGTTTCGCGACCTGCCCAACCAGATGGCCACCATCGGCATCTGCATCACGGTGGGATCGGGGATCTACATCATCCTGCGCGAACAGGCCATCGCGCGGCGTCAGGCTGCCCAAGCGTCCTGACCAGCGGCGCCAGCAGATGGCGCGGCACGATCCCCAGACAGCCTGGCCCGTCCAGCACCAGTTCCACCGGCCCGCAGGCCCGGTTCGACGTGCCCGACATGCCCCCCGGCGCCAGCGTGATCCCGTCGATGGGCCAGTGCAGCCCGTCCGAACGCCCCGTCACCGGCGCCAGCGGAAACAGTGACACCGTATCCCCCGACCGGGTCGGCAGCGACAGGCGGGGTGGCAGGTGCAGAACGATCTCAGTGTCTCCGACCAGCAGGCAGGCGCGGTCGGCGCGCGCATGCAGGGTGTTCAGCGCCGCCAGCTGATGGTCGATCCGCGCGCCCAGAAAGCCCAGCCCGATCACCACGGGCGCCGCGATGCTGCGCAGGGCCTTGTCGAAATCGGTGCTGTTCTGTTCGGCGATCAGATGCACGCGGGTGGCGGGGATGGCGGCACGGGTGGCGGGATCCAGCGAATCAAGATCACCGATCACTGCATCCGGCATCACGCCCGCATCCAGCAGCGCCCGCGCCCCGCCATCGGCGGCCACCATCAGCGGTGCCAGCGCCTGCGCGTCGGCAATGTCACCGGGCAGAACCGGCCCCCCGCCCACAAGACAGGCGGGGGTGTCGGACTGCACGATGCGCATGGTCATGACAGAATGGCCCAAACGGGCCGAAAACAGGCCCGAAAACCGGCACGCGCACGGATCACGCGCGCGCCCCTAGTCCTGTGCGTCGGGATCGGCCTGACCGACCCCGCGAAAGATCGACCGAAACGGCAGGATCCAGATGATCCCCAGCCCCACATAGACCCCCAGTTCAACAAGGATCGACGGGCGCTCGAACAGGTTCATCACCGTCACCGCCACCACCACATAGGCAGGCATCGCCACCACCAAAAGCAGCAGCGACAGGCGGCGGCGGGTCTTGTAGCTAAGGCGCGAAGTGCTCATGGCGGTGCGGTCCTGATCGGTCTGGTCGGGCTCAGTCGGCAAACGGGTCGGTCACAAGGATCGTGTCGTCGCGTTCGGGAGAGGTAGACAATAGCGCCACCGGACAGTCGATCAACTCTTCGACACGGCGCACATATTTAATCGCGTTGGCGGGCAGATCGGCCCAGCTGCGCGCGCCTTCGGTGGATTCGCTCCAGCCCGGCATTTCCTCGTAGATCGGCACGCAGCGCGCCTGCTGATCGGCCGCCGTGGGCAGGTAATCCAGCCGCGTGCCGTCAAGCTCGTAGCCGACGCAGATCTTGAGCGTGTCGAACCCGTCCAGCACATCCAGCTTGGTCAGCGAAATGCCGTTGACGCCGCTGGTCGCGCAGGTCTGGCGCACCAGGCAGGCATCGAACCAGCCGCAGCGGCGCTTGCGCCCGGTGGTGGTGCCGAATTCATGGCCCCGCTCGCCCAGACGCTGGCCATCGGCATCGTCCAGTTCGGTCGGGAACGGGCCTTCGCCCACGCGGGTGGTATAGGCCTTGACGATGCCCAGCACGAAATCAATGGAGCCCGGCCCGATCCCCACACCGGTGGCCGCCTGCCCTGCAATCACGTTGGACGAGGTCACAAACGGATAGGTGCCGAAATCAATATCAAGCAGCGCGCCCTGCGCGCCTTCGAACAGGATGCGTTTGCCGGCCTTGCGCTTTTCGTTCATCACCTTCCAGACCGGACCGGCATAGCGCAAGATCTCGGGCGCGATGTCCTTGAGGCGCGCGATCAGATCGTTGCGATCCACGGCCGGCAGACCCAGCCCCGCGCACAGCGCGTTGTGGTGCACCAGCGCCCGGTCCACCCGCAGTTCCAGCGTCGCATCATCGGCCAGATCGGCCACGCGGATCACCCGGCGGCCCACCTTGTCTTCGTAGGCGGGGCCGATGCCGCGCCCGGTGGTGCCGATCTTGGCCACCGAATTCTGCGCCTCGCGGGCGCGGTCCAGCTCACCATGGAAGGGCAGGATCAGCGGCGTGTTTTCCGCGATCATCAGCGTGTCGGGGGTGATGTCCACGCCCTGGGCGCGAATGGTGGCGATTTCCTTGATCAGGTGCCAGGGGTCCAGCACCACGCCATTGCCGATGACGCTAAGCTTACCACCGCGCACCACGCCCGACGGCAGCGCGTGCAGCTTGTAGACCTCATCGCCGATGACCAGCGTATGGCCCGCGTTGTGGCCACCCTGAAACCGGGCGATCACATCGGCGCGCTCGCTGAGCCAATCCACGATCTTGCCCTTGCCTTCGTCGCCCCACTGAGCGCCGACCACCACGACATTGGCCATATCAGGTCCTTCCTAAAGCCGTCACAAACCCGCCCTGCTATAACGGCACTGTCCGGTCAGGAAAACAGCGAATTCCGGCCTGAATGTCGCGCCATGCCTACGGGGGCGCGACGGACCCCGCGTCAGGCCGCCCCGTCGCGCAGATGCACCGGCGCGCCATGGGGGGTGGACAGATAGGCCTGTTCCCAGGCCGCGCGCAGCCGCGCCACATCGGCCTGCGCCGCCATGCCCTGTTCGGCCAGCAGGGTTTCGAGCGTTTCCAGCCAGGCGTTGAAATAGTCGTCCCCGCCGTCAAGATCGCGCCCCAGCCCGTGCCGTGCCAGCACCGCCCCAAACCGCGCCGCCCAGTCGGGCCAGCCAAACAGCCCGCTTTCGTTCAGATGCACCGTCAGGGCAAAAAGCTGGGCATGCCAGGGTTCGGCAAAGACCGGTTCAGGGGCCGCATCAGTGGGGCCAGTCATTCCGCGCGCTCCAGATAGCTTTCCCAAAGATCCAGGACGACCTCATCGCCCGATCCTTCCGGCGCCTGCCACAGATCATGCGCCCCAAAGGCCACCGCATAAAGCGGCTCGGGCGCTTCGCCGCGCCCATGGGCGGCGCTGTCGGGCAGCACATGGCAGCCATGAACCAGAACCACCGTCCCCGTTACCCCCTGCGCGTAGGCGGGCAGCCGGGTATGGCCACCGGGGACAAAGACGTTTTCGGCGCGCGCCCGCGTGCGCACCCGATCGCCGGGCGCAAAACTCGGCGCGGGGCCGTCGCGATCGGCCGGTCCCCCCTTGGCCAGGGTGGCCGCCACCGCATCGGCGCGCAGAGCACGATCGGCCAGCGGGTGCGGGTCGTGACCCGAAGGTGCATCGGGATCGGCCAGATCGTCGCGCGTCAGAACCCCCTGCTGCACCAGAAGATCGGCAAGCCCCGCAAGCCATTTTTCATAGTAGGAAAAGCGCGCGTAGTCCTTGGGTGCAAGACGTTCGCGCGCATGGCGCGAGATGTCGATGTTCCATTGCCCAAGCGCCCCGCCGGCCAGCGTCACCGCCAAGGCGCGCGCGTGCCAGTCTTCTGCAAACACCGGAGCGTCTTCGGGCTCGGGCCGGATCGCCCCATCGCCAAAGCGCCCGCCCATGTCGTGAACGCGGGTCATGCGGCCTCCGGTCTTGCAGGCAGCCCGGTGCCGATCATGCTGTCGCGGCTCACCAGATCGGCAAGCGCGTCAACCCCGAGCCCGTCGGTGCCCTCGGGGCGCATGGGCAGGACAAGATAGCGGATTTCGGCGGTTGAATCCCAGACCCGCACGGCGGTCCCGGCGGGCAGCTCGACCCCGAATTCGGCCAGCACCTTGCGCGGTTCGCGCACGGCGCGGGCGCGGTAAGCATCGGATTTGTACCAGCCCGGCGGGATCCCCAGCAACGGCCACGGATAGCAGCTGCACAGGGTGCATACGACCATGTTATGGGTCTGCGGTGTGTTTTCGACGACCACCATATGTTCGCCCTGCCGCCCGTAGAACCCCAGATCCCGCAAAAGCGGCATCGGATTCGACAGCAGCCGGGCGCGGAAATCGGCATCGACCCAGGCGCGGGCCACAACCTGGGCGCCGTTGCGCGGGCCGATTCGGCTCTGATACATGTCGATGATGGCATCGAGCGCGGCAGGATCCACCAGCCCCTTGCGTGTCAGAATGGTTTCCAGCGCCTTGACCCGTAGCGCGGGATCGGGTGGTAACAGGGCGTGCGGGTGATCGGGATCATCATGTGGCATGGCGGCAGAGTGCGGATTTTGCCATTCCCTGTCCAGTGCGCGGTGATCCGATCACGCAGATGCGACGCGGCCACGATCCCGTCTTGCCCCCCGGTGCAAACTTGCCTAGATAGCGGCGGATAGCCGTAACCGACGCAGGGCCTCATGGAAAACGTCATCCTCATCGTGCATCTTCTTCTGGCTCTGGGCCTGATCGCCGTCGTTCTGATGCAGCGCTCCGAAGGTGGTGGGCTTGGAATGGGTTCCGGCGGTGGCGGCGTGATGTCGGGCCGCGCGGCCGCAACCGCGCTTGGCAAGGTGACCTGGGGCCTGGCGGCCGCGTTCATCTGCACGTCGATCGCGCTGACGATCTTTGCGGCACAGAATTCTTCGGGCAGCTCGGTCATCGACCGTCTGGGCGTTCCGGCCCCGGCCGCCGAAGGCAGCGCAGATGGCGCCACCCCGAGCGTGCCGTCGGGCAGCGATCTGCTGCCGCCGTCGCAGGGCGACAACGCACCGCTGGTGCCGCGCGCCGACTGATCCGGTTTACCACTACAGCTTGAATTGCGCCCATCGGGCGCAACATCATCTTGCGGTTCACTTGCGCGGGACACGCGAATCCGTTATATCTAAAGTCCCGTGGCATGGTGGGTTCGAGCACCACCAAATCATCCAGTTTTGCAACGTTCCGGCCTGGCGGACAGGCCAAATTCACGGGGGCAGCCGAAACACATGGCGCGTTTTATCTTCATCACCGGCGGTGTCGTGTCGTCGCTTGGCAAAGGGCTGGCTTCGGCGGCCCTTGGTGCATTGCTGCAGGCCCGTGGCTATTCGGTGCGCCTGCGCAAGCTTGACCCCTATCTGAACGTCGATCCCGGCACCATGTCGCCCTTTGAGCATGGCGAGGTCTTTGTCACCGATGACGGGGCCGAAACCGATCTGGATCTGGGCCATTACGAACGCTTCACCGGCGTGGCCGCGCGGCGCACCGATTCCGTGTCGTCCGGGCGCATCTATTCCAATGTTCTGGAAAAGGAACGGCGCGGCGACTATCTGGGCAAGACCATTCAGGTGATCCCCCACGTGACCAATGAAATCAAGGACTTCATCCGCATCGGCGAAGATGAGGTTGATTTCATGCTCTGCGAAATCGGCGGCACCGTGGGCGATATCGAAGGGCTGCCCTTTTTCGAAGCCATCCGCCAGTTCAGCCAGGAAAAGCCGCGCGGTCAGTGCCTGTTCATGCACCTGACCCTGCTGCCTTACATCAAGGCCAGCGGCGAGCTAAAAACCAAACCCACCCAGCATAGCGTCAAGGAGCTGCGCTCGATCGGGCTGGCGCCGGACATTCTGGTCTGCCGCTCCGAAGGGGACATCCCGCAAAAGGAACGCGACAAGCTGGCGCTGTTCTGCAATGTCCGCCCCGAAGCGGTGATCGCGGCCAAGGATCTCAAATCCATCTATGCCGCGCCGCTGGCCTATCACGGCGAAGGGCTTGATCAGGCGGTTCTGGACGCGTTCCAGATCAGCCCCGCCCCGCGCCCCGATCTGTCGGTCTGGGAAGACGTGGCCGACCGCATCCAGAACCCCGAGGGCGAAGTCAACGTCGCCATCGTGGGCAAATACACCCAGCTGGAAGACGCCTATAAATCCATTGCCGAGGCTCTGACCCATGGCGGCATGGCCAACCGGGTCCGCGTGCGGGTCAACTGGGTGGATGCCGAGCTGTTCGAACGCGAAGACCCCGCGCCGCATCTGGCCGGCTATCACGCCATTCTGGTGCCCGGCGGCTTTGGCGAACGCGGCACCGAAGGCAAGATCCGCGCCGCCGAATTCGCCCGCACCCGCAAGATCCCCTATCTGGGGATCTGCCTGGGGATGCAGATGGCGGTCATCGAAGCGGCGCGCAACGTGGCTGGCGTGGCGCAGGCGGGATCCGAAGAATTCGACCACGAGGCGGGCAAGAAACGCTTTGAGCCGGTGGTCTATCACCTGAAAGAATGGGTGCAGGGCAATCACAAGGTTCAGCGCAAGGCCGATGACGACAAGGGCGGCACCATGCGCCTTGGCGCCTATGACGCGGTGCTGACCGAAGGGTCAAAAGTGGCTGAGATCTATGGCACCACGGCCATCGAAGAGCGTCACCGCCACCGCTATGAGGTCGACATCCGCTATCGCGACCAGCTGGAAGAGGCCGGGCTGAGCTTTTCGGGCATGTCCCCCGACGGCCGTCTGCCCGAAATCGTGGAATGGCAGGATCACCCGTGGTTCGTGGGCGTGCAGTTCCACCCTGAACTGAAATCGAAACCCTTTGCGCCGCACCCGCTGTTCAAGGATTTCGTGCGCGCGGCCAAGGAAAACTCGCGCCTCGTCTGAAGCGCCGGTTTGCGCGGGTCAGATCGTCACAAAGGTCGTCAGAAGCAGATGATCGACCCGGTCGCCTGCACCCGGCAATTGCGCTGCGGGCGCTGGCTGCGCAGCGGCGGTTTGCCCTGATAGCGCAGCGTCACGCCGCCGCCCTGCAACCGTCCGAACCCGGTATCGCGCAGCGCGGTTCCGGTTTCGGTGCGGTACTGGCCGAACCCTTCTTCGCGCACGCCACCGCCGGTGGCGTCGCTGTGGCCTTCGATCTGCTGGGGCGTTTTGACCTCGCAGCCCTGCGGGGTCACCGAACAATCAGCCGCCGCCGCCCCGGCCAGAACAAGCATCCCTACTGTCATCCATGCTGTTGTCATGGTCCTGATCCTACACCCGATTGCGGGGCCGTGGGGATCACAGTTTGTTGGACGCGCCTTTTTTCGCGCCGGGGAACGCGATAGGCTGAGCCAGCTTCACCAAACGGGGGGAAAGACCATGCCAAAAGGATATTGGGTGGCCAATGTGGATGTCCGCGATCCGCAGGCCTATGAGGATTACAAGGCCGCCAACGCCGCGCCCTTTGCGCAGTATGGCGCGCGCTTTGTCGTGCGCGCAGGGCAGCAGGTGGCCGCCGAAGGCGACGTGCATGGCCGCACCGTCGTGATCGAATTTCCCAGCTATGCCGATGCGCTGGCCTGCTATGAAAGCGACGCCTATCAGCAGGCCAAGGCGATCCGCGACCCGATTTCAACCGGCCGGGTGATCATCGTCGAAGGCTACGGCGACTGACGCGTTCGCCTGCGTGCTGCAATGCAACGAGGGCGCGAACCGGGGTTGGCCCCACATGCAAACCGCGATAGCCTGTCGCTATGCTGCAGAAACTCTGGAACGCCTTCAAACCGCCCCCCCCCGCCGAGCCGCCCCTGCCGGACCCGGACACCGAGCTTGCGCTTGGGGCGCTGCTGGTGCGCGTGGCCATGTCCGACCGCAATTACCGGGTCGAGGAAATCAGCCTGATCGACCGCATTCTGGCGCGCATGTTCCAGCATGACCCGATCGAGGCGGCCAAGATCCGGGCCACCTGCGAACGGCTGCACGCTGCCGCCCCCGACACCACGACCTTTGCCGCGCTGATCCGCGAAACCACCAGCCTGGATGACCGGCTGGCCGCGCTCGATGCCCTGTGGGAGGTCGTGCTGGCCGATGGCTCGCAGGACGATGCCGAGCTTGAGATCCTGGAAGAAGCCCGCCTTGCCATGGGCCTCAGCCAGGCGGACAGCGACGCGGCACGCGCGCGCGTGACCGACATACAGGGCGACTGACGCGCGCCCTTTCCATTGCCCTTTCCGACACAGGTGTCCTGAATGTTTGGTGACTTCCTTCGGCGGTTGACCGCCCCGCAACCCGACCCGCTTCACGAAGATGACGCACGGCTGGCGCTGGCCGCGCTGCTGGTGCGCGTGGCGCGCACCGATGACGATTATGCGCAGGCCGAAATCCAGCGCATCGACCGGATCCTGAGCACCCGCTATGGGCTGGATGCTGAAGCCGCTGCCACCCTGCGCACCAAGGCCGAACAGGTCGAAGCGCAAGCGCCCGACACCGTGCGCTTTACCCGCGCCATCAAGGATGTGGTCGCCTATGAAGACCGCCGCGCCGTGGTCGAAGCGCTGTGGTCCGTGGTCCTGGCCGATGGCGCGCGTGACGATGCCGAAGATGCAGCGCTGCGGCTGGTTGCGAACCTGCTGGGCGTCAATGACGTGGACAGCGCCATGGCCCGCCACAAGGCCGAAAAGGCCCAAGGCGCCGACCCCAAGTGATTGCCAGCCTGCCAATGTACTGGCGGGCCGACACCGCGCAGGGCTGGCGCGGGTTCTGGTTGGCGGTGCAGCAGGCGGCCCCGGACCTGGCCTTGCCCGATCTGACCCCGCCCGACGATCTGCCCACCGACTGGTATGACCATTGGCAGCGCCCGGATCTGGCGCTGTCGATGACCTGCGGGCTGCCGTTTCGCAGCCGTCTGAAAGGGCGCGTGCGCTATGTCACGACCCCCGATTTCGGCGTCACCGAACAGCCCGGATATTACCGTTCGGTGATCGTGATGCGGCCCGGCGAGCGCCCGCAAGGGGCGCGGCGGCTGGCCTTCAACGCGCCTGACAGCCAGTCGGGCTGGGCGGCGGCCTGTGCGTTTACCAATCAGACCGACGGGCTGCGGATCACGGGCCTTGTGGAAACGGGCAGCCATGCCGCGTCCATGGCCGCGGTCGCCACCGGGCGCGCTGATCTGGCGGCGCTGGATGCGGTGACCTGGCGGCTGCTGCAGCGCGATGACCCCCATGCCGGACAGGTGTCAGCGGTGGCCCACACCGCCCCCACCCCCGGCCTGCCGCTGATCACCGCGCGCGATCACGACCCCGCCCCGCTGATCGCAGCCCTTGGCGCGGCGCTGGCCACGCTGTCGGATGATGACCGCAGACAGCTTGGCGGGCTGAGGGGATTCGCACAGCTTGATCCTGCCCCCTATTACGCACAGCCCCTGCCCCCGCCGCCCGATGCCTGACCCCTGGTCAGCCGTCACGCGGCGCCCCAAGACCGTGCGATGCTTTGCAAAACGACCAAAAAACGCGCCTTGCCCCCGCCGCCGCGCTGATTTGTGCGTTGCAATTCCCGCCGATTCCGGTGGAATACCCGGCAACCCATTTTCTGCCAGGACTGCGCGTGACCACCGACCCCTCTGCCCCCAAGCCCGCCACACCGGATGCGACGCCCACCGACGCGGCGCCCGTGATCGAGATCCGCGATCTTCACAAATCCTATGGTGAGCTTGAGGTGCTGCGCGGCGTCGACATCCACGCAAAGCGCGGCGATGTGGTGTCGCTGATCGGATCGTCGGGATCTGGCAAATCGACGCTGCTGCGCTGCTGCAACCTGCTTGAGGACAGCCAGGAGGGTGAAATCCTGTTCAAGGGGGAACCGGTGTCATGGCGCGGCCGGGGACTGGCGCGCCATCCCGGAGACGCCCGCCAGGTCCTGCGCATCCGCACCAACCTGAGCATGGTGTTCCAGCAGTTCAACCTGTGGTCCCACCTGACCATTCTGGAAAACGTGATGGAGGCCCCGATCCACGTGCTCAAACGCGACCGGGCCGAAGTCGAAGACACCGCCCGCCGCTATCTGGCCAAGGTTGGGATCGGTGACAAATGCGATGTCTATCCCGCGCAGTTGTCGGGCGGCCAGCAACAGCGCGCCGCGATTGCGCGCGCGCTTGCCATGGAGCCCGAAGCGCTGCTCTTTGACGAACCCACCAGCGCGCTCGATCCCGAGCTGGAACAGGAAGTGGTCAAGGTGATCAAGGATCTGGCCGCCGAAGGGCGCACCATGCTGATCGTGACCCATGACATGAAACTGGCGGCGGACGTGTCAAACCACGTCGTGTTCCTGCATCAGGGCCGCATCGAAGAAGAAGGCACGCCAGAAATGGTGTTCGGCGCCACCCGGTCCGACCGGCTGCGCACCTTTCTTTCTGCCACACGGGCGGCGTGACACGACCGGCGCGACACAACAATAACCAAGTCCATATAGGGGAAAATCCATGAAAACACTGCTGATCGGAACCGCAGCACTGGCGCTGGCCGCTGGCGCGGCCTTTGCCGACACCATCCGTATGGGGACCGAAGGGGCCTACCCTCCGTACAACTTCATCAATGACGCGGGCGAAGTGGACGGGTTCGAACGCGAACTGGGCGATGAGCTGTGCAAGCGCGCCAACCTGACCTGTGAATGGGTCAAGAACGATTGGGATTCGATCATCCCCAACCTCGTCAGCGGCAACTACGACACCATCATGGCCGGCATGTCGATCACCGATGAACGCGATGAGGTCATCGACTTTACCCAGAACTATGTGCCGCCCGCAGCATCCGCTTATGTGGCAGCATCCGAAGATGCAGATCTGGAAGGCGGCGTTGTCGCAGCTCAGACGGGCACCATTCAGGCCGGCTATGTCGCGGAAACGGGCGCCGCGCTGCTGGAATTCGCCACCCCCGAAGAAACCGTCGCCGCCGTGCGCAATGGCGAAGCCGATGCGG
>JAOXSC010000160.1 GCA_025800215.1 Marinibacterium sp.
GGTCACCGGCATCGACATCGTGCAGGCCCAGATCCTGATCGCCGAAGGCAAGACCATCGCCGAAGCCACCGGCAAGCCATCGCAGGACGATGTGCAACTGAACGGCCACGCGCTGCAGACCCGCATCACCACCGAAGACCCGCTGAACAACTTCATCCCCGATTATGGCCGCATCACCGCCTATCGGTCGGCCACCGGCATGGGGATCCGTCTGGATGGCGGCACCGCCTATTCGGGTGGTGTGATCACGCGGTATTACGATTCGCTTCTGACCAAGATCACCGCCTGGGCCCCCACCCCCGAAAAGGCGATCGCCCGCATGGACCGCGCCCTGCGCGAATTCCGCATCCGCGGCGTCAGCACCAACATCGCCTTTGTCGAAAACCTGCTCAAGCACCCGACCTTCCTGTCGAACGAATACACCACCAAATTCATCGACGAGACGCCCGACCTCTTTGCCTTCCGCAAGCGTCAGGACCGGGGCACCAAGGTGCTGACCTATATCGCGGATGTGACGCTGAACGGGCATCCCGAAACCACCGACCGCCCGATGCCACCGGCCGATCTGAAACTGCCGCGCCCGCCGCTGCCGCAGGCCGACCCGCAGATGGGCACGCGCAACCTGCTGGAACAAAAGGGCCCGCAGGCTGTGGCCGACTGGATGAAGGCGCAAAGCCGCGTTCTGATCACCGACACCACCATGCGCGACGGGCACCAGTCGCTGCTGGCCACGCGCATGCGATCCATCGACATGATCCGCGTGGCCCCCAGCTATGCCGCCAACCTGCCGCAGCTTTTCAGCGTGGAATGCTGGGGCGGGGCCACCTTTGACGTCGCGTACCGGTTCTTGCAGGAATGCCCCTGGCAGCGCCTGCGCGACCTGCGCGAACGCATGCCGAACCTGATGACCCAGATGCTGCTGCGCGGCGCCAACGGGGTGGGCTATACCAACTATCCCGACAACGTGGTGCAGGATTTCGTGCGCGTGGCCGCCACCACCGGCATCGACGTGTTCCGCGTCTTTGACAGCCTCAACTGGGTGGAAAACATGCGCGTCGCGATGGATGCGGTGCTTGAACAGAACAAGGTGCTGGAAGGGACCGTTTGCTATACTGGCGACATCCACGACCCCAACCGCGCCAAATACGATCTGAAATACTATGTGGGCATGGCCAAAGAGCTCAAGGCGGCCGGGGCCCATGTGCTGGGGCTCAAGGATATGGCGGGGCTGCTCAAACCCGGCGCCGCCCGCGTGCTGATCCGCGCCCTGAAAGAAGAGGTCGGCCTGCCGATCCACTTCCACACCCATGACACCGCAGGGGTGGCCTGTGCCACCATTCTGGCCGCATCCGAAGCGGGCGTGGATGCGGTGGACTGCGCCATGGACGCGCTGTCGGGCAACACCAGCCAGGCCACGCTGGGCACCGTGGTCGAAATGCTGCGCCACACCGAGCGTGACACCGGGCTCGACATCAAGGCGATCCGCGCCATCAGCGACTATTGGGAGGTCGTGCGCCAGCAATACACTGCATTTGAATCGGGGCTGCAGTCGCCCGCGTCCGAGGTCTATCTGCACGAAATGCCCGGCGGGCAGTTCACCAACCTCAAGGCGCAGGCGCGCTCGATGGGGCTGGAAGAGCGCTGGCACGAGGTCGCCCAGACCTATGCGGATGTGAACCAGATGTTCGGCGACATCGTCAAGGTGACGCCGTCGTCCAAGGTGGTGGGCGACATGGCGCTGACTTCGGCGCGCACGGCTTCAAGATCCACAGGGGCGACCGATGCGCCGGGACGCTCCAGATTGGGCGCTTCGCCCTTGAGCGCCTTGGACAGGATCGGGGCGGGG
>JAOXSC010000163.1 GCA_025800215.1 Marinibacterium sp.
AGGATCTTGGTGTCGGTGCCATCGTAACCGTTGTTGTTGGTTGCAAACGGCAGGTTGTGACGCGACATGAAGTTTTCGGTGAAGATCCAGGGCAGGTGCGACTGGCTCAGCGCGATGTAACCTGCATCCTTCAGCGCGGGCGCGGTCACGGTCTGGAATTCTTCCCAGGTCTTGGGCGGGGTCACGCCGGCGGCGGTCAGCGCGTCCACGTTGTAATACATGATCGGCGAGGACGAGTTGAACGGCATGCCGATCATCTTGTCATCGGCGTCGGCATAGAAATAGCGCACGCCCGAGATGTAATCGGTGATGTCGAAATCGGTGCCATTGGCGGTCAGCAGATCCTGAACCGGCACGGTTGCGCCCTTGGCGCCGATCACGGTGGCGGCACCGGCGTCGAACACCTGCAGGATGTCGGGCTGTTCGCCCGCGCGGAAGGCGGCGATGCCTGCGGTCAGGGTTTCTTCGTAGGACCCTTTGTAGACCGGGGTCAGCACATAGTCGCTTTGCGACGCGTTGAAGTCTTCGGCGATCTTGTTGACGGTTTCGCCCAGCTGGCCGCCCATGGCGTGCCAGAATGTGATTTCGGTCTGGGCCAGGGCGCCCGTCGCCGTCAGGGCGAAGGCGGCCGCGGCGGCGCTGATCTTGAAGGTGGTCATGTCGACACTCCGGTTTCCGTGTTGCCCCGACAAGCGGGAAAAGAGCGCAAGGCGCACTCTTGAAAGGTGGGCAGGGCTGCCCGGTCATCATCTGTCGGGCGGACTTGAAGGGTGTATCGCGCCGCCCTGCGTGCTATGGTGTGCACACGTGTTCACCTAGCGGCGGCATGTGACGTTTCGATGAAGGTTTTTTGGCATTGTTGACACAATTTCAGCGGCTCGGCGAAGGCCTGCCGGTATGAGCCAGGGGGATGATATTGCCACGGGTCGCCCCCGGCGGGTGACGGCGCAGATGGTGGCGGATGCGGCCGGGGTGTCGCGCTCGGCGGTGTCGCGGGCCTTTACGCCCGGCGCCTATCTGGATGATGGCAAACGCCGCAGGATCCGCGACGTGGCCGCGCGCATCGGGTATCAGCCCAATGCGCTGGCCGCCGGGCTCAAGGGGGGGCGATCGCATCTGGTGGCGATATTTGTGGGCGACATGCGCAGCCCGCAGGACACCGAATTTGTCAGCCTTCTGGTGCGCGAGCTGAATGACCGGGGCAAATGGCCGATCCTGATCGACGGGGGTGGCGACCGCGCGCTTGAGGCCTTTGACGACGTCATGCGCTACCCGCTGGACGCCCTGATCGTGCGCGGCGGCAGCATGCCCGCCGCCATTGCCGCCCAAAGTGCGAAATTCGGCGTGCCGGTCATTTCATCGGGGCGGGTGATGGACGGGCCGGGCATCGACAGCGTGTGCTGTCGCAATGGCGATGGCGCGCGCACGGGGGCCGACGTGCTGATCGCACGCGGGCGTCGCCGCTTTGGTTTTCTCAATGGTCCTGCGGATTATTCATCCTCGCAGGAGCGGCGCGCGGGCCTGTTGTCGGCGCTGGATGCCGGGGGGCTGCCGCTGGTGGCGGAACGGGCCTGTGACTTTACCGTGGATGGCGGGCATGCGGCGGCGCTGGACCTGCTGGGGCGGGGCGATCGGATCGACGCGCTGGTCTGTGCCAATGACGCCAGCGCCATCGGAGCGCTGGCAGCGGCGGCGGATCTGGGGATCGACGTGCCGGGCGCGCTGTCGATCGTGGGCTTTGACGACATCGGCATGGCGGGCTGGCGGATGTTCAACCTCAGCACCGTGCGCAACCCCAATGTGGCGTCGGTGGCCGAAATCCTGCGCCTGCTCGAACGGCGGCTCGAAGATCCGGCGCGGCCGGCCGAAACCATCTGCATCGCCCCGCAATTCGTGCCGCGCGGCACCCATTGATCAGGGCAGCAGGGTCAGCCACAGCCAGACGGTGACAATCGAGGCCCCCGTCGCCATGAGCACCGACGACGCCGCCACCCGTTTCGCCCGCCCATAGAGGTTGGCAAAGATGTAGGCGTTGAAGCCCGGCGCCATCGACGCGTTCAGCACCGCCGAGCGGAACCCGTCGCGATCCAGCCCCGACAGGCTGCCAAAGACCCACACCAGCGACGGGTGCAGGATCAGCGCCACCGCGCAGACAAAGGCGATGGTGCGCAGATCACCTTCGGGCCGGTACTGCACCAGCACCCCCCCAAGCGCGAACAGCGCGCCGGGCAGGGCGGCGCGGATGATCAGATCCAGCGCATCCTGAACCGGTACGGGGATGGGGATGCCGCCCAGATTGACCACAAAGCCAAGCCCGATCCCAAGGATCAGCGCGTTCTTGAACATCGCCCGAAGCACCGCAGTGACCAGCGCCACGCCGCCGCCACCGCGATGGCGCACGATCTCCATCACCGTGACGCCGATGCCATAGCAAAAGGGCGCGTGAAACGCGATGATCGCATAGTTGCCCGCCAGCGCATCAGGCCCATAGGCGCGCTCGGTGATCGGCAGGCCCAGCAGGACCGAGTTGGAGAAGAGGCAGCAAAAGCCGATGGCCACGCTGTCTTCCCAGTCGCGGCCAAAGATGTGGCGCGCGCCCAGCAGACCGGTGCAAAAGCACAAGGCGGCACCGGCATAGAAACTGCCCAGAAGGGCGGCGTCAAAGCTGGTGCTCAGGTCGATATGGGCAATCGCGTTGAACAGCAGGCAGGGGATCGCAAAGCCCTGCGTGAATTTCATGATGCCGTTGATGTGGTCCTGGCTGAACAGGCCCGCGCGCGTTGCCATATAGCCGGTGCCGATCACCAGAAAGACCGGCAGGATCACCGTGATCAGCGTCTGCAGCATCAGGCGCCCGCGCGGATCGGTTGGGCGGGGCGGGGGATCACACCGGCAGGCTCAGGACCATGCCATCATAGGCGGCGGTCACGTGGTCGGGGGTTTCATCCACCACGGCCTGATAGTCCATGTCGATATGCATGTTGGTCAGCACCGCCTGCGCGGGTCTGGCCCGTTCGATCCATTCCAGCGCCAGATCCAGATGGGCATGGGTCGGGTGGGGTGTGCGGCGCAGCGCGTCGACCACCCAGATGTCGAGCCCATCCAGCAGCGGCCAGCTGTCATCGGGGATGGCCACCACATCAGGCAGATAGGCCAGCCCGCCGATCCGGAACCCCAGGGCGTCGATGCTGCCGTGATGGGCCTTGAACGGCTGAAACGGGATCGGGCCGCCGGGGCCGTCGATCTCGAACGCGCCGTCGATCGTGTTCATCTCAAGGATCGGCGGATAGGGCGACGTCTTGGGTTGCACAAAGGCATAGCCAAAGCGCGAAAACAGATCGTTCTGGGTGTCGCCATCGGCCCAGACGGGCAGGCGCGCGCGCATGTTGAAGACGATCATGCGCAGATCGTCGATCCCGTGCACATGGTCGGCATGCGAATGGGTATAGACCACACCGTCCAGACGCCCCGTCCCGGTGTCGAGCAGCTGGCTGCGCAGATCGGGCGAGGTGTCGATCAGCACCGTGGTGGTGCCCGCATCCCCGATGCGTTCGACCAGCATCGAACAGCGGCGGCGGCGGTTGCGCGGATTGCCGGGGTCGCAATCGCCCCAATGCCCGCCAAGGCGCGGCACCCCGCCGGACGATCCACAGCCCAGGATGGTGAATTGCAGACGGTCGCTCATGCGGCGGCCTGCGCCCGCGCGGCTTTCCAGAACAGCCGGTCGAAATTGGCCTGGGTGCGGGCGGCAAACTCGGCATAGTCGATGCCAAAGGCATCGGCGCCCACGCGCGCGGTCAGGGCCGAATAGGCCGGTTCGTTGCGCTTGCCGCGATGGGGCGGCGGCGCGAGATAGGGGCTGTCGGTTTCCACCAGGATCCGGTCCAGCGGGGCGGCGGCAAAGATGTCGCGCAGATCGCTGCTTTTGGGGAAGGCGGCAATGCCCGACATCGACAGGTAGAACCCCAGATCCAGCGCCGCACGCGCCAGTTCGGGGCTGGACGAAAAGCAGTGCATGACGCAGCCATAGGCGCCGTTGCGGTGCTCTTCGGCCAGAATGCGGGCCATGTCGTCATCGGCGTCGCGGGCATGGATGATCAGGGGCAGACCACTGTCGCGCGCCGCCGCGATATGGGTGCGCAGCGATTGCTGCTGCAGCGCCGCACTCTCGGCGGTATAGTGGTAATCCAGCCCGGTTTCCCCGATGCCCACGCATTTGGGATGCGCGGCGATGGTCAGCAGATCGTCGACGCTGGCCATGGGCTCTTCGGCGACGCTCATCGGGTGGGTGCCTGCGGCGTAAAAAACTGGATCATGGGCTTCGGCGATGGCGCGCACGCGTGGTTCATGTTTCAGCCGGGTGCAGATCGTCACCATGCGCGTGACGCCGGCATCGGCGGCGCGGGCGATGACCGCATCAAGTTCGCCGTCGAAATCCGGGAAATCGAGGTGACAATGGCTGTCGGTGATCTCTGGGTGTGCGCTCATCTGCCTGCCAATCCTTGGGACGCGTCCGGGCGGCGGTCAGCCGCTGGCGGTCTCCTGCATCTTGAAGACCGTATCTAGGACAAGCGCGGCGGGGTCAAGATTGACCGCCTGCCCATGGCGCGCGCGGGCGCTGACACGGGCGGCCAGATCCGCCCAGGCGCGGCCCTGCCGGGGAGAGGCGGCCAGCCGCGTCAGGATTTCGGCCTCGTGCGGGGCGGCCTGGGGCAGGGGCGGCGCGCCAAGCGCACCGGTGCGTGCCAGCCGCGTCAGCAGGATGTCGGTCAGCGTCAGGATCAGATCGAAGCGGTCGCCCGCATTGCGCGCCGCAGCACTGTCGGCCAGCTTCAGCGCCCGTGGCCGGTCAAGCCGGGGCAGCGTGCCCAAAAGCGCCACCAGCTCGGCATAGATCGCAAGCCCGCCGCCGCCCAGCAGACGCAGCGCAGTGCCCACCGATCCTGCCGCCAGTGCGGCCAGCGCATCCGCCTGCTCGGGCGACAGCGCATCGGCCCCGGCCTGGGCCAGGGCGGCAGCCATGTCATCGGGCGCCAGCGGCGACAGGCGCAGCGTCCGGCAGCGTGACCGGATCGTCGGCAACAGGCGCGACGGCTGATGCGACACCAGCAGCAGGATGGCACGGGCGGGCGGTTCTTCGAGCATTTTCAGCAGCGCGTTGGCGGCCGAGACATTCATGTCATCGGCGGCATCCACGATCACCACGCGCCGCCCGCCATCGGCCGAAGACAGGCCAAAGAACCGGTGCAGGGCGCGGATGTCGTCGACCACGATCTCGTCGCGCAGCCGCCCCGTCTTGTCATTGGCGCTGCGCCGCACCAGCGCCAGCCCCGGTTCCGCTTCGGCGAGGATGCGCCGGGCAACCGGGTGATCGGGCGAGATGTCCAGGGTCTGGGCGGGCTCGGGCGCGCCGAACATGCCCCCATCATCGGGCGGGCTGGCCAGCAGATGGCGCGCCATGCGCCAGGCCAGCGTTGCCTTTCCGATCCCCTGCGGGCCGGTGATCAGCCAGGCGTGGTGCAGCCGCCCATCGGCAATGGCATCAAGCACGGCCTGTTCGGCGGCGGCATGGCCAAACAGCGTTTCGGTTTCGCGCGGATGCGGAGCGTCGGGCACCTGATCGGCGCGCGGAGTGTCATCGGTCATAGCCGGGCCTCGACCGTGCGCCGCACATCGGCGGCCACCAGATCCATGTCGCGGGTGCCGTCGATCACCGCGATGCGGTCGGCAAATTCATCCGCCAGCGCCAGAAAGCCTGCGCGCATCTGCTCTTGCAGATGCTGGCCGAAATCTTCGAACCGCTCTTCGGATCCCTGACGGCCCTTGGCGCGGGCCAGCCCGGTTCCGGGATCCATGTCGATGAGCAGCGTGAGGTCGGGTTCGCGCCCGATCATCAGCCCGTGCAACTGATCCACCAGCCCGCGCAGGTCGCCCCGCGACAGGCCCTGATACATGCGGGTGCTGTCGGCAAACCGGTCGCAGATCACGATCTGCCCGGCCGCCAGCGCCGGGGCAATGGTGCGTTCCAGATGATCCCGGCGCGCGGCGGTAAACAGCAGGATTTCGGTTTCCGCCGACCAGCGGTCGGGATCGCCTTCGAGAACCAGACGGCGGATGTCTTCGGCCCCCGGCGACCCGCCGGGTTCGCGCGTCAGCACCACATCATGCCCGGCCGCACGCAGATCCGCGGCCAGCATCCGGGCCTGCGTGGATTTGCCGGACCCGTCAATGCCTTCGAAGGTCACAAACAGGCCCGCCGCGCCCTGCGATCCGCTCACGATGCGCCGGCCGTGTCATCGGCCGCGTCGGGCCCTTCGACCAGACGCGCAAACAGGATCTGCGCCACCGTGCTCATGCGTGTCAGAAAACCGCCATTGGCCACATCGCGATCCGCCACCAGCGGCACGCGGATCTCGGGCAGGTCTTCGGGGGTGATCACCAGTTCGGCCAGCGCCTCGCCCTTGGCGATGGGGGCGGACAGGGGGCCGGAATAGACCACCTCGGCGGGCAGTTCACCGCCCGCCAGAACCGGCAGCAGCACCTGCTTGTCTTCGGCCGGAACCAGCCCCACGCGAGGTTCGGCGCCCATCCAGACATCGGCCTGGGCAATCACCTCTCCGGCCTCGGCAATGGTCTTTTCGCTGAAGTGGCGAAAGGACCAGTTGACGATGGCTTCGGTTTCTTCCGCGCGGCGCGCCTGGCTGTCGATGCCGGTCACCGCAAAGATGATGCGCCGACCGTCCTGAACCGCCGAGCCCACAAGGCCATACCCGGCCTCCTGGGTGTGGCCGGTCTTGAGCCCGTCCGCCCCGATCCCAAGCCGCAGCAGCGGGTTGCGATTGCGGGTATTCTGCGGCGCGCGCCCGTCAAATTCAAAGATGGTTTCGGAAAACATCGGGTAGAATTCGGGGAATTCGGTGATCAGCAGATCGGCAATGGTCACCAGATCGCGCATCGACATCTTGTGACCCGGCGCGGGCCAGCCGGTCGCATTCACGAATTGCGAATCCGTCATGCCCAACTGGCGCGCGCGTTGTGTCATGAAACGGGCAAAGCCCGGTTCGGTCCCGTCGGGGCTCAGCGCTTCGGCCAGCACCACGCAGGCGTCATTGCCCGACAGCACGATGACACCGCGGATCAGGTCTTCGACGCGCACCCGGTCGGTGGTGTCCAGAAACATGGTCGAGCCGCCAAAGCTCATGGCATGGGCCGACACGGGCAGTTTTTCGTTCAACGACAGGCGCCCGTCGCGGATCGCTTCGAAGGTGATGTAAAGTGTCATCAGCTTGGACATTGATGCCGGCGGCAGCGCCAGATTGGCGTTCTTGTCCAGCAGCACGGTGCCGGTGGTCTGATCCAGCACATAGGCCGCACGGGCCGAGGTGTCGAACGCCTGGGCCTGCAGGGCAGACAGGGCCAGGGTTGCGGCGGCCAGCGGCGCGCCCAGGCGGGAAAGAGGGGCAAAGATCACGGGTTAAGCTCCTGCTCTGATCGCGATGCGGGGGTGGGCGGCGCCGAGGCGCAAGCTGAACTGCCGGGCTGTCATCCGATCCATCTGGTCCCGTTGCGGTCGCGGGCCCCTTTACGGGGCCGGTTGGTGCATGGCGGCGCGGTGCAGGCCCCCGATGCGGCGCCAATCTGGCATTGCCGGTGGAAAATGACAACGGTTAGCTGGCGGTTGCCGTGCGCCGGGCCGCGGCATTGGCGGATCTTGTGATCAGTTTGACGGCAGCCGGGGCAAAGGGCGTTGACGCCCGCCCGGGTGACGCGTATGCCCCTGACCTGATCGCGCCCCCGGGGAGGTGGCAGAGTGGTCGAATGCGGCGGTCTTGAAACCCGTTGGGCGTGAGAGCGTCCCCAGGGTTCGAATCCCTGTCTCCCCGCCATAAATGCCAGGTGATCCGGCCAGATCAGCATCGACTTATCGTGGCTCGTCTGCCGAAGCGGCCGCAGTCCTGTGCTGATCCTGCCGCGTGCCATGTGTTTTTCCTTCGCGGGTACATCTTCGTGGGTGTCGGTTCCCTCATGCGCTGGCAGAGTTGCTGTCGCGATTGCGAAGAGGGCCATAGCCTGTGCGATCAAGATCCCCGTGCAGTTGAAAGGACAGCTACCCCCTGCACAGCTGTGTCGGTCGCGAAAGGCCTGTTACTCAGGCAGGCCCATTTCCTTGAAAACTTCGGCGCAGACCGGCGTGGTCAGCGCGCGAAAAAGGTCTTTTTCGTATTCACTGAAACAGACGGATATGACAGCGGCAGTATATCTGGCGCCCTTCTCGGCGCGTTGGCGCTTCAACTCGGCTTTGGCCTGCTCTTGTGCATCTCGCATCGCTGGGGATCTAAAGCGCCCGTGGGAGAAAACGAACGGGAAGCCAAATGCCCGTTCGAGACATGCCGCGCCCAAGGCGCGCCGCTCGTCGCTCAGATTGAAACGGGGTCTTTCAAGTAGGGCTCG
The DNA here is from genome assembly GCA_025800215.1 of Marinibacterium sp. Taxonomy (GTDB): domain Bacteria; phylum Pseudomonadota; class Alphaproteobacteria; order Rhodobacterales; family Rhodobacteraceae; genus JAOXSC01. Next base: position 8,452 of record JAOXSC010000163.1, read on the forward strand.
CGCGGCGGCATCGCCGGTTTCTGTGTCACCGTTCTTGTGGGCCTCTTCGCATATGTAGACAAGTTCGGTCGCGCCGACATCGGAATAGTCCTGTGCTTGTGCCGCGCCCGCAGCGACAAGGGTGGACAAGGCGAAAACACACAGTTGTTTCAATTCGGTCTCCGGAAATGATGACGTATGTATATTCCGGAACCTGCCATATCCGCTGAACAGACGTCCATCAGACCACGCGATGGCTGCTGGGGCTGCTCTGGCCGACCCTTCTGCCGCAGGTCACCGTGAATGCGTGGCGCAGGCTGACATTCGGGGCTACCCTTGTGCATGACAGGGCTGCCTCGCAGCCGCGTCGCAGCAGTCACAGGAGGAATGTCCATGCTCAGGCCCGTCGACCACAGCAACCTGACCCGTTGGCCGCAGCGCACGGATATGGCGGCCGCCTTTCGCTGGACCGCGCGTCTGAACATGCACGAGGCGGTGGCCAACCATTTCAGCCTCGCGGTGAATGAGGATGGCACGCAGTTCCTGATGAACCCAAACCAGATGCATTTCAGCCGCATCCGCGCTTCGGACCTGTTGCTGCTGGATGCCAACGACCCACAGACGATGTCGCGGCCTGATGCACCTGATCCAACGGCTTGGGGGCTGCACGGATCCATTCATCGATTGGTACCGCATGCGCGATGCATAATGCACGTGCACTCGATCCATGCCACGGTTCTGGCCTCGCTCGCCGACAGCACGCTGCCGCCGATTGATCAGAACTCGGCCACCTTCTTCAACCGGGTGGTGGTGGATGATCATTATGGCGGGCTTGCATTCGAAGACGAAGGCACGCGCTGTGCCGGCATGTTGCAGGATCCGGCGCACAAGGTGATGGTCATGGGCAATCACGGGGTCCTCGTGATCGGCGACAGCGTGGCCGATACGTTCAACCGCCTCTACTATTTCGAGCGCGCCGCCGAAACCTATATCCGCGCGCTGCAGACGGGACAGCCCCTGCGTGTGCTCAGCGATGACGTTGCCGAGAAGACCGCTCGCGAACTCGAAGCCTATCCCGAACAGGCCGACCGTCATCTGGCCGAACTCAGGGCCATTTTGGATGCCGAAGGTTCCAACTACGCCGATTGATCGGGCCCGGCATCTGGACCGGCCTTCGCGCGCTTATCTGACGGGGCAGTTGGGGGCGCTGCCCCCGCCGCCTTTCGGCGTCTCCCCCGAGGTATTTCGGGCCACAAAGAAGGTGCGGGCTTGCGCTTCTTTGTGGCCGAAAATACCTCGGAGCGCGAGGCAGAGCCTCGCATGGCGCAGCATTGGCCCGATGGTGTGTCGGTTGGGGTTGAGCAAGACCAAAGGCACCCTTGCGATCGGCTGCGGGGCGGCCCATTTTTCAAGGATCAAGGATCAAGGATCAAGGATCAAGGACAGGAGAACGGGATGCGGATCGCCTATACGATGATGGCCGGCAAGGGGGATATGGATCAGCTTCTGGCCGGTCTTGCCGATCATGTGCAGGCCCAGGGCGCGCGGGTGTGCGGAGTGGTGCAGATCAACACTGAATGCGGTGACGGCCCCTGTGACATGGATGTACGCATTCTGCCGGAGGGCCCGATGGTGCGGATTTCGCAAACTTTGGGGCCCGGGTCGCGTGGGTGCCGGCTGGATCCTGCAGCGCTCGAACAGGCCGCGGGGCTGGTCGAGGCTGCTTTGTCGGATGCGCCGGATCTGCTCATCATCAACAAGTTCGGCAAGCACGAGGCCGATGGGCGCGGGTTTCGCAGCGCCATTGCAGATGCGCTGGGCCGCGGGATCCCGGTGCTTGTGGGGCTCAACGGGATGAACCGTGATGCCTTTGACACCTTTACCGGCGGTCAGGCGGTGGCGCTTGATCCCACGGTCGAGGCATTGCAGGCTTGGGTTCAGGCGTCGATGGCGCCTGCGGGCTGATCCGCGGGCGGGTTCGGCAGGGCCGTAACATGCGCGGTGAAATGTGCGATGACCAGCCACAGCGGTACCTCTGTTCGGTATCCAAGCGGCGCCTAGAGATTGATGTCGGGCCCGTCCTACGGACGTCGGGGAAGCATCTGTAGACGTGCCTGCGCCGCAATACCGGGTGCGATATTGACGTGGAGTGTGTCGGCTGGCCTGCATCGCATGAGATCCGTCCGGGCTCAGATGGTCCGGTGGTGCGGGGCACCCTACGGGCAGGATCTATGGATTGGCCCAGTCGGGGCGCGGTTCACGGTTTGAGACCTGAGCTGGGCAGGTGTATTTTGCGGGCGGATGACCAGATGGCAGGTCTTGGCCGCTTCTTTCCTCAGCCCACGGCTGGCCGACGCAGCGTTGACCGGCGCAACCGACCCGAAAACCCATCGAACTGTGTCCAGCAGGGTTGTGAAGACGCGGCCGGGGGAGCCCGATTGGGTCCAAGATGCGTCAAAAGACAAAGGGATACGCGCCTGTCTCGCCGGCCGCAAACAGCGCAAGACTGCAGCAGCCGACGCCTCCTCGATCAGCCGGATTGCAGCGACGTCCCGACCCGTATGGAGGATCATAGAACGCTGCGGCCGTCCAGAAATCAGCAGGTGTGCGGACTATGCCGCCTGCACCTCATCGGGTGATTTCCCACGCCATTGCGGGGCGTTGAAATCATCGAGATCCATATAGAGCGCGTTCGGCGCAGCCAGGTGCCTGCTTTGAAGAACAGCCTCAGGACATCCGGCTGCCAGACGGCACACGAGAACAGATCACCGCTGCGCTGGTATCTCCTCCAGGCGGCGCGACCGTTCGGCCCGGCGATGACCAGGGTGACCCTGGGGACCGAGGCCGGCCGGGGTATCCCCGGCATTGGCCATATCTTCGTCGGAACGCAGAGTGATCCGCGTTGGTGCGCCGATCCGTTTCCGTGCCGCATTGGTCCGTTTTTCCATCCCTGACGAATACGCAGGATCTTCTCAGGGTCTGCCTTAGTGGCATCCAGTATTCTGGTTTTGTCGCTGAACGCTCTGGCTTCCGGGCAAACCTTTCGGGTCGTAAGCAGGACGTGGGCCTGTCACGTTTTCGTGCCGCCCCAGGTGCTCGTTTATGCCACTTTCCTTTCGAAAGCGGCCGGGCTTTTCCAGCCCAGTGCTGAGTGCCTTCGGCGTGGATTGTAGAACCCGTTGATGTATTCGAAGATGGCCACCTCAGCGGCTCCTATCTTGACGGGATGCGCGCGGTGCTGCGCGATGACGGGCTGGATCCGGCCTATCGCGCGCTGATGCTGGGCCAGCCCACCCAATCCGAAATCGCCACCGCCCTGCACGAGGCAGG
>JAOXSC010000166.1 GCA_025800215.1 Marinibacterium sp.
ATTGATCTTGACCATCTTGACCGCGCCTTTGGCGGCGGTCACCGCGTCTTCGAGCATCGGACCCAGCGTCTTGCAGGGGCCGCACCAGGGCGCCCAGAAATCGACGATCACCGGCACCTCTTGCGAGGCTTCGACCACATCGGTCATGAACTCCGCCTCGGAGCTGTCCTTGATCAGATCCGCCGCAGGTGCGGCACCGCCAGTGTTCAGAATGTCCATATCCGTGTTCTCCGGGTTCCGGGATTGCCCCTATATGCATCCGGTTCGGGCGGAAACCAAGGGGCTTGCGTGCTGCTCAGAGGTCGAATGTCGCAAAGACCGGCGCGTGATCGGACGGTTTGGCGGGATCGTCCCAGCCGCGCACATCGCGCAGGATGCGGCTGGAATGGGCCGATCCGGCAATGTCGGAGGTGGCCCAGACATGATCAAGCCGCCGCCCCTTGTCCGCCGCCGACCAGTCGCGCGCGCGATAGGACCACCAGCTATAGAGCAGACCATCGGGAATGTCCTTGCGGGTGATGTCGACCCAACCGCCGGCGGCTTGGGTTTCGGCAAGGTGCTCGACCTCGATCGGGGTGTGGGACACGACCTTGAGAAGCTGCTTGTGCGACCAGACATCGTCTTCGCGCGGGGCGATGTTGAGGTCACCCACAAGGATCGCCCGTTGTGGCGGTTCGGCGCGGAACCAGTCGCGCATGTCGGTGAGGTAATCGAGCTTTTGCCCGAATTTTTCGTTCTGGCTGCGGTCGGGCACATCGCCGCCTGCGGGCACATAGAAATTGTGGATCACCACCCCGTTATCGAGCTGCCCGGCCACGTGGCGGGCATGGCCGAGGCCTGCAAAATCCTTGTCGCCGATGTCTTCGATCGGGCGTTTGGACAGGATCGCCACACCGTTATAGCCTTTTTGACCGCGCGCGATCATATGGCTGTAGCCAAGGGCGGCAAACCCGTCCATCGGGATCTTGTCGACGGGGCTTTTGCATTCCTGCAGGCACAGCACATCGGGGGCTTCTTCACGCATCAGCCGTTCAACCAGCCCTGCCCGCAGCCTGACCGAGTTGATGTTCCAGGTGGCAAGGGTAAAGGACATGGGGGCTCCGATCCGAAAGGTGATGGCCCAGAACTGCACGGCGCGGTGGTGCGCTTCAACCCGAAAGTGGATGAACGGGGGCCGAGGGGTGGCGCGGCGGGCTGAAGCCCGCCCTACCCGGTGATGCAGATGGTGCCGTCAGAAGGCTTGCGCGGCCGCCACGGCGCGTTGCCATGCGCCGTATTTGCGATCGCGCAGCGTGGCATCCATGGTGGGGGCAAAGCTGCGATCCAGCGCCCAGGTTTCGGCAAACCCGTCGCGATCAGGGTAGATCCCGGCGCGCTGACCGGCCAGCCACGCCGCGCCCATGGCGGTTGTTTCCAGCACCTGCGGCCGGTCCACCTGGGCGCCCAGAATGTCCGACAGGAATTGCATCGACCAGTCGGATGCGCTCATCCCGCCATCGACGCGCAGCGCGGTTTCGCCGGCATCGCCCCAGTCGGCCTGCATCGCCTGCAGCAGATCGCGGGTCTGATAGCCCACGCTTTCCAGAGCTGCACGGGCAAATTCCGCAGGGCCGGAATTGCGCGACAGGCCAAAGACCGCACCGCGACATTCGGGGTTCCAGTAGGGCGCGCCCAGCCCGGTAAAGGCGGGCACCAGCACCACCGGCTGATCGGGGTCCGACGCTTCGGCCAGGGTCTGGCTTTGCGGAGCGGCCTCGATGATCCCGAGCCCGTCGCGCAGCCATTGCACCACCGCACCGGCCACGAAGATCGACCCTTCGAGCGCGTAGCAGGGCACCCCGTCAAGCTGATAGGCGATGGTGGTGAGCAGGCGGTTTTGCGACACAACCGGTGTCCCACCGGTATTGAGCAGGGCAAAACAGCCCGTCCCGTAGGTGGATTTCAGCATGCCCGGGCGGAAACAGGCCTGACCGATGGCCGCCGCCTGCTGATCGCCCGCCACCCCCAGGATCGGGATTTCGGCGCCCAGCAGATCGGCCGAGACATGGCCGAAATCAGCCGCGCAATCCCTGACCTGCGGTAGCACCGACATGGGGATGTTCAGCAGATCGCACATATCGGCTGACCACGCCCCCTGCCGGATGTCATACAGCAGGGTGCGCGCGGCATTGGTGGCGTCCGTCACATGAGCCGCCCCGCCGGTGAGGTTCCAGATCAGCCAGCTGTCGACGGTGCCAAAGGCAAGCTCTCCGGCCTCGGCACGGGCGCGGGCGCCGTCCACGTGATCAAGGATCCAGGCCAGCTTGGTGCCGCTGAAATAGGGATCGAGCAAGAGCCCCGTGATCTCGGTCACGCGTGATTCGTGCCCGGCGGCTTTGAGGTCGTGGCAGAGGTCATGGGTCCGCCGGTCCTGCCAGACGATCGCATTGTGCAGCGGTTCGCCCGTGGTCCGATCCCAGACCAGCGTGGTTTCGCGCTGATTGGTGATGCCAAGCGCGGCGATGTCAGCCGCGCCCAGCCCGGCCTGATCAAGCACCGCCCGGCAGGTCGCCAGCGTCGTGGTCCACAGATCCTGCGGGTCGTGTTCGACCCAGCCCGAGGCCGGATAGTGCTGGGGAAATTCTTCTTGTGCGATGGCGGTGATGGTCAGATCGCCGTCAAACAGAATTGCCCGGCTGGATGTCGTGCCTTGGTCGATGGCCAGGATATGCCCCATGAAATTCCCCCTTCGCGGTGCCCCAATGTCGCGCCTTTATCGCGCCGTTTGCGCTCACACCGGGATAGCGGCGACATCCCCGATGGGCAAGGGGAATGGGCCAGCCCGCAGCGGTGATCGCGGCGCGGGCTGCGGCCCCTTGTTCGCGCCGCGACGGGGGTGGCGGGCTGAAGCCCGCCCTACGACAGGGGGCACCCATGGGCGCAGAAGTTGCGCATAAAAAAGACCGGGCCAAAGGCCCGGCCAGTCCAACAGGGAGGGTGCGTATCGTGACCCGGATACGCGCGGGATGGCAACAGGGCTAAAGATGCATGCGTGCTGCGTCTTTGATCCGTGTCAAAGACCCGACCTTAGCCCACCAGGCGGTAGCCACCGGATTCCGTCACCAGCAGGCGCGCGTTGGACGGGTCCGGTTCGATCTTCTGGCGCAGGCGGTAGATATGGGTTTCCAGCGTGTGGGTGGTCACGCCCGCATTGTAGCCCCAGACCTCGTGCAGGAGCACATCGCGCGCCACCACGCCGTCATTCGACCGGTAGAGGAATTTCAGGATGTTGGTTTCCTTCTCCGTCAGGCGGATCTTGCGATCGTCTTCGGTCACCAGCATCTTCATCGAGGGTTTGAACGTATAGGGCCCAAGCGCAAAGACCGCGTCTTCGGATTGCTCGTGCTGGCGCAGCTGCGCGCGGATCCGCGCCAGCAGCACCGGGAATTTGAACGGCTTGGTGACATAGTCATTGGCGCCCGCATCAAGGCCCAGAATGGTGTCGGCATCGCTGTCATGGCCGGTCAGCATCAGAATCGGCGATTTCACCCCCTGCTTGCGCATCAGCCGGCAGAGCTCGCGCCCATCGGTGTCAGGCAGGCCGACATCCAGGATGATCAGATCGTAAATCGCTTCTTTTGCGCGCTCCATCGCACCGGCCCCATCACCGGCTTCGAACACGTCGAAATCTTCGGTCATGATCAGCTGTTCGCTCAGCGCCTCGCGCAGGTCTTCATCATCATCCACAAGCAGAATTTTCTTAAGCTGCGCCATGGTCTTTCTCCTGTTGCCTGACCGAGACTTGGGATAGACAGCGGCGCCGGGCAAGATATGCTGCAATGCTCTCACGGCGACGTGTCCGTAGCGGCAGGAATATTTCATTTTCCTGCAAAAGACGTAACTTTAGGCCATCAAACGACAGGAACCCCGGATATGAGCCTGACGCCCGACATTTCCGAACGCCTGGCCCGTGCACGCGCCGATATGCGCATGGGGTTGCCCGTGCTGCTGGAACGGGGCGATGACGCGGTGCTGGCAGGGGCGGTGGAAACGCTGGGGGATGCGCGGCTGGCCGATATGCTGGCGCTGCCCGGCACACCGGTTCTGGCCATCACCGACCGGCGGGCCGAAACGCTGAAGGCGCGGGCCTATGACGGAGATCTGGCACGGGTGTGCCTGCCGCAGGGCGCCGATCTGCGCTGGCTGCAGGCGCTGGCCGATCCCGCCGATGACCTGACCCATCCGATGAAAGGCCCCCTTGAAACCGCGCGCGGCGGCGATGCCGCGCTGCATCGCACGGCGATCCGGCTGGCCAAATCGGCGCAGGTTCTGCCCGCCACCCTTGTGGTGCCGGTGGACAATGCCGCCGCCCTGGCCGCCGAAACCGGGCTGACCCGCATCAACATCATCGCCGCCGCGCCGCATCTGGATGATGGCAGCCCGCTGCACCCGATCGTGCATGCCCGCCTGCCGATCCGGGCCGCCGAAGCCGGGCGGCTGCACGTGTTCCGCCCCGATGATGGCGGCACCGAACATTACGCCATCGAAATCGGCCGCCCCGACCGCAGCCAGCCGGTGCTGGCGCGGCTGCATTCGGCCTGCTTCACCGGTGATGTGCTGGGCAGCCTCAAATGCGATTGCGGCCCGCAGTTGAACGCGGCCCTCATGCAGATGGGGACGGATGGCGCGGGCGTGCTGCTCTATCTGCAACAGGAAGGGCGCGGCATCGGGCTGAGCAACAAGATGCGGGCCTATTCGCTGCAGGATCAGGGCTTTGACACGGTCGAAGCCAACCACCGCCTGGGCTTTGAAGATGATGAGCGCGATTTCCGGCTGGGCGCGCGGATCCTCAAGGAGCTGGGGTTCGCCTCGGTCCGGCTGATGACGAACAACCCCAACAAGATCGCGATGATGGAAAAGACCGGGATCCGCGTCGTGGACCGGGTGCCGCTCAAGGTGGGCGAAGGGCGCTTCAACAGCGCCTATCTGGCGACCAAGGCCGCGAAATCAGGGCACCTGCTGTGACGCCGCAGGATCTGGTGCTGACGCCCGGTGGCGTGCGGTTTCGCGGCCGGGTCTTTCCCTGCACCATCGGCAAGGGTGGGGTTCGCCGCGACAAACGCGAAGGCGACGGGGCGACGCCGCGCGGGCAACACCGCATCACCGGGCTGCTCTACCGGCCGGACCGGATGGCGCGGCCTGCGGATTGGGCGGTGCCGATCGGGCCGCGCGACCTGTGGTCGGATGACAGCCGCGATCCCGACTACAACAGGCAGGTGCGCGCGCCCCACGGGTTCAGCCACGAATCCCTCCGCCGCGCCGACCCGCTTTATGATCTGGTGCTGCTGACCGACTGGAACTGGCCCGACGCCCGGCCGGGCCGGGGCTCGGCCATCTTTCTGCATCAATGGAGACGCCCCGGCTATCCCACCGAAGGCTGCATCGCCTTTCGCCGCGACCACCTGCGATGGATCGTGCAACGACTGCGCCCCGGCACCCGGCTGATCGTATCGTAGGGCGGGCTTCAGCCCGCCGCCCCCGCCGCGCCCTCTGTACCCGCAGCAACCCGCGCACCAAAAATGGCCGAGCCCACGCGCACATGGGTCGCCCCAAGCGCGATGGCGCTTTCGAAATCTCCGCTCATTCCCATGGACAAACCGCTCAGACCGTTGCGCGCCGCGATCTTGGCCAGCAGCGCAAAATGCAGGGCGGGTTCCTCATCCACCGGGGGGATGCACATCAGACCGCGCACCGGCAGATCCAGCCCACGGCATTCGGCGATGAACCCGTCCGCATCGGCCGGCAAGATCCCGGCCTTCTGCGCCTCTTCCCCGGTATTGACCTGAATGAACAGATCCG
>JAOXSC010000168.1 GCA_025800215.1 Marinibacterium sp.
ACCACCACCGGCCATTCGATATGGTCATAAAGATCCGACAGCGACAGGATCCCCGTCAGCACATAGGCCACCACCACAAGCCCAAGCGCCACCGGCAGGTAAAGCAGCCCGAATGCCGCCAGCGCCACGGCCCCGGCAAAAAGGCCGATCGCCTGCCAGACCTTGCGCTGATCGGTGACCACAAGGCCGCGATCGGCCAGCGGCAGCACGCCCAGCCAGTCGGTGACGCTGTCTTCGGTGCCTTCGGGCACCAGCATCAGCAGAATGTCTCCGGGTTGGATTTCGGTGCGCCGGACTTCGTTTTCGATGCGGCGGCCCTGACGCGAAATCCCCAGCAGAACAGTGCGCTGGCGCCAGGCCAGCCCAAGCTGGCGCGCGGTGTGGCCCACGATACGGGCGGTTTCGGGCACCACGGCTTCGACCACGCTCATCCCGTCTGCGGCCAGGCCCAGACGGTCGCCTTCGGCGCGGTCGGTGAATTCAAGCGCGAGCGCCGCGCGGAATTCATCCAGCGCTTCGGGGCGGGCCTTGATGACCAGCGCGTCGCCATCGCGCAACCGGCTGGTGCGCGGCAGCCCATAGGCGCGGCGCCCGTCGCGGGTCAGCCCGATGATGGCCACATCGTTCTGCTCGGCACTGTCATACAGCTCGAAGATGCGCGTGCCGATCAGATCAGAGCCCTGGGGGATCTTGAGCTCGGCGATGTAGTCCTTGGCCGTGGCGCGGGCATCGGCCAGCGCGCCGTCGCCCGATATGCCGGGGATCAGGCGCCAGCCCAGCAGGGCCACATAGGCGATGCCCACCAGCGCCACGATGCCGCCCACCGGGGCGAAATCGAACATGGCAAAGCTTTCGCCCAGCTTGTCTTCGCGGATCCCGGCGATGATGATGTTGGGGGGCGTGCCGATCAGCGTTACCATGCCGCCCAGAATGGTGCAGAACGACAGTGGCATCAGCGACAGGCGCGCCAGCCGCCCGGCCTTGGACGCGGTCTGGATGTCCACCGGCATCAGCAGCGCCAGCGCGGCCACGTTGTTCATGAAGGCCGACAGCACCGCCCCCACGCTGCCCATCAGCGCGATATGCGCGCCCAGACCGCGCGCGGGGTCGACCAGAGTGCGGGTGATCAGAAACACCGCCCCCGATCGCACCAGCCCCGCCGACACCACCAGCACCAGTGCCACCACCACGGTGGCGGGGTGGCCAAACCCGGCAAAGGCATCCGCAGCCGGGATCACCTGCAGGACCACGCCGGCCAGCAGCGCGCCAAAGGCCACCAGATCATTGCGGAACCGCCCCCAGAGCAGCAGGGCAAAGACCGCGCCAAACAGGCCAAAAAGGATCATCTGGTCGGATGTCATGTCCAAATGCCTAACCTGTTTATACAAACTGGTCCAGATCGGTGCGAGGCCTGAGAGGGGCGGGCCCGCACATGAAAAAAGGCCCCGCTGCGGGGGCCTTTGCAGGATGTCAGAGGATCAGGCGTGTCAGTTCACGGTGCCGATGGAAAAGAACATTGTTTCGCCCGACGCATCATCGACGCCGTCATTGTCGGTGGAGATGAACGCCTCGCCCGTGGCCGGCAGGATGGCGATGCCTTCGATCTTGTCGAGCACATAGCCCCCCGTCGCGGTCAGGTCGGGGATGAGGTCACGGACCTCTTGCTTGCTGACCACCGGCAGGTCACCGCCCAGAGGCGCGGGTACCATGTCGGCGGCGGGGACGCGATAGACCTTTTTGGTCACGGCGCGGAAATCATGCTGGTTGTCGCGCTCGATGATATAGACGTGATCGCCATGGGCCACGATGTCCGACAGCCCGACCCAGCCGGTTGCGGGCTCGGCCTTGGGGTAGTGCACCGCGCCCCAGTCACCGGTTTCGATGTTGTAGGCCACCAGCTTGACGTGGTTCTTGGGGTCGTCTTTCCATTCGCGCTGGACGGCCATCCACAGGGTGTCACCGATGCGGGTGATGCCTTCGAAGCCAAAGCGCTTTTCGACCTTCATCAGATCGGCGGGCAGGCCGATTTCCTTCTTGATCTCACCATCGCCCGACACGTTGTAGATCGCATGCGGGGTGACCCGGTCGGTGCGCCCTTCTGATGCGATCCAGAACCCGCCCTTGCCGTCGAGCGTGATGCCTTCCATGTCGATCTTCTGTGCGGGATAGCCCTTGCGGGTCACGCGGATCGCATCGGTGATGCGGGCCGGGGTCTGGCTTGGGTCGATCTTGAAGATCGTCGGCTGAAAGCTGTAAAAGCTGTCATTCACCGCATAGATCATGCCGTCGTCATCCGCGACCATACCCGAAATCGCGCCCCAGCCGGTCAGGGTGTCCATGCCGTCCGACGTCAGGTGCGGATAGCTGGCCGGAGCGTCCTGATATTCATAGATCATCACATGGGCGCGCGGGCCGCCATCTTCGATCAGATCCTTTTCATTGGCCGACACCAGCAGGTTGCGGTCGGGGATGGTCACATAGCCTTCGGGGCCCACACCCGAAGGCAGCAGCTGCCGCAGCACCGGGTTGGCGGGATCGGTGGCGTCATAGACACCCACGACCGATGCGCGTTCGGCGCCCACGAAGATCAGCGGCGTGCCGCCGAATGTGGCGGCGGTCACGCTTTCGGGCTCTACGCCTTTGCTGTCCGAGCGTTTGTCCGGGTAGTGGCCGATCTGGATGATCGCCTGTTCAAACCCGGTGCCGTTTTCGTAAACGGTGTTGCCATCCTTGTGGAAGATCGTCCAGCCGCGCGACCCGCCGTTGTAATCGCCTTCATTGGCGGTGGCGAAATGATCGTCATCAATCCATTTCACCGCATCGGGTTCGCGCAGGCGGCCGGGCTGGTCTTCGTCAAAGATCAGCGCGCCCCGTTCGTCGGTGGCGTCGATGCCGGTCAGATCCACGGCACCGGCCGAAAAATGGCTGATCACGGTGCCGTCCCTGTCGACCACAACCATATGGTTGTTTTCCTGCAGCGTGATGACGGTTTCGCCCAGCCCGTTGATGTCCACGAATTCCGGTTCGGGATCGGTGGGCGCGATGTCGGCCAGCCCGGTCAGGTCCACCGTCTTCATCGCCGCACAATCCAGCGCGCCATCGGCCAGCGGGACCATGATCAGCGACCCTGCGGGAAGCTGCGGGATCACCCCGTCATTGAGGTCTTCGTCACGTTCGTTTTCGATGGCCACCGAAATGAACGACCCGTCCGGAGCGGCGGCGATGCTGTCGGGCTGACCGCCCAGATCACAGGCGCCGGTTTCGGTCTGCCCGGTGATGTCCACCGACACCAGCCGGCCCGACGGCGCGGTATAGCTGTCCGAGGTGTTCACCCCGACAAAGCCGGTCGCACCGATCACGGCCACGGATGTGGGTTCGCCGCCCAGATCCATGGAACCCAGCGGTTTGGGCGCGGCGGGGTCGGTGATGTCGATCATGCCGATCGCGCCCAGCGGGCTGTCGGTATAGACCAGTGTCATCCCGTCTGCGGTGGCGGCGATGATCTCGGGCGAGGTTTCGGTCGCAATGTCGGCGCCTTCGGGCAGGTTCTGCACCACCGGGAAGGACGCGATCCGGTTGAAATTCATCTCGGCAACGGCAGGTGCCGCCGCCAGTGCGATGACCGATGTCATGCATGCGAAACGTATGGACATTGAAAACCCCCTATCTCTGGCGCGACAGGGAGTGCCCGGCTTTTGTAACGCCTGTGCAACACGCGCCGGGATCTTTGCAAAAAACGATCCCCGGCGCGCATCCGTGGCGATGGATGTCAGACGCTCAGGCAGACATATTTCATTTCAAGGTAATCTTCGATCCCGTGATGGCTGCCTTCGCGGCCCAGGCCCGATTGCTTGATGCCGCCAAAGGGCGCGACTTCGGTCGAGATGATGCCCGTGTTGACGCCCACGATGCCATATTCCAGCGCTTCGGCCACCTTGTAGACCCGGCTGAGATCCTTGGCGTAGAAATAGGATGCCAGCCCGAAGATCGTGTCATTGGCCATGGCGATGACTTCGTCTTCGTCTTCGAACTTGAACAGCGGCGCCAGCGGGCCAAAGGTTTCATCCTGCGCCACCAGCATGTCCTGGGTGACGCCGGTGACCACGGTGGGCTGAAAGAACGTCCCGCCCAGATCATGCGGCAGACCGCCGGTCAGAACCGCGCCGCCCTTGGCGACCACGTCCTGCAGGTGTTCCTGCACCTTTTCGACAGCGCCCTGGTTGATCAGAGGGCCGGTGGTGGTGCCTTCGGTCAGGCCATCGCCGACCGTCAGCGCTTCGACCGCGGCTTTGAGTTTCTCGGCAAAGGCGTCATAGACCCCGGCCTGCACATAGATCCGGTTGGCACAGACGCAGGTCTGGCCGTTGTTGCGGAACTTGCACATCATCGCGCCTTCGACGGCGGCATCCAGATCGGCATCGTCAAACACGATGAAGGGCGCGTTGCCGCCCAGCTCCATCGAGCATTTCATCACGCTGTCGGCGGCCTGCTTGAGCAGGATGCGCCCCACTTCGGTCGAGCCGGTAAAGGTCAGCTTGCGCACGGCGGGGTTTTCGCAGAACTCTTTCCCAATGTCGGAAGACCGGGAGGAAGGCAGGATATTCAGCACGCCTGCTGGGATGCCCGCACG
>JAOXSC010000169.1 GCA_025800215.1 Marinibacterium sp.
GCGGTGACCATGCCGGTGCTGCTGCTGCGCGGGGATCAGACCCATGACACGATGCCGCCGGTTCTGGATGGGGTGAACCGCTATCTGCCGCATGCGCGACAGGCGGTGATCAAGGGGGCCGGGCATATGGTGCCGATCACCCATCCGGTGCAGACGGTGGCCGAACTGCGCAGGCTGTTTGCGGACACGGCGTAGGCCGGGTCAGACCGGTTCTTCGATGATGTGGTCTTCCCAATCCTCTTCGGGGGTGTCGAATTCCGACAGGGTCTGGCCACGCATCGAAATCCCGGCCTCGTGCACGCTGTCGGCACGCCCGGTGATCAGCGGGTGCCAGTCATATAGCGGCTTGCCTTCCCAGAGCAGCCGATAGGCGCAGGTCTGCGGCATCCAATAGGCGTGGCCGTCGATATTGGACGGCTTCAGCACGATGCAATCGGGCACGAACTGGTGGCGGATGTCATACTGCGCGCAGCGGCAGGTGGCGTCATCCAGCAACCGGCAGGCCACGCGGGTCAGGGCAACCTCGCCCGTGTCGGCGTCTTCGAGCTTGTTCAGACAGCATTTGCCGCAGCCGTCACAGAGGCCTTCCCATTCGGCGCGGTTCATCTTGTCGAGCGGTTTACGCTCCCAATAGCGGGGGGCGAGCCCCTTGGGCGCGATCGGGTCGCTCATAGCGCGGCAAGGATGTCGCGCGCACGGGCGCAGTCGGCATCCATCTGGGCGATCAGCGCATCAAGCCCGTCGAACCTGGCTTCGGGGCGCAGATGCTCGACCAGACCCACCGACAGGGTGGCGCCATAAAGATCGCCCGAGAAATCGAACAGGAAGGTTTCCAGATTGGGGCGGTTTTCACCGAACATCGGGCGCACGCCCATGCTGGCGGCGCCGTGATAGCTGCCCGCATGCGGACCATCGAGCACATCGACCAGCACCGCATAGACCCCAAAGGCGGGCGGGTGCAGCCCGTCGATGGACATGTTGGCGGTGGGAAAACCCAGCTCGCGCCCGCGCTGTTCGCCGCCGATCACCGGGCCTTCGATCCGGTGCCAGTGCCCCAGCATGGACGCCGCATCGCGCGGCCGGCCGTCGCTGAGCGCGGTGCGGATCGCGGTTGACGACACGGTGTGTTCCGATCCCTGCAGCAGCGGCGCCACGGTCACGCCAAAGCCAAGCTCGCGCCCCAGCCGCTGCAGCGTTTCGGCGTCGCCTTCGCGCCCATTGCCAAAGCGGAAATCGGCGCCCACCACCACGTGGCACAGGCCCAGCCCGTCGACGATGACGCGGCGCACGAACTCTTCGGCGCCAAGTGCGGCCATGGCGGCGTTGAATTGCAGTTCATAGATCCGGTCGACCCCTAGCTTGCCCAGCCGGGTGGCGCGGGCTTCGGGGCTCATGAGGCGAAAGGGGGCCGCGTCGGGGGCGAAATAGGCGCGCGGGTGCGGCTCGAATGTCAGCACGGCCAGCGGGGCGGCCGGTGCGGCCTGCCGCGCCATGTCGATGACCGACTGATGGCCCAGATGCACCCCGTCGAAATTGCCGATGGCAGCGCTGGCGCCGCGGTTTTCGGGGGCGATGAACTGATGGTCCCGGATGATCTGCATGAGATGCTCGTTAGCGGGCTGAACGGGTTTGTTCAAGCGCCCGTTGCCCCGATGCGCCGCGGTGCGCCCCGCCAGATCCCGCCAGATCCCGCCGATCGGACAAAGTTTAGACAGCCGCGCATTTCAATTTGCACCAAACCCGCCTATATTCAGGGCCGACCGGGTGTGGCAGGGCACTGCGCCATGGCCGGGCCGCTGCAGTCAATGCCGCGCATTTGGGGCGCCACCGCGCGATCCAATCAAGACGGCGAACCAAAGGCCAACCGAAACCGGCAGCGGACGAGCAGGAGCATGTGATGGGAAATGTTGTTCTGGTCATCCTGGCGATGGCCGCAGGGACCAGTATGGAAGATGACAGCCACGCCAGCCCGGTGCCGATGCCAGCGCCCAGCATGGAAATCCAGGTGGCCCCCAGCATTGCCCCCAG
>JAOXSC010000171.1 GCA_025800215.1 Marinibacterium sp.
CCGGTGAACAGGTTCTTGAACTGCACCATGCCCGAATTGGTGAACATCAGCGTCGGGTCATTGCGCGGCACCAGCGGAGAGCTGGCCACAACCTCGTGCCCCTGGCGTTCGAAATAGGACAGAAAGGTCGAACGGATATCGTTCAGCGTCGGCATTTTGGCACGGTCCGGTCAGTTGTCGTTGGTCCGGACCGGTCTACCCAAGGGGCGCGATGCTGTCCACAGGCTGGACGGTGAAAAGCAGGCCGGGATCCGGCCCGCCCTGCTCACGCCTGCGCGATCACGCCTCGAGGATGTCGTCATCCTCTTTTTCGCCGGGGGGCATGTCGAATTCCAGCCCGTGGGCGCCGCGGATCTTGTCTTCGATATCAAGTGCGGTGCGCGGATTGTCCCGCAGATATTGCTTGGCGTTTTCGCGCCCCTGCCCGATGCGTTCGTCACCATAGCTGAACCAGGCGCCGGCTTTGTCGACCACCCCGGCCTTGACGCCCAGATCCAGCAGCTCGCCCATTTTCGAGATGCCTTCGCCATACATGATGTCGAATTCCACCTGCTTGAAGGGTGGCGCCACCTTGTTCTTGACCACCTTCACCTTGGTCTGGTTGCCGACGACCTCGTCGCGGTCCTTGATCTGGCCGATGCGCCGGATATCAAGCCGCACCGAGCTGTAGAATTTCAGCGCATTGCCGCCGGTGGTCGTTTCGGGGCTGCCGAACATCACACCGATCTTCATGCGGATCTGATTGATGAAGATGACCATGCAGTTGGACCGGCTGATCGAGCCGGTCAGCTTGCGCATGGCCTGGCTCATCAGGCGGGCCTGGACGCCCACATTGCTGTCGCCCATGTCGCCTTCGAGTTCCGATTTCGGTGTCAGGGCGGCCACGGAATCGACAACCACCATGTTCACCGCGCCCGAGCGCACCAGCGTATCGGTGATCTCAAGCGCCTGCTCGCCGGTGTCGGGCTGACTGATCAGCAGCTCGTCAAGATCAACGCCCAGCTTGCGCGCGTAAAGCGGATCGAGCGCGTGTTCGGCATCAACAAAGGCACAGACGCCGCCGCGTTTCTGCTGCTCGGCGATGCAGTGCAGCGTCAGCGTGGTCTTGCCCGAGCTTTCGGGCCCGTAAATTTCGATGATCCGTCCCATCGGCAGCCCGCCGATTCCGAGCGCGATATCCAACCCCAGAGAGCCGGTCGAGCTGGCCGCGATCTCCTGAATGGCATTTTCGCCGCCCAGTTTCATGATCGAACCCTTGCCGAACTGCCGTTCGATCTGGGCCAGAGCGCTGTCGAGCGCCTTTTGCTTGTCGCTGTCTTTCTTGCTGCTCATCGTCAATAGATCTGCCATGTTCCCGGTCCTGTCGTTTGTGTCACACCCGAAGCCGGGCGGCAATTGCTGCTTTGTTCGCCTCTTGTTCTTTATGGGATCAAAAGGAGAACATTACAACCGATATTCTCGGAACATGGTGCGGGGCGAGTGGTTAATGTTGGGTTTACAGACCTTGGAGCGGGCTATTTAAGCCCGCGCTCCTAGTGAAGCTGTTCATAAACCGTTTCCGTCAACTGATTGAGAGAAAACGGTTTTGGCAGAAAGACAGAGTTCGGAATGGCCTCGTCGGCTTCGGACAGGGCCCCTTCGGTATAGCCCGAGACGAAGACCACCCGCACATCCGGCCGATCCTGCAGCGCCTTGCGCACCCAGGTCGGCCCATCCATGCCCGGCATGACCACATCGGTGATGAAAATATCAACCGACAGGCCCGGATCTTCGAGCCGGGCCAGCGCTTCTTCGGCGCAATCGGCTTCGAGCACGGTATAGCCCCGCAGCCGGAGCGCGCGCGATGCAAAGGCGCGGACGGGGGGTTCATCTTCGACCAGCAGCACCACACCTTCGCCCCGCGCTGGCGCGGCCTGTTCGGTCACCGGGGCCTTGGGTTGCGGCACGTCGGGCTCGGCGCTGAAAACCGGCAGGTAGATGGTAAAGCAGGTTCCGCTGCCGATTTCGCTGTCGACAAAGATGAAACCGCCCGTCTGCTTGATGATGCCATAGGCCGTGGACAGGCCCAGCCCGGTGCCTTCGCCGGTGCGCTTGGTTGTATAGAAGGGCTCGAACACCTTGCTGATCTTGCCCGGAGCGATGCCGGTCCCTTCGTCGCGCACGCGGACCACGACATATTCGCCCACCGGCACCCGCGCACGGTCGCGCTCGATGGGTTCTGTCACCGTCACATCCTGGGTTTCGATCCGGATCTCGCCGCCGCCCGGCATGGCATCGCGGGCATTGACGACAAGGTTCATCAGAACCTGTTCCAGCTGCCGCTTGTCCACCCGGATCGGCCGAAGGACCGGATCGTGGCTGAGGGTCAGCACCACCTTTTCGCCCACCAGCCGGTTCAGAAGATGTGTCAGATCCGACAGCGTGTCGCGCAGATCCAGCACCTCGGGCCGCAGCGTCTGTTTGCGCGAAAACGCAAGAAGCTGTCCCACCAGAGCGGCCGCGCGATTGGCGTTCTGGTTGATCTGGATAAGATCCGCATAGTCGCCATCATTCTGATCGTGCCGCAGCAAGAGCAGATCGCAATGCCCTGAAATTGCTGTCAAAAGATTGTTAAAGTCATGCGCCACACCACCGGCAAGCTGGCCGATGGCCTGCATCTTCTGGCTTTGCACGAACTGCGCTTCGAGCGTCTTGAGCTCGGTGGCGTCGTTCAGCACGCCAATGAGCCGCACCTCACCGTCTTCGAGCACGCGGCTGAGCGTGACCTGGACATAGGCCTCCTGATCGCGGCCGCTGAGTTCCAGCACCTCGGCCTGCGGCGCGGGGTGGCGGGTCAGGGTGTCCTTGAGCCAATCTTCGATCGAGCGCCCCTGCCCGATCAGCACGTCTTCGATCCGCGCGGGCGCGGCGCCGGCGCGACCGATCATGCCCACCGCCATGCGGTTGGCCGCCAGAACCGCACCATCGGGTGACAGTTTGACAAGCGGAACCGGCAGCGATTCGAACATGTCCTTGCCGATGGAGATACTGCCCTGCGGCACCGCCAGCAGGCAGATCTCGCGCCGGCCATCGCCGCGCTGATGCTGGGCAAAGACC
Organism: Marinibacterium sp.; assembly: GCA_025800215.1. Classification (GTDB taxonomy): domain Bacteria; phylum Pseudomonadota; class Alphaproteobacteria; order Rhodobacterales; family Rhodobacteraceae; genus JAOXSC01. Next base: position 3,097 of record JAOXSC010000171.1, read on the forward strand.
ACATCGGCCGGGCCCGACCGGGTGGTGATTTCGATGATCATCCCCGGCTGCACCGGTTGCGGTGGCAGAATCTGCGACAGGTTGCTGGGGTCGGTGCCCAACAGCTCGCGCGCGGCATCGTTCATGCGCAGGATCGCCCCGTCCGCGCGCGCCAGCAGGATCGGCAGGCTGCTGCCAAGCCCCGCCCCGTCCCCCGGCAGATCCTCGATCCGCCAGACAAATCGCTGATCCCCGAACGCATGTACCGACACGCGGACATGGCCCTTGGGTGTCGCTACATCTTCGCTGGCCGAACGTTTGATCCTTGCCTTGCGCTGCATCCGATAAAGCAGTGCGGCCGGGTTTGCGACGAGCCCGCGCAGCACCCGGGCAAGCGTTTCGCCGTCCGCCACACCCTGAAACCGGTCGGCCGCGGCCTGATTATGCGCGCGCACCAACCCGTCACCATCCGTCACCAGACCAGGCGCATGATCATGCGCCACCACATCGGCAACGATCCGAAACGCCCTGCGGCTGAGATACTGTTCCCCGAAGATCATCAGGCACGCCACCGCAGGCGCCACCGTCAGCAGCACACCCGACAGGATCCCCGCCAGTTCGACCGCGCCCACAGGCGCAAGCCAGATCGCCCAACACAGGACCGAAAGGCCCGCCAGCATCAGCCACAGCAGGCGCATGACGCGCCTGTCGATATGCCCAAAGGTCAGTTCGGGGTCCGGGCTGTGATCAAACACGTCAGAAGCTCCTGGCAAGGCATGGCCCCTCGGTTTTGCGCCCGAAGTGTTAAACCGTGCTTAACGGCTGGAGATCTTTAACGCTCACAAACAGGCAAAATCGAGCCTAAGCTCAACCTACGCGCGAGTCAAATGGGCGCAATAGAACCCATCCGTCCCCGCCCCAGGTACCCAGCTTTGCCGATGCCCCGCCTGCCAGCCCGGATGCCGGGCCAGAAACGCATCCACCTGCGCATCATTTTCATCCCGCAAAAGCGAGCAGGTCACATAGACCAGCACCCCTCCGGGCCGCACAAGCCGTGTCGCGTCGTCCAGAATTCCGGCCTGCACGCCCGTCAGATCCTGCAGCGCATCGTCATCAAGCAGCCATTTGCCTTCGGGATTGCGCCGCCACGCCCCGCTGCCCGAACACGGCACATCACACAGCACAAGGTCATAGCCCCCGCGCAGCGCCCCCGGTTTGAGGATCTCAACCTTGACCCCTGCGCGCCGCGCCCGTTCGGGCAGATCGCGCATGCGCTGCGGAAACTTGTCATGCGCCGACAGCGTCAGACGCGCGCGCGCCGCCATGGCCAGCGATTTGCCCCCGCCGCCCGCGCAAAGATCAAGCACCTGCATCCCGTCTGTCAGCGGCAGGCTGTCCACCACCGCCTGGCTGGCGGCATCCTGCAGCTCGACCAGACCATCCTGATAGGCGCGCGACTGGCGCAGACGGCGCGCGCCTTCGGTCACCTCAAGCGCAGAGGCGCTGGCGGGGTGCGGTTCGGTGATGATGCCTTCACCCGCAAGCGCCGCCTGCGCTACGGCCAGATCGCCCTTGCGCAGGTTCACCCGCAGATGTACCGGCGCGCGGTGTTGCAGCGCCGTTCCGATCGGTGCCAGCCCGTCGCCATATTGCGCGGCCATGCGCGGCCAGAGCCAGTCTGGCAGATCCAGCGCCTCGGCCCCCGGCCGGGGATCGCGGCCTTGCGGATCATCCGCACCAAGGGGCGCAGGCGCATGGCCGTCGCCGGTAAACAGCTCGGACGGGTCAAGCCCCCCCGCGCGCTGCGCACCGATCATCAGCCCGCGCCCGGTCATCGCGCCGCCCTGCGCGGCAAAGGATCGTTTGCAGCGCAGCGCGTCGAACACGTGATCACGGATCGCCGCGCGGTCCTTGGACCCTGCAAAGCGGCTGCGGCGGGCCCAGTTGGTCAGGCACTGTTCGGCCGGGCGGCCCGACAGGATGTCATCCAGAATGTCGATGGCCGCCGCGACGCGGGCTCCGGGTGTCATGAGGCGATCACATCATCCGGTAGTTGGGCGCTTCGCGGGTGATCTGCACATCATGCACATGGCTTTCCTTGAGCCCCGCGCCGGTGATCTTCACGAAATTGCAGTTGCGGCGCATATCGTCCACGGTGGCGTTGCCGGTATAGCCCATGGCCGCGCGCAGACCGCCCACCAGCTGGTGGATCACGGTGGTGGCGCTGCCCTTGTAGGGCACCTGCCCTTCGATCCCTTCGGGCACCAGTTTGTCACTGGCCGCATCCTTCTGGAAATAGCGGTCGGCCGAGCCACGCGCCATCGCGCCCAGGCTGCCCATGCCACGATAGCTTTTGAAGCTGCGGCCCTGATACAGGATCACCTCGCCCGGGCTTTCATCGGTGCCCGCGATCATGCTGCCGACCATCGCACAGGACGCGCCGGCCGCGATCGCCTTGGCAAAATCGCCCGAGAACTTGATGCCGCCATCGGCGATCACCGGCACATCGCCCGACGCCGCCGCGCAATCCATGATCGCGGTCAACTGGGGCACGCCCACGCCCGCCACCATCCGCGTGGTACAGATCGAGCCCGGCCCGATCCCCACCTTGATCGCATCGGCGCCCGCGTCAATCAGCGCGCGGGTGGCTTCGGCGGTGGCCACGTTGCCCGCGACGATCTGAACCTCGTTCGACAGGGCCTTGGCGCGCTCTACCGCGCGTGCGACGCCTTCGGAATGGCCATGCGCGGTGTCGATCACGATCATGTCGACGCCGGCATCCACCAGCTGTTCGGAGCGTTCGAACCCCGCATCCCCCACTGTCGAGGCCGCCGCCACGCGCAGACGGCCCAGCCCGTCCTTGCAGGCCGTCGGGTTCAGCACTGACTGTTCGGTGTCCTTGAGGGTCAGCAGCCCGGTCAGCTTGCCGTCGCGGTCGGTCACCAGCAGCTTTTCGATGCGGCGCGCCTTCATCAGGCTGATCGCTTCTTCGCGGTCGGCCGGTTCATGCAGCACCGCCAGATTGTCGGTCGTCATCATCAGGCGCACCGGCGTGTCATCGGCATTGGCAAAGCGCATGTCGCGGTTGGTCACGATGCCCACCACGCGGCCATCGCCATCCACCACCGGAAAGCCCGACACGTTGTAGCGTTCGCGCAGCGCCTTGGCGTCGGCCAGCGTCTGATCGGCACCAAGGGTGATCGGGTTGTAGACAATGCCGCTTTCAAAGCGCTTCACCCGGCGCACTTCGCGCGCCTGCGCTTCGATATCAAGGTTGCGGTGAATGACGCCCATGCCACCGGCCTGCGCCATGGCAATGGCCATGCGGGCTTCGGTCACGGTGTCCATCGCGCTCGACAGCAGCGGGATGTTCAGAGAAATCTGACGGGTGACACGCGTCTGGGTATCGGCATCCGCCGGCAGCACAGAAGACGCCGCGGGGACAAGCAATACATCGTCAAAGGTGAGGGCCTCACGAATCTCCATCGGCGTGCTCCTTGGATGAGAGTGTTTGGCATGGTCCTATTGCATGTCTCCTGCGCAGGGGAAAGCCCCCAAGCGGTGCCCATGAATGAAGCGCTGCGTCGCGATGCGGGCCGATGCCTCTTGCCCTGCGCCCCGCGCGTGTGCCCAATGCGCGGCAAGGACCACACTGAATGACAGGGGCACGGGATGGCGGGACACGGGTATGAAGGCGGGCGGCTGGATCTGCCCTTTGTGGGGATTTCGACCTTTGGCAAGCGGCCCTACGTGGCCGACTGGTCGGCCATCGACGCCGATGCCGCGATCCTGGGTGCACCCTTTGATGCGGGGACGCAGTGGCGATCCGGCGCGCGGTTCGGGCCGCGCGCAGTGCGCGAGGCATCGACCCTGTTCAGCTTTGGCCATGCGGGCGCCTATGATCACGAAGATGACGCGACCTATCTGCCCGGCAGCGTGCGCATCGTCGATATCGGCGATGCCGACATCGTGCATACCGACACCGAACAGAGCCACGCCAATATCGAAACCGGCGTGCGCGCGATCCTCAATGCAGGCGCTCTGCCCGTGGTGATCGGCGGAGACCATTCCATCAACATCCCCGTCATCCGCGCCTTTGACGCTCAGGGGCCGATCCATATCCTGCAGATCGACGCGCATCTGGACTTTGTCGATGAACGCCACGGCGTGCGCCATGGTCACGGCAACCCGATGCGGCGCGCCTCTGAACAGGACTATGTGACCGGGCTGACCCAGGTGGGCATCCGCAATGTGAGCTCAACCGCGCGCGAAGGCTATGAAGACGCCCGCGCGCGCGGCGCCGACATCCTGTCGGTGCGTCAGGCCCGCACACTGGGAACCGACGCGCTGGCCGCGCGCATCCCCGCCGGGGCGCGCGTCTATATCACCATCGACATCGACGCCTTCTGCCCGTCCATCGCGCCGGGCACCGGCACGCCAAGCCATGGCGGGTTCCTGTACTACGAGGTGCTCGAGCTGATGCAGGCCGTGGCACAGCGGCACGAGGTCGTGGGCCTTGATCTGGTCGAGGTCGCCCCCGACTACGACCCCACCGGCAGCACGTCGGTGCTGGCCGCGCAACTGTTGCTGAACACGCTGGGGTTCATCTTTCACGCACGCGGCGTGGGGTAAGGTCCGCGCCCGGCATTTCCCGCACGTCCCGTGCGATCGGGCCGTGCCAGGGCGCGCTTTGCCGTTGATCTGCGACAAAATGACGGTAATCGGCTTTCCAAGCGCCGCGATTGCCCTATCCTGCGCGTCATCTTCCCAGCCCTGAGCGGAGCCAGCCCATGACCACCGATCCCCTTGTCGTCTTTACCCCGTCGGGCAAACGCGGGCATTTCCCGGTGGGCACCCCGGTTCTGACGGCGGCGCGCCAGCTGGGCGTGGATCTTGATTCGGTCTGTGGCGGGCGCGGCATCTGTTCGAAATGCCAGATCACCCCGTCCTATGGCGAATTTCCCAAACATGGCGTCACCGTGCGCGACACGGCGCTGTCCGAATGGAACGCGGTGGAAGAACGCTATGACCAGAAACGCGGCCTCAAGGAAGGCCGCCGCCTGGGCTGTCAGGCTACCGTGCAGGGCGACATCGTCATCGACGTCCCCCCCGAAAGCCAGGTGCACCGTCAAGTCGTGCGCAAGGCCGCCAGCGCCCGCGACATCACCATGGCCCCCGCAACCAAGCTCTATTACGTCGAGGTCACCGAGCCCGACATGCACGTGCCCACCGGCGATCTTGAACGGTTGGAACGCGCGCTCAAGGATCAGTGGGACATTGACGGCATCACCGCCGATCTGACCATCCTGACCCGCCTGCAGACCGTGCTGCGCAAAGGCGACTGGAAGATCACCGTGGCCCTGCACAGGGGCCACCGCGACACCGCCCACCGGGTGACGGAAATCTGGCCGGGTCTCACCGATGACCGGATCTATGGGCTGGCCATCGACCTTGGCTCGACCACGATCGCCGCACATCTGTGCGATCTGCGCAATGGCACGGTGGTGACGTCTTCGGGGGTGATGAACCCGCAGATCCGCTTTGGCGAAGATCTGATGAGCCGCGTGTCCTATTCCATGATGAACCCCGGCGGCGACAAGGAAATGACCGGCGCGGTGCGCAACGCCATCAACGGGCTGACCGAGGTCATCGCCACCGAAGCGGGCATCCGCCCCTTCCAGATCCTGGAAACCGTGTTTGTCTGCAACCCGGTGATGCACCACCTGCTGCTGGGGATCGACCCGGTCGAGCTGGGACAGGCGCCCTTTGCGCTGGCCACATCCGAAGCGGTGGCACTCAGCGCGCGGGATCTGGATCTGAACGTGATGAACGAAAACGCCCAGATCTATGTGCTGCCCTGCATCGCGGGCCATGTGGGGGCCGATGCCGCCGCCGTCGCCCTGTCCGAAGAGCCCGGCAAATCCGACGATCTGGTGCTGATCGTCGATGTGGGCACCAATGCCGAAATCCTGCTGGGCAACACCAGCCGCGTGCTGGCCTGTTCGTCGCCCACCGGCCCCGCCTTTGAAGGCGCGCAGATCTCGAGCGGGCAGCGCGCCGCGCCCGGCGCCATCGAACGGATCGAGATCGACCCGGTCACCAAGACCCCGCGCTTTCGCGTGATCGGATCGGAACTGTGGTCGGACGAAGACGGGTTTGACGCGGCCATCGCCACCACCGGGATCACCGGCATCTGCGGATCGGGCATCATCGAAGCGGTGGCCGAGCTGCGCATCGCCGGCCTTCTGGATCCGTCGGGCCTGCTTGGATCGCCCGAGGCCACCGGCACCCCGCGCATGCTGCCCGAAGGCCGCACCTATTCCTATCTCATCCATGACGGCAGCGCCGAAGGCGGCCCCCGGATCACCGTCACCCAGGGCGACATCCGTGCCATCCAGCTGGCCAAATCGGCGCTCTATGCCGGGGCGCGGCTGTTGATGGATGAAATGGGCGTGGACAAGGTGGACCGGGTGGTTCTGGCCGGGGCCTTCGGGGCGCATATTTCGACCAAGCACGCGATGGTGCTGGGCATGATCCCGGATGCGCCGCTGGACAAGGTGACAAGCGCGGGCAACGCGGCGGGCACGGGCGCGCGCATTGCGCTCTGCAACACCGATGCGCGGGCCGAGATCGAAACCGTGGTGGGCCAGATCACCAAGGTCGAAACCGCGATCGAGCCCAAGTTTCAGGAGCATTTTGTCAACGCCAACGCCATCCCGCACAAGACCGATCCGTTCCCCGAACTGAGCACGGTGGTCACCCTGCCCGACGTCAGCTTCAACACCGGCGGCGAAAGCGAGGGCGGCGGCGGGCGTCGCCGCCGGAGGCGCGCATAAAAGGTCGCCGCCCGAGGCGCGCATAAGGCATCGCGTCCGGAGGCGTCCCCCGCTTGCCCCGGCCGCCGTTCTGCCCTTCAATGCACGCCAGCACTTGCAAAGGACACCGCGACCATGACCAGCCCCAATGCCCAGCAAAAGGATTTCTGGAGCAGTTCGCCCGCAGGCGCCAAATGGCTGCGGTTCGAAGATGATCTGGACACTGCGCTGGCGCCTGTGCTGGATCTTGTGCTCGAACGTGCCGATCTGCGTCCCGGCATGCGCGTGCTCGACATTGGCTGCGGCACCGGCGCCAGCCTGCTGGCGATCGCCGACCGGGTCGGAGCGGACGGGCATGTGACCGGCATCGACATCTCGCAACCCTTTCTGGATCGCGCGATGGAACGCGCCCGAGCCCATGGCGCAGCCCAGATCAACACGTTGAACACCGACGCGCAGACCCATGATTTCAAATCAGAAAGTGCGGATGCCATCACATCGCGCTTTGGGGTGATGTTCTTCGAAGACAGCGGCGCGGCCTTCGCCAATATGGCCCGCGCCCTGGCGCCCGGCGCGGTGATGACCTTTGCCGCCTGGGGCCCTCTGGACGGGAACCCGTGGTTCCGCGACCCTTTCATCGCCGCCGTCAACCGTCTGGGCCGCCCGCCCAAGACCGACCGCAACGCCCCCGGACCGATGGCCTTTCATGATCTCGACCGGGTGCTGGGCCTCTTGCATGCCGCCGGGCTTGACGCCACGGGCGAGCCGGTGTCGCTGCACCTGACCCCGGCCGGCGGGCCCGAAGGCGCCGCCCGCATGTGCACCAATGTCGGCGCCGTGTCCCGCGTCATGGAGCATTTCAACGGCACCAAAGACGATGCCGACGCCATCCGCGACAGCATCACCGACACGTTCCGCGCCTATGACACCCCGGACGGGGTGCGGATGCCTGCCGTGATCAACCTCTATCAGGCGCGATGGCCGGGCTGAGGGGGCGGTCCATGCGGGGTGCGGCCATGAAATGCACAAACCCCGCTTGACCCCTGCTGCGGATTGACCTAATCCCCTCCCTCACGAGCGCGGGTATGGTGAAAAGGTATCACGCGAGCTTCCCAAGCTTAAGTTACGGGTTCGATTCCCGTTACCCGCTCCAAA
>JAOXSC010000177.1 GCA_025800215.1 Marinibacterium sp.
GATCTGCGCCTCAGTGGGCATGGGAATGCGTGCGTCCATGACCATATGCGCCGCCTTCGGGGGTAAAGGGCTCGGTCACGTCGCGCAGGGAAGCCCCCAGTTTTTCCAGCATGTCCCGGATCACATGGTCCTGCTGGATCAGCAGGCGCGCGCCCTCGATCTGACAGGGCATGTGGCGGTTCCCGATATGCCAGGCCAGCCGCAACAGATGATCGCCCGTCACCTCCAGCAAAGGTTCCGGCGCGGCAAGGATTTCAATCTCGCCCGTCTCCGTGGGCAGCCGCCCCCCGTGGTTCAGCGACGTGGTCTGCGGCAGGTCCACCAGAACCTGCGCCCCGCCATCGGTGGTCAGAACCTTGCGCCGCAAAAACCGCGCCTCATAGGTCAGGGTGAGGCTGTCCGCCGCCGGGCTGTGCCCGTGATCGTTGTATGTATGTGCCTTGAGCATGGTGGTCTCATTGCAAAGGGCGGTCCCCGGCCGCGGGTGGGGGTGAAGCCCCCGCCCATGGGGGCGGTCGGGGGCTGCCCGGCGGTGCCGCCGGGCGATACAAAGGGTCTGTTTCAGAACATGAAGTACCGCTGCGCCATCGGCAGAACCTCGGCCGGCTGGCAGGTCAACAGTTCCCCATCCGCGCGGACCTCGTAGGTTTCGGGATGCACCTCGATCTGCGGTAGGGCGTCGTTCAGCTTCAGATCGCGCTTGCTGATCCCCCGTGTGTTGGTCACGGCCAGCGTCTGCTTCGCCAACCCCAGCCTGTCGCCAATCCCCGCATCCTGCGCGGCGGCACTGACAAAGGTCACGGCAGAATTTTCAACCGATCGCCCATACGCCCCGAACATCGGGCGGCTATAGACCGGCTGCGGCGTCGGGATCGACGCATTCGGGTCGCCCATCTGCGCCATCGCAATCGTGCCGCCCAGCAGGACCATTTCCGGCTTCACGCCAAAAAATGCCGGATTCCACAGCACCAGATCAGCGCGCTTGCCTTCTTCGATACTGCCAATTTCGTGCCCGATCCCATGCGCGATGGCCGGGTTGATCGTGTATTTTGCGATGTACCGCCGCACGCGCATATTGTCGTTGTCGCCCGTTTCTTCGGGCAGTCTGCCGCGCTGTTTCTTCATCTTGTCCGCTGTCTGCCAGGTGCGGATCAGAACCTCGCCCACCCGGCCCATGGCCTGACTGTCGGATGCAATGATCGAAAACGCGCCCATATCATGCAGGATATCTTCGGCGGCAATGGTTTCACGCCGAATGCGGCTTTCAGCAAAGGCGACATCCTCGGGGATGGATTTGTCCAGATGATGACAGACCATGAGCATATCCAGATGCTCTTCGATCGTGTTGATCGTAAAGGGCCGCGTCGGGTTGGTCGAAGAGGGCAGTACATGCGCCTCGCCGCAAATCCTGATGATATCCGGCGCATGACCGCCGCCCGCGCCCTCGGTATGAAAGGCGTGAATGGTGCGACCTTTCATGGCGGCCACGGTGTTTTCCACAAAACCGCTTTCGTTCAAGGTATCGGTATGGATCATCACCTGCACGTCCATCTGGTCCGCCACAGATAGGCAGCAGTCAATCGCGCCGGGGGTGGTGCCCCAATCCTCGTGCAGCTTCATCGCGCAGGCCCCGCCCAGGATCTGTTCTTCCAGCGCGGCAGGCAGGGACGCATTGCCCTTGCCCGCAAAGGCCAGGTTCATCGGAAACGCATCGGCGGCCTGCAACATCCGCCCGATATGCCAGGGGCCGGGGGTGCAGGTGGTCGCCAGCGTGCCATGGGCCGGGCCGGTGCCGCCGCCCAGCAT
>JAOXSC010000178.1 GCA_025800215.1 Marinibacterium sp.
TTCGACCTGACAATTGCCGACCGTGAATTTCTGGTTCTGCTGGGGCCGTCGGGCTGCGGCAAGACCACGACCATGCGCATGATCGCCGGTCTTGAGGACGTGACCGAAGGCGAAATCCTGATCGACGGTCAGGTGGTCAACGATCTCGAGCCCAAAGACCGCGATGTGGCGATGGTGTTTCAGAGCTATGCGCTCTACCCCAACATGAACGTCTATGAAAACATCCGCTTTCCGCTCAAGGTGCGCGGCATCGACCCCGCGACCCACGATGACAAGGTGCGCCGCGCCAGCGCGATGGTCGAGCTGGATGAGTTCCTGCATCGCAAACCCGCCGAGCTGTCGGGCGGGCAGCGCCAGCGGGTAGCGCTGGCGCGGGCGATTGTGCGTGAACCCAACGTGTTCCTGATGGACGAACCGCTGTCGAACCTGGATGCCAAGCTGCGCGTGTCCACCCGTGCACAGATCAAGAACCTCAGCCACGAACTGGCGGTCACCACGATCTATGTCACCCATGACCAGATCGAAGCCATGACCCTGGCTGACCGCGTGGTGGTGATGAAGCAGGGCGTGGTCCAGCAGGTGGGCAGCCCCACCGAAATCTATGACCGGCCCGCCAATACCTTTGTGGCCAGCTTTATCGGCTCGCCCGCGATGAACCTGATGGAGGGCGATGTCACCGGCGGCGTGTTCCGCGCCGAGCATGTGGCGATCCCGGTCAGCGCCCCCGACGGGCCCATGACGCTGGGGTTTCGTGCCGAAGATGCCAGCCTAGCATCCGCACCCGATCAGGGCCAGATCACCGCGCCGATCTACACGCTCGAACTGCTGGGCGATGCGACGATGATCTCGGTCCGGGTGGGCGGCGCGCTGGTGTCGGTCAAGGCCGACAAATCCTTTCGCGCCGAGATTGGCGATGCTGTGTCGTTCTCGGTGCCAACAGAAATCTGCCATCTCTTCGAAGCTGGGGGCGGTGAGCGGATCGGGGACGACCCCCAACAACAGCCCATCCGGGCATAACACCGGTCCGGACGTCGACGACGGACCGTTCCTGACAGGGAGACCTACATGAAACTCAAGACGATCCTGTTCGCAGGTGCCATGTCCATCGCTGCAAGCGGTGCCTGGGCGGCCTGTTCTTATGAAAACGAAGTCCCGCTGAAATCGCTGTCAGCCGGGTTCGAGGCCTGGAAGGCCGTCACCGATGCCATGGCCGAATGCGGCAATTTCAGCGCGTCGCTTGATCAGGAATTCCGCGAAAAGCAACCCGAAGCCTTTGCTGCCGACCCGTCGCTCTATCAGATCGGCGGCGTTGCCAATGAAACCATGATCCCGCTGCTGAACGCTGGCACGATCCGTCCGCTGGACGATCTGGTGGCCAAATACGGCCAGGATCTGCTGCCCAATCAGCTGATCAAGGTCGATGGGAAGACCATGGCCATCGCCATGATGGTCAACGCTCAGCACCTGATGTACCGCAATGACGTTCTGGCCGAACTGGGCATCGACGAACCCCAGACCTATGCCGATGTGCTGGCCGCCGCGGCCAAGATCAAGGACGCGGGCGTCATGGACTATCCCATCGGCGGCACGTTCAAGACCGGTTGGAACCTCGCCCAGGAATTCGTCAACATGTATATGGGCGAGGGCGGCACGTTCCTGGGCGAAGGCAACATGCCCACCATCAACAACGAAAAGGGCATCACCGCGCTTGAGACCATGAAGGCCATGACCGAATTCATGGATCCCGAATATCTGGTTTCGGATTCGACCTATGTCCAGCAACAGTTCCAGCAGGGCAAGATCGCGATGGCCAACCTCTGGGCCAGCCGCGCGGCTGCCATGAATGACGAAGCTGAAAGCGAAGTGGTCGGCAAGGTCACGATGGCTTCGGCGCCGATGGGATCGACGCGCCCGTCCACGACGATCTGGTGGGATGGGATCGTGCTGGCGTCGAACATGAGCGACGAAGAAGCCGATGCCGCCTTCCGCCTGGTGATGGAAGGGCTCGATGCCGATATGGTCAGCGCCAACAATGACGCGGCCGTCTGGCTCAGCCCGGCCTATACGCCGGGCGAGCTGGCCGCCGGTGCGGCGGCTTCGGCCGCGAACGGGGCAGGCCCTTACCCTGCAAGCGCCGCAATGGGCGTGCTGCACAGCGCGCTTGGAAACGGTCTGGCCGACTATCTGACCGGCGCCAAGGATGCCGAGACCACGCTGGCCGATATCGAAGCGTCCTATATCACCGCCGCCAAAGAGGCCGGTCTGATCTCCAACTGATCCACCTGGGGGAAGGCCGCGGCCTTCCCCCGTTTCCCGCCACCATCGCCGTCAGGCACATGAGAAACATGAGAAAGGCAGAGCCATGAATTTCAGGACATTTGCCGCCTTTGTCGGGCCCTCTGTCTTTATGATGCTTCTCTTCATCGCGTTCCCGTTGCTGAGCGTGTTCAAGCAGAGTTTCTATATCACTCAGCCCATCTACGAGACGGTCGAGGTTGAAACCTGCACGCCGGGCTTTCTGACCCAGACCTGTGTGACCGAACTGAAATCGCAGCCGGTGCTGGATGATGAGGGCGAAATCGTCACCCGCACCGAATTTGTCGGGCTGCAAAGCTATCGCAATGTGCTGGAACCCGAACGCGCCTGGCGCGCGGTGACAGAAGGCAACTGGTCGACCCTGTCGACGATCGACTTCTGGAAGGCGCTGCGGTTCACGCTGACCTTCACGCTGATCACACTGCCGCTGGTGCTGGGCTGTGGTCTGGGCATTGCGCTGCTGATCAACAGTGCGGCGGGGGCGATCCGGGGGCCGGTGATCTTCGTGTCGCTGCTGCCCTTCATCATCACGCCGGTGATCGGCGCGCTGTCGATCAATTGGCTGTTTCGCGGAGACGGGATCCTGACGGCGCTTCTTGAATGGTGGCTGCAACGCGACATCGCCCTGTTCGCCCAGGCCTGGACCATCGAGATCCTGATGATGTTCTACCGTGTGTGGCACGTGGCGCCCTTTGCGGCGGTGGTGTTCTATGCCGGGCTGCAGACGGTCAACCAGGACAGCCTGGAAAGCGCGGTGATCGACGGGGCCACCCGCTGGCAGCGCCTGAAATTCATCGTGATCCCGCATCTGATGCCGCTGATCATCTTTGTGTCCATGATCCACCTGATGGACGCCTATCGCGTTTTTGAAGAAATCATCGGCTTTTCCAGCCAGGCCTATGTCATTTCGCTGCAATGGCTGACCTTTGACTATCTGGTGCCCGATCAGGCGGGCAACCGGTCGATCAGCCGGGCATCGGCCAGCGCCATGCTGACCATGATCGGGATCGTGATCCTGCTCATCCTGCCGCTGCGCCGCACCTGGCGCGATCACAAAGGGGGCCACTGACATGTCTTCGCGCGCGCTTCGCCAACCGCTCAGCCTGCGGCTGACATCGGGGGTCTTTCTAGCGATCTGGTGCCTGGTGGCCGCATTCCCCATCGCCTGGATCGCGATCATGAGCGTCAAGTCCCCGGTTGACGCCTATGACAGCAATGCGCTGAACGTGATCCTGGGCCCGGCCACGCTGGCGGCGGGCAACGGGGTTTCGGTGCTGGACATCCTGTTTGGCATCGCTCTGATCTGGGGGATGGTGCGGCTGATCACGCGGGTCGTGCCGGGCCAGATCCGGTCCTATTGCGCGCCCGGACAGGAATGGGTCGGCTGGGTGATCGGGGTGCTGGTGTCGCTCTTGGTGTTCCTGCTGGCCGCGCTGGTGGTGCTGCCTGCGGTGCTTGGCGTGCTGAACCCGATGGCAGGTGCGCTTGGCCGCGATGTTCTGGGGCTGACCACCGAACATTACCGCACGGTCTGGATCGAACGCGGGTTCATCAACAATTTCCGCAACTCGCTGATCGTGACGGCGGGGGTGGTAACGGTGTCTCTGACCGTGGGCACGCTGGCAGGCTACGGGCTGGCGCGGTCGGGCTCGACGCTGGCCTTCTGGATCCTGCTGATCGCGCTGATCTTTCGCGCGCTGCCCCATTCGGTGCTGGTGGCGGGCTATCTGCCGGTCTTCATCAATTCGGCCGAATGGTTGGCGCCGATCCTTGGCGACAATGCGCCCACGCTCTATGGTAAGCCCTTTGCGGTGATCGCGGTGCTGGTGGCGATCAACCAGCCCTTTACCATCTGGATGCTGCGGTCATTCTTTCAGAACATCCCGGCCGAGCTGGACGAGGCCGCCCGCGTGGATGGCTGCAACCACTTTCAGGCGTTCCGCCGGGTGATCATGCCGGTGATGTGGCCGGGGGTGATCACCACCGGGCTGTTCAGCTTTCTGCTGGCCTATAACGACTTTCTGGTGACCTCGTTGCTGCTGGACGCGCAGAACCAGACCATGGTCCCGGCGATTGCGGGCATGTTCAACCGCGAAACCACTACCACCGATCAGGTGGTCGCGGTGGCCGCAGCGGTGTCCATCATCGCGCCGCTTTTCTTTCTTGTGATGATCTTCCAACGCCAAATCGTCAGTGGCCTGACCGCTGGCGCAGTAAAAGGATAATATGATGAAGGGTTCCCGCCCCGAACAGGCTGTTCTGACCCGCGACACCGACATGTCCAAGACCGACGACACGCGCCGCGTGATCGAAACCATGGTCGACGGGCTGAACGATCACCGCATCGACGACATTGGCGAATTCTTTTCCCAGGGCTTTCGCTGGATGGGCAATCAGGGCTGCGGCACCAAGACCGGTCTGAAGGAATTTCAGGACAACTGGCAGCGCCCCTTTCAGGCGGCGTTTTCCGACAAGACCTGCATTGATGAAGCGCGCCTTTACATGGGCGAATGGGCCGCTGCCTTTGGGCGGCAAGAGGCAACGCATTCGGGCGAATTTCTGGGCATCCCGGCCACCGGCAAACGGGTTGAAATCCGTTACATGGATTTCTGGAAAGTGGTCGATGGCAAGATCGTCGACAATTGGGTGAACGTGGATTTTGCCCATGTCGCCGCACAGCTGGGTGTGGACCTGTTCAACGGTGAAGGCTGGGAAGCCTTTGACCGGGGCGAAAAGATCGCGCCCCGTCCCGACAAGTAAGGATCACGACAATGGCAATCGAATATCTCAAACGCGGCAAATCCGATGCCGACCGGGCCGAAGATGACGCCAAGACCCGCGCCGTGGTCGAAGCCACGCTGACCGACATCGAAACTCGTGGCGATGCCGCCGTGCGCGAGCTGAGCGAGAAGTTCGACAGCTATTCGCCCGCCTCGTTCCGCCTGTCACAGGACGAGATCGACGATCTGATCGGCCAGCTCAGCGCGCGCGAACTGGCGGACATCAAATTCGCCCAGGAGCAGGTGCGCAACTTTGCCCAGGCGCAGCGCGACTCGATGCTGGATATCGAGGTCGAAACCCTGCCCGGCGTCATCCTGGGGCACAAGAACATCCCCGTGCAATCGGTCGGCTGCTATGTGCCCGGCGGCAAGTTTCCGATGGTCGCATCGGCGCATATGTCGGTGGCCACCGCCGCCGTGGCAGGCGTGCCGCGCATCATTGCCTGCACGCCGCCCTTTCAGGGCAAGCCCAACCCGGCGGTGATCGCCGCGATGCATCTGGGTGGCGCGCATGAGATCTATGTCATGGGCGGCATTCAGGCGATCGGCGCCATGGCGCTTGGGACCGAGACCATTGACCCGGTGCATATGCTGGTGGGGCCGGGCAACGCCTTTGTTGCCGAAGCCAAACGGCAGCTCTTTGGCCGGGTGGGGATCGACCTTTTTGCCGGGCCCACCGAAACCATGGTGATCGCCGACGACACGGCGGCGGATGCCGAGCTCTGCGCCACCGACCTGCTGGGGCAGGCCGAGCATGGCTATAACTCGCCCGCCGTTCTGGTCACCAATTCGCACCGGCTGGCCCAGGACACGCTGTCGGAAATCGACCGCCTGCTGGGGATCCTGCCCACCGCCGACACCGCGAAAGTGTCCTGGGCTGACTATGGCGAGGTGATCGTCTGCGACACCTATGACGAAATGCTGGCCGTGGCTGATGACATTGCGTCGGAACATGTGCAGGTGATGACCGATCGCGATGACTGGTTCCTCGACAACATGACCTGCTATGGCGCGCTGTTTCTGGGGCCGCGCACCAATGTGTCGAACGGTGACAAGGTGATCGGCACCAACCACACGCTGCCCACCAAAAAGGCCGGGCGCTATACCGGGGGGCTCTGGGTCGGCAAATACCTCAAGACCCACAGCTATCAGAAGATCCTCACGGACGAGGCCGCAACCCTGATCGGTGAATACGGGTCGCGCCTGTGCATGCTCGAAGGGTTTGTGGGCCATGCCGAGCAATGCAATCTGCGCGTGCGCCGCTATGGGGGCGTCAACGTCCCCTATGGCGCAGCGGCCCCCTATCGGGACGCCGCCGAATGAAGGACGCCCATACACAGCACAAAGCCCTGATCGCGCCGGTCAGGGCGGCTATGTATGATTTCAGCGAAACGGGTGTGCGGCAGGCGCTGGCCAAGGTCAGCGCCCCGGATGCCCTGTTTCGGCTGTGCCATCCATTTGGCGACAGCACAGGCAGCGATGCGTATTTTGACAGCGCGTTTAAGGGTCTGCTGGACGCATGGCCCGACATTGAGAGGCGTGACTATATCGTCATGGCCGGGCCCGATGAGCATGGCGCGGATTGGGTCGGCTGCGGCGGGTATTACACCGGCACCTTCACCGGGCCGTGGCTGGATATTCCGCCCACCGGTCATCAGGTGACGATGCGGTTCCATGAATTCTATCGCTTTGCCGGTGGCAAGATCGTCGAGATGCAGGCGCTGTGGGACATCCCCGAGGTGATGATGCAGGCCAATGCCTGGCCCATGGCCCCCAGCCTGGGGCGCGAATGGCATGTGCCGGGCCCGGCGACGCAAGACGGGCTGGTGTCGGGGCCGTATGATGCGGCCAGGGGCCAGCAGGCATGCCAGCACATCATCGACATGCTCGAACATCTGAAAAAGCACCCGTCAGAAGGCGGCCCCGAGGTGATGGAGATGGACCGGTTCTGGCACCCGCGCATGAACTGGTACGGGCCTTCGGGCATCGGCACCGGGCGCGGCATCGCGGGCTTTCGCCACTGGCACCAGATCCCGTTTCTGAACGGAATGCCCGATCGTGGCCGCTATGCGGATGACATCACCTATCATTTCTTTGGCGATGGCGACTATGCCGCTGTCACCGGCTGGCCTAACATGATCCAGACCGTCAGCCATGATGGCTGGATGGGCATCGCGCCCTCGGGTCGGCGGATCACCATGCGCAGTCTGGATTTCTGGCGGCTGGAACAGGGGCGCATCCGCGAAAACTGGGTGCTGGTGGATCTGCTGGACGCCTATCGCCAGCTTGGCGTGGATGTCTTTGCCCGCCTGCGCGAATTCAACAAGGCCCGCAATCTGGGGCCGATCGACCTGCCCGATGGACTAAGCTCATGACCCAATTGCCCACCCCTCCGTCCTTTTCGTTGCAAGGCCGTACCGCGCTGGTCACTGGCGCGTCTTCGGGCATCGGGCAGGGCTGCGCGGTGGCGCTGGCCCAGGCCGGGGCGCATGTGGTCTGTGCCGCGCGCGGGGCCGAGCGTCTGGCCGACACGGTTGCCGCCTTGCAGGCTCAGGGCTGGTCCGCTGAAGGACTGCCGCTGGACCAGGGCGATCTGGAGGCGCTGGAGCAGGTGTTTGCGGCGCGGGCCTTTGACGTCGTTGTCAATTCCGCCGGGCTGGCGCGCCACGGCCCGGCCACCGAAACCACGCCCGCCGATTTCGATGCGGTGACCCATGTGAACCTGCGGTCTGCCTATTTCCTGTCGGCCTATGCGGCGCGCGCCTTGATGGCGGCCGGACGGCCGGGGTCGATCATCCATATTTCCAGCCAGATGGGCCATGTGGGCGGGATTGACCGTGCGGTCTATTGCGCCACCAAACACGGGCTTGAAGGGATGGTCAAAGCCATGGCCATCGAATGGGGCAAGGTCGGGATCCGCATCAACACGATATGCCCCACATTCATCCGCACGCCGCTGACGCAATCCACCTTTGACAACCCCGAGCGGGCGGCCTGGGTGCTCGACAAGATCAAGCTGGGCCGCGTGGGCGAAGTGTCCGACATCATGGGCGCGGTCAGCTATCTGGCCAGCGATGCCTCGGCCATGGTCACCGGCACGTCCATGCTGATAGATGGCGGCTGGACGGCGGATTAGGGGGATCAGATGGCTGAAAAGGTCACATCACTGCAGGTGGCTCAGCGTGCGGGCGTCAGCCAGTCGGCGGTCAGCCGGGTGTTCACGCCCGGCGCTTCGGTCAGCCAAAAGACGCAGGACAAGGTGCGCAAAGCCGCCGCCGAGCTGGGCTATCGCCCCAACGTGCTGGCCCGGGCCATGGTGTCGGGCAAAAGCCGGATCATCGGTCTGGTGGTGGGCTATCTCGACAATTACTTTTACCCCGAAGCGCTGGAAAAACTGTCCAACGCGCTGCAGGAGCGCGGCTATCACGTGCTGATCTTCATGGCGTCGCGCTCGGCGGGGAATATCGACACGGTGATGGAAGAGATCCTCGACTATCAGGTCGATGGCGTCATTCTGGCCTCTGTGCCCATGTCATCGGACATTGCCACGCGCTGCCAGCAGGCCGGGGTGCCGGTTGTGCTGTTCAACCGCAGCCAGGACGCAGATGGCATCACATCGGTCACCTCTGACAACTATGCGGGCGGGCGCAAGGTCGCCGAATTTCTGCTGGCAGGCGGGCACCGGCGGATCGGCTATATCGCCGGCTGGCAGGGGGCATCGACCCAGCGGGATCGCGAAACCGGGTTCCGGGCCGCGCTGCGCGAAGGCGGGCAGGACATTGTTGCCCATGGCACGGGCGAATTTCACACCGAAGACGCGCGCGCCGCCGCCCGAACCATGTTCGATGTCAGCCCCGACCTGCGCCCCGATGCGGTGTTTGTGGCCAATGATCACATGGCCTTTGCCGTGATGGATGTGCTGCGCTTTGAGCTGGGCCTGCGCGTGCCCGAAGATGTATCGGTCGTGGGCTATGATGACGTGCCGCCCGCCGCCTGGCCCGCCTATAACCTGACCACGATCCGACAGCGCGCCAATCTGATGGTGGCCGAAACCGTCGACGCGCTTTTTGACCATATCGACAGCCCCAGCAACGCAACCCCGCGCAAAGTGGCCATCGACGGCCCGCTGATCGTGCGCGGGTCCGCGCGGCTGCCTGCGGGCTGGGCTTTGCAAAGGACAGTGACATGAAGGGTTTTGACGCCAAATTCCGGGATTTCCCCGACTACATCATCGGCATCACCAAAGAGATCTGGGAAGACCGCGGGATCGCCTCGCTGCATGACTATTACGGGGCCGACATCGTCGTGCGGATGCCCGGCAGCGTCTCGACCGGAAATCAGGGCGTGATCGGTGCGACCATGGCCACGCTGGCCGAATTCCCCGACCGCACCCTTCTGGGCGAAGATGTGATCTGGTCGGGTACGCCCGAAACCGGCATGCTGTCGAGCCACCGCATCATGTCCACCGCCACCCATCTGGGCGACGGAGCCTTTGGCAAGGCCACCGGGGCCAAGCTGCGCTATCGCATTCTGGCCGATTGTCATGCCCGCAACAACGCGATCGACGATGAATGGCTGATCCGCGACAATGGCGCGATTGTCCGACAGATGGGCTGGGATCCACGCGACTTTGCCCGCGATCTGATCACGCGCGAAGGCGGGCCCGAGGCCTGTGTCACACCTCTGAGCCCGGCCAATGATCTGCCGGGGCCCTATGACGGGCGCGGCAATGACAATGACTGGGGCCAGCGCCATGCGGATCTGCTGCGCGCGATGATGGGGGCCGATATGGGCGCGGTCGGGCGTGTGTATGACCGCGCGGTGCAGACCGAATATCCGGGCGGCGCCACCGGCCACGGGCGCGATGCGGTCGACCGGTTCTGGATGTCGCTGCGCGCGGCCATGCCCAATGCGACCTTCACCATTCACCACCAGATCGGGCGCGACGATCCCTACATGCCGCCCCGCTCGGCCATCCGCTGGAGCCTGCATGGCACGCATGACGGCTGGGGCGCCTTCGGCGCACCCACCGGGGCAGAGCTTTATGTGCTGGGCATCAGCCATGCCGAATGGGGCGAGCTGATCGGCGGCGACATCCGCCTGCGCCGCGAATGGACGCTTTTTGATGAAACGGCGATCTGGAAGCAGATCATCCTGGCAACCGGAGAGCTGTGATGCCCGTCTCTCTGACAGTCGGCGAGGGGGCCCGGCGGTATCACTGCCATCGCGCCGCGTTGCGGGCGCGGCGGCTGAACAATCACCCTCCCGGCACGACGGGCTGACCCCCATCGCACCACACCCCCGGCCAGGAGACCAAAATGAGCACCATCCAGAACCGCATCGTCCGCTATGGCGAATTGCAGCCCTGCAAAACCGCATTCATCGACGCCCACACCCCCGGCAGCGATCAGAAAGAGAACTTTACCATCATCGGCGGCGGCGTGTCGGAATCGCCCAATCAGCATGTGCACATCACCGACAAGATCGGGTTCAACATCGGTGCGGCGGGCCAGCCGCCCAAATGCCGAAATTCGCTGCACAGCCATACCACGGCCGAAGTGTTCTTTGTCGCCAAAGGCCGCTGGCGGTTCTTCTGGGGCCGCTATGGCACGGCGGGCGAATTCATTGCCGAAGAAGGTGACATCTTCAACATCCCCACCGGCATCTTTCGCGGCTTTGAAAATGTCGGGCAGGATTACGGCATGATCATGTCGATCCTGGGCGGGGACGATGCCGGAGGCGGGGTCACATGGGCCCCGCAGGTGATCGAGGACGCGCAGGCCCATGGGCTTATGCTGGGCGAAAACGGTGTGCTCTATGACAGCAAGAAGGGGCAGGAACTGCCCCACAACGTGCGCCCGATGCCGCTGCTGACCGAAGACGAGCTGAAAGCCTATCCCGAGGTGCCGGTGGACGCGGTGATCGGCACCTATGTCGCGCGCTATTGGGATCTGATGGCTCTGGCCGCCGACAAGCCCGTGCAGGTGATCGGCGAAACCGCGATCATCAAGGACAAGCCGGGGTTCGAGGTTGATTTCCTGACCCGTGGCTCGGCCGTGACGGATCCGGTCACAGCGGACAAGCCGGTGGTTCTGATGCCGGCCAGCGGGCATTGGCGGATTGCGGTGGACGGGTATGAAACCACCCTGTCCGGCGGCGATACCGCGCTGGTGATGCCGGGCGAACGCTATGGCGTGGTGCCTTCGATGACGGGGCAGGCGGGGCTGTACCGGATCACCGCCACCGACGATCCCGCCGGCGCCACCTGGACCGGCGCGTAACACAAGCAGGAGAGACCCCATGACCAGAATACTGACCACCCATGCCGGGTCTCTTCCCCGCACGCAGGAGGTTGTGGATTTCATCTTTGCCCGCGAACGCGGAGACCCCTTCGACGCGGCGGCCTTTGATGCCTGCATGACGCAGGCCGTGTCCGAAACCGTGCGCAAACAGGTCGCGGCCGGTGTGGGCATCGTCAGCGATGGCGAGACCTCGAAAATCTCATACGCCACCTATGTCAAGGATCGCTATACCGGCTTCTCGGGTGACAGCCCGCGCAACGCGCCCGCCGATCTCAAGATGTTCCCCGGCTTTCTGCAGCGCCTGGCCGAAGGCGGTGGCACACCGCAATATGCCCGGCCCATGTGCACCGGCGCGGTGCAATCCAAAGGTCAGGACGAGCTTGCAAAGGACATCGCCAACCTCAAATCCGCGATGGCACAGCACGGGGCCGAACGCGGGTTCATGAACGCGGCGTCTCCGGGGGTGATCTCTCTGTTTCTGCAGAATGATTTCTATCCCACGCGCGAGGCGTATCTGGCCGCGCTGGCAGATGCCATGAAGCAGGAATACGAAACCATCGTGGCAGCCGGGCTGGATCTTCAGCTTGATTGTCCCGATCTGGCCCTGTCGCGCCACATGCTCTTCACCGATCTGACAGATGCCGAGTTCATCAAGATCGCCGATCTGCATGTCGAGGCGCTGAACCACGCGCTGCAGAACGTGCCACAGGATCGGGTCCGGGTGCATATCTGCTGGGGCAACTACGAGGGGCCGCATTGCTGCGACATCCCGATGGATGCGGTGTTCAGCACGCTGATGTTCACCAAATCGCGCTATGTGCTGTTCGAAACTTCGAACCCGCGCCATGCCCATGAATGGACCGTGTTCCGCGACCGCCGGGCCGAGATCCCCGATGACAAGGTGTTGGTGCCCGGCGTGGTCGACACCACCACCAATTTTGTCGAACACCCGCAGCTGGTGGCGCAGCGGATCGAGCGCTTTGCAGACATCGTCGGATCCGACCGGGTGGTGGCGGGCAGCGATTGTGGCTTTGGCACCTTTGCGGGCTTTGGTGCGGTTGATCCCGATATCGCCTATGCCAAACTGTCGGCCCTGTCCGAAGGTGCGGGGCTGGCATCGGCATGACGCCGCTGGTCCTGCTGCCCGGCATGATGTGCGACGCACGGCTGTTTCAGCCGCAGATCGCCGCCCTGTCGGGGTCGCGCCCGGTGATGACCTGCCCGCTGGCGGCGCGCGACAGCGTGCAGGCGCTGGCAGCGGATATTCTGATCCATGCGCCGCCCCGGTTTGCTCTGGCGGGGCTGTCCATGGGTGGCATCGTCGCGATGGAGGTGCTGCGCCAGGCCCCCGACCGCGTTGATCGGCTGGCCCTGCTCGACACCAACCCGCTGGCCGAACGGCCCGAGGTCAAAGCCCGCCGCACGCCGCAGATGCAGGCCGTGCGGGACGGGCGGCTGCGCGCGGTGATGCGCGACGAGATGAAGCCCAACTATCTTGCCGATGGCCCCCGTCAGGGCGCGATCCTGGATCTGTGCATGGCCATGGCCACCGACCTGGGGCCGGAGGTGTTTCTAAGCCAGTCGCAGGCGCTTATGGATCGGCCCGATCAGTGCGACACGCTGCGCATCTATGGCGGGCCTGCTCTGGTTCTGTGCGGGGCCGAAGACCGGCTTTGCCCGCCCGAGCGTCACCATCTGATGCACGATCTTCTTGGCGCCAGCACGCTGCACGTCATTGACGGCGCAGGCCATCTGCCAACGCTGGAACAGCCCGATGCAACCACAGCGGCCCTGCGCCGCTGGCTGGAGGACACATGACCCCATCCCTTCTGACCCTGCTGCGCAAGGTCGATACCCCTACCGTCTGCAACGCCATCGAAATGGCCCAGGGGCGGCGCGGCTTTGATGCGTTCACGCGCGGCACCATGCTGTGTTCCGCCCCGGCCGAACCCGCCATCGTCGGCTATGCCCGCACCGCGAAAATTGCGGCGGTGGCCCCTCCGAGCGACCCGCCAGAGGTGATCCGAAGCCGCCGCATGGCGTACTACAAGTACATGGCCGAAGGCCCCGCGCCTTCGGTCGCGGTGATCGAGGATGTCGATTTTCCCAACTGCATCGGCGCCTACTGGGGCGAAATCAACACCACCGTGCACAAAGGGCTCGGCCTGTCCGGGGCCCTGACCAACGGGGTCATGCGCGATCTGGGCGACCTGCCGGACGGGTTTCCGGTGGTGGCCGGATCGGTCGGACCCAGCCATGGCTTTGTCCATATCCGCGACATCGGCGCGCCGGTGTCGGTCTTTGGGTTGACCATTGCGCCGGGCGATCTGATCCATGCCGACCGCCACGGCGCGCTGGTGATCCCGACGGATGTGATCGGCACGCTTGAGGCCGCCATCACCAAGCTGCTGCAGACCGAACGCATCATCCTTGATGCAGCCCGCGCCCCGGATTTCGACTTTGACCGGTTCGAAGCCGCCTGGGTGGAATTCGAAAAGGCGCGGGTGTGACACGGGTCTGAAAATGGATGCCAATCTGTCGTGGCTTTTTGACGGGGTTCGGATGTAGGCTTTTGTTGAACATCAACACAATTGCGCTGCCGGGGCACCACAGACATGACGCGCATATCCAGCAAGGCGCCGACGCTGACGGTTCTGCCGCTGACCTTCATGACGGCGGCGCTGTTCATGACCCTGCGCAACATGCCCATCATGGCCGAAACCGGGCTGCACATGATCGTGTTCAACCTGATCACGGTGCTGGCCTTTCTGCTGCCTGTGGCTCTGGTGGCGGCGGAACTTGCGACGGGCTGGCCTGAAAACGGGGTCTATGGTTGGGTCAGTGCGGCCTTTGGCCGGAATGCGGGCTTTATGGCCGTCTGGCTGCAATGGACGCAGAGCCTGTTCGGCCTGACGTCGATCTTGGCCTATGCGGGCGGGACGCTGGCCTATGTCATGGCGCCCGAGCTGGGCACCAACCGGATCTTCGTGGCCGGCACCATCATCACCATCTACTGGGCGGCGACCTTCGCCAACTTCCGGGGCACTGCGCGCTCGGGCCTGATTTCGACTGTGGCGCTGGCGGCCGGTGTGCTGTTGCCAAGCGCGCTTCTGATCGGCGCGGCGGGGATCTATGTGCTGGGGGGCCATCCGATCCGCATGGATCTGACCCTGTCGGCGGACAACATCTTTCCATCGCTGTCAGACCCGGCAAGCCTGGTGCTGTTTCTCAGCTTCGTGTTCGGTTTCGTGGGGATCGAGGTGTCGGCGGGCCATGCCTCAGAGGTGGTCAACCCGCAGAAAAGCTATCCGCGGGCGCTGTTCATTGCAGCGGGGTTGGGCTTTGCCGTCACGCTCCTGGGGGGCATGGCCGTGGGCGTGGTGCTGCCGGTCGACACGATCAGTTCAGTCAATGGCGCGACCCAGGCCTTTGCCGCGCTGATGGCGCAGTTCGGATTGGGCTGGAGCGTGCCCGTCGTTGCCTTTCTGATCGCCTTTGGCGCCGCCGGGCAGGTCAGCACATGGATTATCGGCCCGATCAAGGGGATCTGGGCGGCGGGGCATGACGGGTATCTGCCGCAGGCGCTGCTCGCGGAAAACCAACACGGGGTGCCGACGCGGCTGATGCTGGTGCAGGCGTCGCTGATCACGGCCGTGGGGCTGCTGTTCATCCTGTTTGACGATGTGAACACGGTGTTTCTGCTGCTGACGGCGATTGCGGTGATCCTTTATGCGATCATGTATGTGATGATGTTCATGGCCGCGATCCGTCTGCGCCACACCCATCCCGAGGTGCACCGCGCCTATCGGGTGCCGGGGGGCACGCCGGGCATGTGGATGATCAGCGGGATCGGCATGCTGACGGCGCTGGCCTGCTTTGCCATCGGGTTCATCCCGCCCACGCCCAACCCCTTTGGCCTGCTGACGCTGGAGCTTGCCATGGTCGGGCTATGCGCGGCGACCATTCTGGCAGGGGGCGCGCTGATCGTGATGCGCCGCACAAACTGAACGATCGCTGATGACAGGAACGGAGCGCGACATGACCCAGAATGACGACACCCTTCAGCCCGCCTATGCCGGTCGCGCCATGGTTGCGCCGACCCCCAAGAACAAGCTGCCTCAGGGGCAGATGGATCCGCAGACCGCCTATCGGCTGATCCATGACGAGCTGATGCTGGATGGCAATTCACGGCTGAACCTGGCCACCTTCGTCACCACCTGGATGGAGCCCGAGGCCGAAAAGCTGATGGCCGAAACCTTTGACAAGAACATGATCGACAAGGACGAATACCCGCAGACAGCCGAGCTTGAGCGGCGCTGCATCAACATCGTCTCGGATCTGTTCCACGCGCCCGAACCGGGGGTGGGATCGTCGGCCATCGGGTCGAGCGAAGCGGTGATGCTGGCGGGCATGGCGCTGAAATGGAACTGGCGCAGCCGGCAGAGGGCGGCCGGAAAGCCCACCGACCGGCCCAACATGATCATGGGCAGCAATGTGCAGGTCGTCTGGGAAAAGTTCTGCCGCTACTGGGATGTCGAACCGCGCTATGTGCCGATGGAGGACGGGCGCTATGTCATCGACACCGAAACCACGCTGTCGCTTGTGGATGAAAACACCATCGGCGTGGTGGCCATTCTGGGCACGACCTTTACCGGCCAGTTCGAGCCGATCAAGGACATCCATGATGCACTGGTGGCCAACAATGCGGCCAAGGGGTTCGACACGCCGCTGCATGTCGATGCCGCAAGCGGCGGGTTCGTGGCCCCCTTCGTGCATCCCGATCTGGTCTGGGATTTCCGCCTGCCCCTGGTCAAATCCATCAACGTGTCGGGGCACAAATACGGGCTGGTCTATCCCGGCGTGGGCTGGGTTGTCTGGCGTGATCAGTCCGAACTGCCCGAGGATCTGGTATTCCACGTCAATTATCTGGGCGGCGATATGCCGACCTTCACGCTGAATTTCTCGCGGCCGGGCAACCAGATCGTGGCGCAGTATTACAATTTCATTCGGCTTGGCTTTGACGGGTACAAGGCCATCATGGAAGGGCTGCAGAGCACCGCGCAGTATCTGGCGCATGAGCTGGAACGCCAGGGCCCGTTCCGGATGCTGCATGACGGCACGGACATTCCGGTTCTGGCCTTCGAAGTGACCGATCCGGGCTTTACCTGCTACGATGTATCCGATGCGCTGCGGGTTTTCGGCTGGCAGGTTCCGGCCTATCCGATGCCCGAAAACGTGCAGGACAAGGCAGTGCTGCGGATCGTCCTGCGCGAAGGGTTCAGCCGCGACATGGCCGACAACCTGCTGGCCGATTTCGCGCGCGCAGTCGAAAAGTGCAGTGGGCGGAAGGCCGCAAGCGGCACGATGTTCAGCCACTGAACACGCGTGCCGCCGGGCCGCGCGTTGGTGGCACGAAAAGGGCCCGCGTGTGCGGGCCCTGATCAACGGGTGTCGGGCGGGGCAGAACGCCCCCAACCGTCACAGCAGGAAGTCGTCAGCGCCAAGAGTAAAGGCGGTTTCGGAAATCACATCCAGCTTCAGCGTGAACCCGTCATCATTCTGGAACCTGACCCGCACGCTGAGATCCGAGGTCTGTTCGATCGTGACATCCGACAGCGTGTCCACATTGGCCGCGCGTGACAGGTCGATCTTGTCCATCCCATCCTGCCAGTCGGTGATCGTGCCGCCTTTGGTCATACCGTAGAACATGAAGACATCGCTGCCGCCGCCCCCGATGAAGGTGTCGCGCGACGAATCCCCCACAAGCGTGTCGGCCCCGGCACCGCCATTCATCAGATCGGCACCCGACCCACCTTCGAGCCAGTCATTGCCCGCGCCCCCGAACAGGATGTCGGCGTCGCCTTCCCCGAACAGGAAGTCATTGCCGCCATTGCCAAGCAGCAGATCTTCGCCATCGCGGCCCAGCAGGTTGTCCCGCTTGGATGTGCCAAACAGCGTGTCATCAGCGGCCGCACCGGTCTGCAGCAGCGGCACGTTCTCTATGGGCTCGAACAGATCAATCCCGTCAAACACTTTGGCAGCCTGCACCGTGATGTCCGACGCCTCGACCCGGTCGCCATAGATCTTCAGCGTGCCAAGCGGGTCTTCGTCATGGGCCCCTGTGGCGGTGTTGGCGCCGCCATTGGCCCCGTCCCCTTGTTGCGAACGGATTTCGACCAGCGAATAGTCGCCCCCCGCGTCGTTGCCATAGGTGACCGCAGCGATTTCGACCGTGTGACCACGCAGCACGATCTTGTCGCCGTCCTGCTTGGAATAGTCCGTGATCACATCGTCACCGATCCCGGCCACCCAGTGGTCATGCGGATTGTCGTTTTCACCGGCAACCTTCTTCCACTTGATGGATCCGTCATCTGCGGTGTGGCGTGCGCGTACAACTTCGGTGGCGTCCAGCAGCATGTTGAACTGAAACAGATCCTTGCCCTGGCCCCCCGAAATCACGTCTGCCGCGTCAGCGGCATCAACTGCGGGGGTGATCCGCCCGGCGGCGCCGACGGTCTGAGCCGGGTCAGGCTCGCCACCGTCGGAATAGGCAAAGATCCGGTCATTGCCGGCCCCCATCGACACCTCTTGCGCGCCCGATCCGATCCGCACCAGATCCGCGCTGCGCAGCGTATCGGCGCTGGTGGTGATCACGGCTCCGTTGCGGGATGATGCAAATTCCTGCACGCCGCCATTCACCGTCGCCAGCATGTCCACGCGTGACAGCATGTCGACACCGTCGAACACACCCGCGGCCTGCACCGTGATGTCGGCTTCGACCACCTTGTCGCCATAGACCTTGATCGTGCCCAGCGGGTCTTCGTCATGGGCGCCGGTGGCGGTATTGGCCCCGCCATTGGCGCCGTTGCCCTGCTGGCTGACAAGCGTGATCAGCGAATAGCTGCCGTCGTCATCCGACCCGTAGGTGACGCTGGCGACCGAAACCGTGTGCCCGCGCACCACGATCTTGTCGCCTTCGGCTTTGCTGTAATCGGTGATCACGTCGTTGCCGATGCCTTCGACCCAATGGTCATGGGGGTTGTCGTTCTCGCCCGCCACGCGTTCCCAGTTGACGTGACCCGTGCGGCCGGTATGGGCGGCCAGCACCTCGGCGCGGGCATTGAGCAGCGCGCGGAATTCGAACCGGTCACCGCCTGCGCCGCCGGTCAGCACGTCATCGGAGGCACCCGGCGCCAGCGCCGGGGTGATGCGGCCTGCCGATCCCACCGTCTGCGCGGGGTCGGGTTCGCCCGCGTCCCCGTATGAGATCAGCCGGTCCGCGGCCCCTCCGCCCAGCAGGGTCTGCGATCCGCTGCCCGCTTCGATCAGGTCGGCAAATCCGGTGCCGGTAAAGGTCAGGTCGATGGTTTCGGGGTCGGCAGCTCCCCAGACAGGCTGTGTCACCACCCGGTCGGGGGTCGCGGCGGGGCTGACCGTTTCAGCGGCGGCCAGGCGATCCAGGTGGCTGACGCCAAAGAGCCGCTGGTCATCGACCACCACATCTTTCGGAGCCACCCGGTCGCCGTAAACCTTGATGGTGCCCAGCGGATCATTGCCATGGGCGCCGCCCGGTTTGGATTCCAGGCTGATCAGGGTGAAATCGCCGCCCGCGTCTTCGCCATAGGTGAACGATCCGATCCGGACATCATGCCCGGTGATCCTGATCTCGTCGCCATCCTGTTTGGAATAGTCCAGGATCGTGTCGTTTCCGATCCCTTCCATCCAGTGATCATGCACGCCGGTATCGGCTCTGGCGACCTTGTACCAGGCGATGGATCCGTCGTCACGGGTGCTGGCGGCTTTCACGGCCGGGCTGGCGTTCATCAGGATCTGGAAATGGAACGTATCTGCCCCCTGACCACCCTTGATGAGGTCATCTGCGGACCCCTCGGGCACGGCAGGGGTATGGCGCCCGGCCGAGCCTGTGGTCCGCGCCGGGTCGGGTTCACCGCCATCGGAAAAGATCACGATGGTGTCGCTGCCGCCGCCTGCGTCGACATCCTGGCGGCCCTGTCCGATTTCGACAATATCCGTCCGGTTGTAGATCGAACCATCGAAATGGGTGTTGTCGGTGTTGCTGTAGACCTGATTGATCGCGCCATGGCCGATCTGCGTCATGATGGTGTCGGCATAGTCCAGCTGATCAATGCCATCATTGTTGCGGGTGATCTTCACATCCGCTTCGGTGACACGATCGCCATACACCTTGATCTGACCCAGCGGATCTTCGTCATGGGCGCCTGCATCGGTATTGGCCCCGCCATTGGCGCCGTCGCCCTGCTGGCTGTAGATGGTCAGCAGCGAATAGCTGCCATTGTCATCGGTGCCATAGGTGATGCTGTCGAGCGTGACCGTATGACCGGTCACCACGATCGTATCGCCATCGGTCTTGGAGTAGTCGGTGATCGTATCAAGCCCGAACCCGACCACCCAGTGATCGTGCACATTGTCGTTTTCACCGGTCACGGCCGCCCAGTTCACCCGGCCGCTGTCCATCATGTGCTGCGCCTTGACGCTGTCCGTGGCATCCAGCAGTGCGCGGAATTCGAACCGGTCCGCACCGCCTCCGCCGGTCAGAACGTCGTTGGCCTGGGCTGCGGGAATGGCGCTGGTGACGCGGCCTTCCGATCCGGTTGTCTGCGCGGGGTCCGGTTCGCCGGCATCTGCAAAGGACACGATGGTGTCGTCCGACAGCCCCGCCAGTACGGTTTGTGTACCACTGCCGATTGAAATGGTGTCTCGCTTGGAGGTTCCGGTGATGGTCTGGTTCATGAAATTAATCTCCGCTTCACGCAGCGGGTCTTTGCCCCTGCGACATCGCATTTCATGCCTGATCCCCCATCAGATCCTGCATGGGCAGGTTCAGCGAACGCACCCTTTTTGGTTGAGTCGCTTGTTTGCCAGAAAGAGATAAGCATGCCCAGTTCTGCTTGACAACAGTCCCGGAGCGGAAGGCATTGGCATATATATTCAAGCAGATTGGCGGATGTTCGCTGAACACGCGCGCAAGGTCGGTTTTTGGCATGCGTCTACCTAAGCGAGAATCTGCCGAGTCATCACCTGAGGCCCATTTATCCCTTCATCCCCGGATCTTCATGTGTGTGCGGTTTTGCCTCTTACATCGCGATATACAACTTTAAGTAGTTCAGTGTGGCATATGAGATTCTTTAGGTTGTTGACTCTTGCTTTGAATTAGGCACGCTAAGCGCGACTGCCAACGCTTCACTCCGGGCGCTTACTCATGCAATCACCGCTTTCAAACAACACCGCGTTCCTCATGGCGATGGGCGAAGGATCGACCATTCAGATCCACGGCGCCAACTACAAGACGGGCACCACCGAGCAAAAGCAAAGTTGGGCACAGCTGTCACAGAACGCCATGGCCGGATCCGACAGGATCGTGCTTGGTGCCGATACCAGATGGGAAGCCGGTGACAAGATCGCCATCGCCGCGTCGGGCTTTTCGACGCACGGGGCCGAAACACGCGTGATCACGGATGTTGCCGTCGAAGGCGGACAATTGGTGATCACGCTGGATCAGCCCCTGCTGAACGATCATCTGAGCCTGCACGAAACCTATGGCCCCGACGGCAAACCGGTCGACATGCGCGCCGAAGTGGCGCTGCTGTCGCGCAATGTCACCATTCAGGGCGATGATGATGGCGATGGTCTGGGCGGCCACACCATGGTGATGATGGGGGCCGAGCAATATATCGAGGGTGTTGAATATTATCGCATGGGGCAAGAGGGCGTGCTGGGCCGTTACCCCGTGCACTGGCACAAGCTGCAGACTGACGGCGCAGGACAATACGCATCCGGCATTTCAGTGCATGGCAGCTATAACAAGGGCATCACGATCCACGATACAAATGAGACCTGGGTCGAAGATACGGTTATTTTCGACACGCTGGGACACGGAGTCTATTTCGAAGACGCAACCGAAACCGGCAATGTGCTGAAAGACAACCTGGTGTTCGGCCAGAAAACCACCGACAATCCGCATTCTCCGTCCGAATGGACGTTCGCATCAGGGTTCTGGGTGACCAACCCCAACAACCACCTGATCGGCAACCACGCGGCCGGGTCGGAAGGGACCGGCATCTGGGTGACGTCCGAAGCCGCGCCGCTGAACGGCAACCCATCCACCATCGTGCCGCAGGAACAGCCCTTGGGGATCATCAGTGGCAATACGGTGCACAGCACCACAAGCGACGCGGTGTTCATCGGCTGGACGGTCGGGGATGATGGCGAAACCGACCCCAGCACGCAGTTCGTGCGCACGGACGAACTGGGACGGATGGTGAACTGGGGGCTGGAGGATCTCACCGTCTACAGCCTGACCAACGCCGCGCCGTTGCGCGTCTATGCGCGTGGCGGGCAGCTGTCGGACATCAAGGTTGTCGATGTGCAGAAGGGCATGATCCTTTTCGGTGATCAGCAGCTCAGCGACAGCCTGTTTGTGGCCCGATCCCGGCACACGCTTGAGCAAGGCGCCGACATGGCCCGGCCATATACGGGGATCGCGCTCTATGACTTCATGATCGAAATGAAGGATCTGTACGTCGAAGGGTATAACGGCGCGCATGACTATTTCTTTTTCCAGCGCGGGGGTGCGCTGCCGTCATCGCAATTCACCGTCGAGGGGATCAATTTTGTCGATACCCCCTTCGACCATCGTTTCACCAACGAGATGTTTGCAGGGCTGGTTCAGCTCTACCGGAACGCCAATGGCGATGACTGGGTCAACGAAGCCGGGATGAACACTGACAGCGGCACAGCTGTCGCGATCTTGGATGTTGATGGCAGCCTGCTGGCGCAAAACGGACAGGACCTGCAACCGGGCCGGGTGCTGACGCCGTTCATTCCGACGCATTACACCGATACCGATCTGAATGATGTGCAGGTTGTGGAAGCCGGGTTCAACGCGGCCCCCGGCGCGGTTGCCTATCAGCTCGACGATCAGGGCACGGCTGCGCCCGATGACGACCGGCAACTTGGCTGGATCAACCCCGCCGGGACGCAATTCGGGATTCTGCGGGTGGCCACCGACGATCCGGCCAGCGCAGGCGACCGCATGTTCACACTGACCAAAACGCATGACACAGGAAACGGGCCGGAAGATCGCGGCAGTCTGCAGTTCACGCAGGACAGTTATTTTCTGGCTCTTGCGCATGACGGATCTCAGGATGCCAGTGTCAGCGAGATCGAATACCACCTGTCGGTCGCCATGATCGACAGCAACCGGACCGCGCTGGACCAGCCACCAACGGGGCGGATCTTTCTCGAGATTTCCGAGTTCGCGCAGAACGACGCGGTCATGCTGACCGTGGATACCGGTGGCACGACGCCAAGGATCTCGAACGCGCGGGCCATGACCAGCCTGGCGCTGGTCGAAGACGCCAGCCGGACCGCCTATTTCCACGATGTTGCCAACGATCTGATCTATCTCAAGATCGTCGCGACCGAGCCGCAGCACAAATCCAACAGCAGTGATCAGCAGATGCTGGAGCAATCCTATGGCAGCCGCACCTTTGGCGCGAGCGGCAACGATCAGGTTGTGATCGACTTCGATAACGGGTTCCCGGTGTTCGATTTCAGCTTGTCCATGATCGACCGCTCCTTTGTCGATCGCGAGGTGATCGCCGACCCTCTACGTATTGAGGCGGCCGAACCCGATGCGCTCGACGCCTCTGATCTCGATACAGATTACTGGAGCAAGCCAGGCATCTGGGACGGCGGGATCACTGATGATACGATCCTTGTCATCGACGGCGGGCGGAAGGTCATCCTTGATGCAAGCGGCGAAATTAGGGTCAAGGGCATCGTGATCAGCGGTGAGGGGTCGGCCCTCGGGATCAAAAACGACTCCGGTCTGGACATGACGCTGATCGCCGACTGGATTCTGGTACGCGACAAGGGGCTGTTTCAGGCGGGCACCACCAGCAACCCACTAGAGACACATTTCACGCTTGAGCTGACCGGCGATGACCCCGATTTCGATCTTGACGTGGATGCGGTGCTGAATGGCGGTCATCCCGATGTGGTGCGAGCGATCGTCAACCCCGAAGGCGTGACGCCGCCGCCGGAGTTCGAGGGCGACGATTCCCTCATGGCTGGGCCTGGCAACGACACATTGAAGGGGCATAGCGGCCATGACACGCTGAAAGGCAATGACGGCGATGACCATCTGGACGGCGGGTCGGGTGACGATCGCATTCTGGGGTTTGCCGGCAACGATAGCTTGTTGGGCGGCAGCGGTGCTGATGAGCTTCATGGAAATGGCGGCAACGACACCCTGCTGGGCGGCATGGGAGCCGATACCCTGTGGGGCGGCGGGCATGACGACTGGGTTGAAGGCGGCGACGGCGATGATGTCTTTGATGAGCTGTCAGGGGCCAACACGCTGATCGGTGGCACGGGGAATGACACGTTCCGCGGCGGGTCGGGCGCGGACGACATTCAGGGCGGCATGGGCTTTGACGTTGTCAGCTATGATGGCCAAGGCGCGTATACAACAGGCGGCGCGGCCACGGTTGACCTGAGCGACTCCGCCAACAATGCCGGGGCGGCAGCCGGCGATAGTCTGGACGGGTTCGAAGGCGTGATCGGATCCAGCCTTGCCGACAGCCTGACCGGGAATGACGCGGGCAACCTACTGGATGGCGGCGCAGGGGATGACACACTGACCGGGGGGGTGGGCGACGACACCCTGGTCGGCGGGGCCGGTGCGGATCATCTGGATGGCGCGGGAGATTTCGACATTGCCAGCTATGCCGGGGCCGACAGTGTCGGAGTGAATTTGCAGACGCTGGTTCTTACAGGCGCGGCGGCGGGGGACACTCTGATCGGGATCGAAGGCGTGATCGGATCTAGCCTTGCCGACAGCCTGACCGGGGATGACGCGGGCAACCTGCTGGATGGTGGTGCAGGCGATGACACGCTGACCGGGGGGGCGGGCGACGACACCCTGATCGGCGGGGCCGGGGCGGATCACTTGGCTGGCGGTCCGGGCTTTGACCTTGCCAGCTATGCCGGGGCCGATTCCGTCACGGTCGATCTGAGCGCTTCCACCAACAATACCGGGATAGCGGCCGGAGACACTTTGATCGGGGTCGAAGGGCTGTCGGGTTCAGACAATGATGACTGCCTGACCGGGGATGACGCAGACAATCGGTTGATCGGCGGCGCGGGGAACGACACCCTGACCGGGGGGGCGGGCGACGACACCCTGATCGGCGGCGCGGGCCGGGACGAGGTCAGCTATGCCGGTGCGTGTGCGGTCACGGTGAATCTGTCCGACAACACCCGCAATGCCGGGGCCGCCGCTGGGGATACGCTGACCGGAATCGAGAATGTCATAGGGTCCGAGCTGGGCGACATCCTGAAAGGTGACCATCACGCAAACGAGCTGCACGGTGGGCTGGGCAATGACCTGCTATTGGGGTCGAGCGGCGCGGACACGCTGAACGGCGGGGAGGGGATCGATACACTCAGCTACAGCGACGCACTGTCGGGGGTGGTTGTGGATCTAAGTCCGCCCGAGAATGCGGCTGGCGGCAATAAGGGCGACGCCGAAGGCGACGTCCTCGACGGGATCGAGATCCTCAAAGGCTCGAATTTCGCAGACTACATCGTGACAGGGTATGGGAGCGGCGTTGTCAAATTTCTGGGTGGGTCGGGCAATGATACGATTGTTGGCGGCTCTGACGCGGATGTGCTCGTCGGAAATGGTGACGATGATCTGGTCAAGGGCCAGGGGGGCGACGACAAGCTCTATGGCAGCCAGGGCGATGACACACTTCATGGCGGTGCCGGTGCGGACACGCTTGATGGCGGTGCAGGGCTCGACATTGCCAGCTATGATGGCGCCGACAGTGTCGAGGTGGACCTGCAGACGGCGGTCCTTGCAGGTGCAGCGGCGGGGGACACGCTGACAGGGATCGAAGGCGTGATCGGATCAACCGCCGGTGATCTGTTGCGCGGCTCTGGTGATGCCAACGTCCTGGACGGATCCGACGGCGATGATTGGATTGTCGGTCGCGCCGGTGACGACACGCTTCTTGGTGGCGCCGGACAGGACAGTCTTTACGGCAATGCGGACTCGGATGTTCTGATCGGCGGGGACAGCGCCGATACTCTCGATGGTGGTGTCGGGGATGATACGCTGACCGGCGGCACGGGTGCGGATCACTTTGTGTTCTCGGATGGGGGCGGTCATGATGTGATCACCGATTTCGGCGCGGGCGGAGCCGACGATATCATAGACCTCAGAGGGTTGGAAACGGTGTCGGACTACGACGATCTCACGGGCAATCATCTTGTCATGTCTGACGGGTCCGTCGTTATCGACAGCGGGTCCGGTCATACCCTTACGCTGCTTGGGGTGGACCTGCAGACGCTGACGGTGGACCACTTTCTGTTCTGAGGCGACATCGGCCCGGTCGTTCCCGATGCCCCTGACATGCGCCGGATTGCCTCTGCTGACGGGCAGGGGTTGCGGGGATTGCGTCGGGCGCGCTACATACAATTGTCCAGCAAACCGGGGTCAATATGAGCGCTCAAGGGCAAGCCGCGATCTGGTGTCCAGATGTCTCGGCCGATCAGGGGCCGCTCTATCAGGCCATCGCAACCGCCATCTCACGCGATATTCGCGCAGGGGTTCTGCGCCCGGGCCAGCGCCTGCCGCCACAGCGTGCTCTGGCCGAACGGCTGGGCATTGATTTCACTACCGTCAGCCGGGCCTATGCGGCGGCGGGCAAACAGGGGCTGGTCGAAGGACGGGTGGGGCAGGGCACCTTCGTGTGCGAACCACCATCAGACCCGCCCCGCGCGGCCGCCCCGTCTGTTCCCGTCGATCGGCGGCTGGACCGGTCGATGAACATGCCGCCTCTCTTCGAAGATGCGGCGCTGTCGCGGCAGATGCTGGATGACATGCAGGCGGTGCAGGCCGAAGCCGGGGTCGAGGCGCTGATGCGCTATCAGCCGCTTGGGGGCAGCCCCGATGATCAGCGCGCCGCCCGCGACTGGCTGGCGAGCCATGTGGCGCTGGACAGCTATGCAGGGCTCGCGATCTGCAGCGGCGTGCAGGCGGCGGTCTGGTCAATCCTGTCGCAGACCGTCCAACCCGGAGACACGGTCTGCTGCGAAGACTTCACCTATCCCGGTTTTCTGTCCATTGCACGCCAGATGGGGTTGCGTGTCGTGCCGGTGCCGATGAATGCGACCGGGCTGGACCCCGCTGCGCTTGAGGAAATCTGCAGAACAGAGCGCCCCAGGCTGCTTTATACCACGCCGACGCTGCACAACCCGACCGGGGCAACCATGCCCGAAGCGCAGCGCCGGGCGATTGCAGGGGTCGTGAGGGCCCATGATCTGGCGGTGATCGAAGATGATGCCTATGGCGTGGTCGCGCCCGAAGCGCCGCCACCGCTGACCCGGTTCGCGCCGCAGAACTGTTGGTATGTGGCCACGCTGTCGAAATGCCTGGCGCCGTCGCTGCGGGTCTGCTTTGCGATCCCGCCCGAAACCGCATCGCCCGACGGGTTCTGGCGGGCACTGCATGCTCGCGGCGGTCTGGTCTCGCCCATCTCGGCACGGCTGGCGACCCGGTGGTTTGCCACCGGCACTGCGACCCGCCTGACCGATGCAATCCGGGCCGAAACGCGCTGGCGGCAGGCGGCCTTTGCCGAACGCTTTCCCGATGTTCCGATGGGGCAGGGCGCCTTTCATGTCTGGCTGAGGCTGCCCGACACGCTGGCGGCGACGGATCTGGCCTTTGCGATGCGGGATGCTGATCTGGGCGTTGTGCCGGGGCAGGCCTTTGCGCCGGTCGCAGCACCCAACGCCGTTCGCCTTGCCCTGGGTGTGTCGCGCGACAGGCACAGCTATGCTGCGGCCCTCACGAGCCTTGCTGACGTGCTGGCCCATCCCGAGCAGCGCAACTGGCTGGTTGTCTGAGAGGCCTTGGGCCGCGCCAACGCAGCAGCCCGGATGCAAGGATCAGCGCGTCTTCGGCGGTAAAGGCGGCCAGCATCCACAGGCTGCCTGTGGTACTGGCTGACATCTTTGCAATTGGGCGGAACGGACGGGTCAGGGTCGCGCCAGGGTCAGAACCCGTGAACCCCCTTGGCCCACTGAAACGCGATCAGCGCCCCTTTGAAACGTGGCAGCAGCGCCAGCGACAGGGCAATGGCCCCGAGCCCGATCGTCGTGGCCATGACGATGGCCGACGGCTGCCAGATCGACCACATGATATGCAGGGCGAACCCGGCCAGATGGCCGACCACCAGAATGGTGAAATAGGCCGGCCCGTCATCGGCCCGCGCGTGGGTCAGGTCCAGATCGCAGGCATCGCAGCGATCATTCACCTTGAGATAGCTGTGCAGCACGGCCCCTTCGCCACAGCGCGGGCATTTGAGCATGAAGCCCCTGCCAAGCGCAGTGCGCATGTCGCGGTCCTGGGTCCTGGTCGCCTCGGTCATTGTATGCACCTCTATCTGTCGCATGGGGCATACAATATGCATCTTTTCCTGTCTATTGACTGTATCGCGGCGCAATGTCTCAGCCGGGGCCGGCCCGTGGGGCCCTGTCAGCCTGCGGGATCGCAATAGCAGCTTTGGATCACGCCAAAATGGCGTTGCCCGACCGGCATCAGATGATGTTCATCCCACCAGGCCGCCGCAGCATCGCGGATCGCGGCAAAGCTTGTCACTTCGACGGGAACCATGAGGTCGTCATCCTCGACGGCGCGACCGTGACGGTGAAGGTCGCGGTTGACGGTATTGTTGAGATGGTGTCGCCAAGATCGCGGCGGTCTGCGGCGTATGTCGCGCCATGGTCGTATCGCGTTTCGCCGTTTGATTGCACGAGAAAAAGATCGGTCAGATCTTCATTCGGCCCCGCGCGCGATACCCCTTTTGGAACAGAACTTGGCTCCTTATGGGGTATCAGACCGGATTGGAAAATTTCCCATTTCCAGCTTCTTTGCTCAATTTTTGGCTCAGTCTTGGAGAAAGCGGTTTGGTTGTTAATTTTTCCAAACCCACCTGTTGAACTCTAATCACGGATAGTTGATCGTTGGAGTCAATTAATTGATTCGGCCTAATGGTGCTTTATGCGACTTTTTTGCAATTTCTTGCAGGTAAATTCGCAGATTGAAATTTATTGCCTAATTTCGGACCCCGCTCAATTC
Organism: Marinibacterium sp.; assembly: GCA_025800215.1. Classification (GTDB taxonomy): domain Bacteria; phylum Pseudomonadota; class Alphaproteobacteria; order Rhodobacterales; family Rhodobacteraceae; genus JAOXSC01. The sequence continues at coordinate 28,590 of JAOXSC010000178.1, forward strand.
GGGGCATGGGCTGGATCGCGTCGCCACTGGTGCCGAAACTGCGCCACAATTTTAGGAACACGACAGATAGGACTTGGGTTCCATGACAAGAGTTTTCATGCATGTCGGAATGGAAAAAACCGGCTCGACCTCAATTCAGGCTGCACTTGACGGGTTTGACGATGGTAACGTTCGCTATGCCGATCTTAAGCCGCGCAGTTTTGATGACGTAAATCCATCGGGGCACAACCACGCGATAAACACCCTCGCATCTCGAAAGCCGATGTCCAACAAGCGAAACGCCGCAAATGGCTGGAATCGCAAGGAAATCCGAGACATGCGGGTGGACTATGAAGAGCGCATCCGACGCGAACTTTCGACGCCTGACCGACTTTTGGTCTTTTCCGGCGAGAGCATCTGCCGCCTTGAACATGACGAGGTCGCCTGGCTCGACGGTTTCATGCGGGAGTACACAGACGACATTCGCGCACTTGCCTACTATCGTGAACCCATCGGTCTTATTTCATCGCGTTTTCAGCAGGTGGTGAAAAGCGGTCGGGGGGAATTCCTGACCGATGGCGATGACAAAATCCCCACAGGATATCGCAGCCGATTTGAATCATTTGTCAACATATACGGATCGGATCGGTTTGAACTTCGCGACTTTGACGAAGCGCGGCGCAGCGAGCACGGGCTGATCGGAGATTTCTGTCAGCAGGTGGGCATCGACCCGTCGCAGTTGACGGTTCCGAGGACGAACGAGAGCCTGTCGACAGAGGCCGTCGCGCTGATTTACTTGTTCAATCAGAAAGGCGTCACCAGTACGGGCAGTGTCAAGCATACACGTGCACGTGGATTGATGGCGAAACTTCTGGGTCGGTCGTTCTCCGGAAGATTCCGCCTTGATAGCGATTTCATTCGGTCACGGCTGCGCCCTCGGGATTGCGCCTGGATGGAGAAGAATATCGGTAAATCCTTTGACTTCGACAGCCGCCGTCATGAAGGCGTGAAATCTGAAGATGAATTGCTGGATCACGTGCCACGTGGGGCGGAACGACTGGCTCCGCTTCTTGATAAGCTCAAGGTCAAGGCCGACACCGATCCTGTCGGCAGCATGAATGCGCTATATGGTGCAATTTACGGGAACTATGGTGCCGCACTGTCCGTGATGAGGGCGGTCTGAGGCCCGGGTATTCGAACGATCTGGCCGCCCCGCCCAGACTGAGACGTGCAGACAATGATGCCGATGCGTCCCGCAGCTATGCTTCTTTCGTGTGCTGAGGTCATCGCGACAGGAACCGGGTAGCCGGTTTCGGTTGCTGACGTTGAAACAAGGTAAGGCATATGAGCACCCCGACGGAAGCAACGTATCAATACAGCTATATCCTGGGGACAAGTTTTCCGACGGAAAGCTCCACCTATCCTATCGCGATGGGCTTTGAGAGCACGCTGACCGACAATCTCGATGGGAACAGCAACGGCATCGTCGTGACCGGCGCTGACATGACCTGGAGCGGCGCGTTTGACGGGCCGGGGCCGGTGCAGTTGGCCGGGCTGACCAAGGATGGGTCGCCGATCATCTTCGACGCCAATGCGGGGCCAGGACTGTATTCGCTGCTGTCCAATGACGGCGATCTGGTCGGTCAGCCGATCAAGCTCGATACGCTGCCGGCGACCTACACGATGTGCTTTGCGGCGGGGACGCTGATCCAGACCGATGCGGGGCAGCGCCCCGTGGAAACGCTGCGGGCGGGCATGCGGGTACAGACGCTGGGTGCAGGCTGCGTGCCGATCCGCTGGGTGGGGGTCCAGACGCTGTCGGCCATCTTCGGGTATGGCAGGCGCTATCACCTTGTGCGCATCCTGCCCGGTGCGCTTGGCAACGGGCTGCCGCGCCGCGACCTTGTGGTCACCAGCGATCATGCGCTGTTGCTGGACGGGATGCTCTGTCATGCCGGGGCGCTGGTGAACGGGGTCAATGTGCTGCGTGTGCCGGGCAGCGATCTGCCCTCACGGTTTCAGGTCTTTCATATCGAAACCGATGCGCATCAGATCCTGTTTGCCGAAGGGGCCATGGCCGAAAGCTTTCTGGATACCGCGTCGCGGGGGTATTTCGACAATGGCGATGAAGGGGCGGAGGCGCGCGAAATGGCCGAGCTCGACTATCCCCGCGCGATGTCTCAGCGACAGGTGCCACCGTGTATCAGCCAGGGGGTGCTGTGGGCCGGATTGGGGGCAGGCCGCATCACCGGGCAAACGGGGCACTGAGCCGCCCGCGCATGACTGGGCCATCAGATTGCCGCGCGTCCCAGCCCCAGAACTTCAGAGGGTTTGAACCCGAATTCCGACTTGAATGCGCGATTGAAATTGGCCGCGTCGGTGAATCCGAATGTTTCCGACACCTGCCTGACGACCCCGCGTTTGGGCGTGCAGGCCTTGAGCCCCAAAAGAGACCGGTGCAGGCGCCGCCGGGTTATAAAGGCTTCGACCCCGCCATCTTCGTCAAAGAGCCGGTACAGCGTCGCGCGCGACACGGCAAATTCATGTGCCAGCAGCGCGGCCCCGAGCGAGGGGTTTTCGATGTGGGTTTCGATGAAGGCGTTGATGGCCAGCCGCCGGGCGCGCGCGATATTAGAGCGATTGACGTCCTTGCGATTGCCCAGCACAAGATCGCGCACCAGGTCCGAGACCTGATCAAGCATGGCGGGCACCTCTTGCGATGGCACAAAGGGCATGCGTTTCAGCACATCATCAAGCGCGCTGACCAGCACAGCGCCAACCCTGCCGGTTGCCGGAATGCTGTAGCCCGAGCGATGCCTGGTCGGGTCAAAGCCGACTTTTTCATAGGGCATATTGAAACTGGTGACGCGCGCCCGATTGAATGAGCGATGAAAATCGGTGTTGTGGTCGCCCAACCAGACGATGTCGCTCAGTGGCTGGTTTTGATAGAACAGCGTCCCTTCCTGCGAGCAGGAGATGAATAGGCAGTCCTGAAACTCGTTATGGCCGGCATTGCGGTTGAGCGTGATGCCGTCATAACGCCCATCCACAAGGTAGTGGGATTCGGTTTCCCAGGCATCGACGCCGATCCGGATCTGGTTCACATCCTGCAGCAGATCCAGATCGACCAACCCCTGCGACAGATCCGACATCCTCTGCAGGATTTCGGCCGTCGAGGCGTCGGGGTCAATCAGCTTGGGCTGCGGCAGCGGATCAAGCCCCGAGTGCTGGGACAAATGAAAGCGATTCAATTTTATTCCCTCTCAGATCTGCGTGTGTTGCTGAATGCCCTTCCCGAAAACGCGAGCCACTTGCACAAAAACGATAACGCCAACGGTTCTTTCCTTGATCGAAAAGCAAGCGGCCCGGCTGCGATCTGACCTGTCAATCAAGCATGATCGCATAAGATTGTATCACAAATAATAGGGCGCATGGTGTCGCTTACCAGGTTCTGGGCGGGTGTTGGAAAGGCGATCGAACCATCATTCATGTGTGCGCTATCAAACTTGCATTGATTGTTCCGATGGCCCGACGATAGCGGGGCCGTGATATTAACGCTAGTCACTTGGACGCGAAGTCCTGTTCATTGTCTTCAGGCAGAATCGTTTGACGGAGGGGAGGCTTTCGTCGGCTGACTTGACCCATTTGTATGGTTTTGGATTTTCGTTATGGGCGTCAATGAAGGCCATGATGTCGGCTTCCAACTTGGCACCTGACCGATGCACGCCGCGCTGGATTTGTTTGCGGGTCAGTTCTGCGAACCAGCGCTCGACCTAGTTCAGCCAAGTGGCCGAGGTGGGCGTGAAGTGGACGTGCCAATGCGGTCTTGCTGGTCAGGCCATCAGCACATCTCAGAACAATCCGGCACCTGTCCGAAAGTGACCGCTCCACCTTAAATCAATGATGGCAAATTCAGCTCCAGATGACCAGGCCTGCGACCACGAGATTTGTGCCGGATCGCCGATGCGCCGTCCCTACGATATCGCTTCAACAGACGGAATATCCGCCGGCGCGTCAGCGCCAACATGTTCGCCGCGTGTCGACGCTCAGCCGATCATCATCGACCTGCGCCAGCAGGTCCACGCGGTTCGGCTCGCGCTCGCTCATCATCACGCATCCCATATCCGCTCTTCCTCACATCGTTTTGCGAAGAGAGTGACACTTCTGAATTGTTCACGGGTGACATTATCGCGTTGCGGCTACATCGGAGCAATCCATAAGCAGAATTATGTATAATAGTGATGACGCCCGACAGATTGGCGCGGCGTGATGCATCGCAACCGCTTATCGACCGCATTGCTGAGATGCCGTTTGAGAACGCCAGACAAAGTTCAACATTCAAGGCCGGATTGCGCCGATGTCGCTGGCGCGGTTTCGTCGGGATATTTTGCCCAACAGCCTGAGGTATTTTGTGTCGTTCTGACTACAGCATTGCCAGAAATATTGCAGCGCTTTGGCGTCAAATTTCCATTTCTCCATGAGGGAACTAGTGTTTCCGGATGAATTGGCAGATGGAAACGATGGCAGTGCCAGAATGAATTCGCGGAATGGCGTGGAGTCGGCAGGCATTGCGGGCGCCTGTGTCTCCATCGATCTTGAGGTCGATCCGGCACGGGGTCGCATCTTCGCATTTGCTGCTGTGACGGCAGATCCAGCAACGCGCGCCTTGGTTGCCAAGGGTGGCTCTGCCAAGGATCTCAAGGCGCTGGATGCCTATTCCAGCGGGTTTCGCCATGTCATCGGGCACAACATCCTGCGCCATGACCTGCCACATCTCATGGCGGTGTCGCCCGAGTTTTCAAAGTTGGCGGAAGCGCCGATTGATACCTTGTGGCTTAATCCGCTGGCGTTCCCGCGCAACCCGTATCACCATCTGGTCAAGCACTATCAGGATGGTCGGCTCGAGACCGGGCGCATCAACGATCCCGAGCAGGACGCGCGGCTGGTGTTCGAGGTGCTCGACAATCAGCTAAGGGCCCTGAGGCAGTTGAATGACCAGCGTCCCGACACGCTGATTGCCTATCACTACCTGTGTGGTCGCGGGCCGCGTGATGCGGGGTTCGAACGGGTTTTTGCAACCATCCGCAACGCTGACGCGCCGCGCCAGGATCAGGCCCAGCAGGCGATCCGGCGGCTGCTCGACACCCAGGCATGCCAAGCGCAGGTTGACCGGCTGCTGGTGCGGCTTGATGACATATCGCTGAGCTGGCCCACCGCCTTTGCCCTGGCCTGGGTTTCCGTGGCCGGCGGAGATTCGGTGATGCCGCCCTGGGTGCGCTGGTCATTCCGAGACGCCGCACAGATCGTGCGGGATCTGCGCGATACCAATTGCGGTGATCCCAACTGCGCATGGTGCGCAGAGAACAACGACGCGGGTCGCGCGCTGAAACGGTGGTTCGGGTTCGACGCCTTCCGACCCGAACCCGCAGATGCGGCAGGCCAACCGCTGCAGGAAAAGATTGTGCAAAGCGCCATGGCGGGTGACAGCCTTTTGGGCATTCTGCCCACCGGCACGGGCAAATCCATCTGCTACCAGATCCCGGCCTTGTCCCGGTTCGACAAAACCGGCGCTCTGACAGTGGTCATCTCGCCCCTCGTGGCCCTGATGGCCGATCAGGTGCAGGGGATGGCGCGGGCGGGCATCGGGTCGGCGGTGTCGATCAACGGGCTTTTGTCCCTGCCCGAACGCTATGATGCGCTCGACAAGGTCCGGTTGGGTGATGCGTCGATCCTGCTGATCTCACCCGAGCAGCTGCGCAGCCCGTCAGTCCGATCCGTGCTGAAGCAGCGCGAGATTGGGCTGTGGGTGCTGGACGAGGCGCATTGCGTGTCGAAGTGGGGCCATGATTTCCGGCCCGACTACCGATATGTCAGCCGCTTTATCAAGGAAAACGCGTTTGATGAGACACCGCCGGTGCTGTGTCTGACGGCGACGGCAAAACCCGATGTCGTTGCTGATATTCAGAGCCACTTTAAGGACAGGCTGAACCTGATGCTGACCCTGCTGGATGGCGGGGCGGCGCGCACGAACCTGCGGTTCGAGGTGTCTCAGACAACGGCGAATACCAAACTGGCTGATGTCATGGCGGCGATTGATGATGGCCTGCCGCGTGGGGGGCGGTCAGGTGCCATTGTCTATTGCGCAAGCCGCGCGGGGACCGAACGGGTGGCCGACTATCTCAAGGCCCAGGGACTGACGGCGGCGCATTTTCACGCCGGCATGAGCGCAGACGAGAAGGCACAGACGCAGGACGCGTTTAGGACCGGTGCCTTGCGGGTCATCGCCGCCACCAGCGCCTTTGGGATGGGCATCGACAAGCCCGATATCCGGCTGGTGGTCCATGCCGATATTCCGGGGTCTTTGGAAAATTATCTTCAGGAAGCCGGACGGGCGGGGCGTGACCGGGACGCGGCCCGGTGTATCTTGCTCTTTGATCGTGAAGATGTGGATCGCCAGTTCCGGCTCAGCGCCCGGTCGCAGCTGGAGCGCCATGAAATCAGGGCAATCCTGCGCGCCATCCGCAATCTGGACAAGTCCGACGCCCACAAGGGCGAGGTCGTGGCCACCACCGGCGAAATCGTGCGCGCGGAAAAGGACCGCGAATTCGGGCGCGACGGAGACACGCAGGACACCCGCGTGAAGACCGCTGTCGCCTGGCTCGAAGAAGCAACGCTGTTGCGCCGCGAAGAAAACCGCGTGCAGGTGTTTCCGGCTTCCCTGAAAGTGCGCAGCCTGGGCGAGGTCAAACAGATCCTTGACCGGCAGGGCATCACCCACGCCGCGCGCAGGCAGCTTTACTCCATCGTCAACCACATCATCAATTCCAGCGCCGAACATGGTGTCTCCACCGATGATCTGAGCCTGGCCTGCGGGCTGTCAGGCGCTGCACTACGCAAGGCGCTCAACGATCTGGAGAGTTTGGGCATCGCGTCCAATGACACCAAGATCACGATCTACATCCACTGGGGCACGGCCAATGCGTCGACCGCCCGGCTTGATCACGCGACCGCGCTTGAGGTCGACGTGATTGATCTGATGCGCCAATCCGCCCCCGATGCCACGGTGGATGGTGACGCAGTGCCGTTGTCGCTGCCGCATATGTGCCAGGCGCTGCGCGATATGGGTCATCAGGGCGTCCGTCCCGATATGGTTGACGCCTTGCTGCGCGGGCTGGCTCAGGACGGGCGTGATGATGACACGCCTATGGGCAGCATCAGCCTGCGGCGACTGTCCAAGACAACCGTCACCGTCACGCTCAACCGGTCGTGGGGGGGCATCAAAAAGGTCGCCGCGTTGCGCCGGACCGGGGCCGCGCGCATACTCGACCACCTGATCGACACGCTGCCGACACGCGAACGGGGTAATGATCAGCCTGTTGACACCACGCTGGGTGCATTGCTTGCGTCTATCACAGGCGATGCGCTGCTTGTTGGTGACATACGCGATCCCAACCGCCTGATGGACCGTGCGCTGATCTGGTTGCACGAACAGCAGGTGGTCGCGCTTGGCAAAGGCCTGTCTGTCTTCCGGCCCGCCATGACGCTGCATCTCAATCCGGCGGGCGGGCCATTCACGCGCGAACACTATGCGCCGCTTGATCAGCACTACACCGAGCAGACACTACAGACCCATGTCATGGCGGCCTATGCGCAGGAGGGGCTGGCGGACATGTCCAGGGCGATGCGGCTGGCGGATGACTATTTCGGGAAAGACGAAGAGGTCTTTTTGCGTGACTGGCTGCCGGGCCGAACCAAAGAGCTGGCGCGGCGGGCTCTCCCCGAGATCCATCACGACATCGTCGGGGCGCTTGGCAGCGACGCGCAAGAGCGCATCGTGCGCGACAACCGCGAGCAGACCAATGTCCTTGTGCTGGCCGCACCGGGATCTGGCAAGACACGGGTTCTGGTCCACCGGATCGCCTATCTGGTCAAGATCCGCCGCGAAGATCCGTCGGGCATCCTTGTTCTGGCCTATAACCGCCATTCGGCTGCGGAAATCAAAGACCGTCTGTTGCGCCTGATCGGGCCCGAAGCCCGCTATATCACGGTCCAGACCATCCACGCGCTTGCGATGCGGCTTGTCGGGGCAAGCTTTGCAGGCCAGGCCGGGGACGATTTGCCGGATTTCAGCTCGTTGTTGCACGAAGCCACCGCCCTGCTGCGCGGTGACGGGCTGGACAAACGCGCGGGCGAAGCCCTGCGCGATACGCTTGTTCAGGGCTATCGCTGGCTGCTGGTGGACGAATATCAGGATGTCGGGCCCGACGAATACGCCCTGATCGCCGCAGTTGCCGGGCGCAGCCTGGAAGACCGGGATCTGCGGATCAGCCTGTTTGCGGTCGGCGATGATGATCAGAACATCTATTCCTTCAATGGCGCGTCGGTCCGTTATATCCGCCAGTTCGAAGACGACTACTCGGCCAAGCCCGACTATTTGATCGAAAACTACCGGTCGTCCGGGCACATCATTGCCGCAGCCAACGCCGTGATCGAAGGCTCGGCCAGACGCATGAAGGCGGGGCAGAGCATCACTGTGGACGAAGCGCGCCGCCTTGACCCGCCGGGCGGCGAGATGGCGGATCGGGATCCGGTTGCGCAGGGTCGTGTGCAGGTTCTGTCCTGCCCGGTCGGGGATGAAGCACAGGCCATGGCCGCACTGGATGAGTTGCGTCGGCTTGCGCAGCTCAACCCCGACTTCAGATGGTCCCGCGCGGCGGTGATTGCCCGCAAATGGTCGCGGCTCAACCCGGTCCGCGACTTTGCCGAAAGCCTTGGGATCCCGGTGGAATTTGCCAATGACAAGCTGCCTGGGCTGTGGCGCATGCGCGAGATGCAGCACCTTGTCCGCAGTCTGAAAAGCTGGCCAAAGCCGTCGGTATCCGTTGCGGATCTGGTTGCCATCATCGGTGCCTTGCCGCCGACCCGTTGGACCAATCTTCTGAACGAAAGTGTGGGTGTTCTGGCGCGTGACCTTGGCGACAAGACCATTCCGGCCGCTGACGCGGTGGAATGGTTCGCCGAATGGTCGCGGCAGGCCTGGACCGAACAGCGCGGGTTGAAACTGCTGACGGCGCATGGGGCCAAGGGGCTGGAATTCGATGATGTCGTGATCCTTGATGGCGATTGGGAGCGCCCTTCGAAAAACGAAGATCCCGACGCGCCGCGCCGTCTGTTCTATGTCGCCATGACACGCGCCCGCCGCAGCCTTGCGGTCATGAGCAACGATCATCACGATTACCTGCCGCAGGCCGCGCCATCGGTTCTGACCCGGCGCGTGACACCGGATCTGACGGCTGTTCCGGGTCCGCGCCGGTTCTTTCAGTCGGCAGATCTGAAACTGGTGGATCTGGGATATGCCGGGCGACTGCGCGCCACCGACGCCTCATTGGCGGCGATAGCCGATGCCAAGGCCGGGGATCCGGTCGACCTGGTGCTGGTCAACGGAAAATGGCAGATCCAGGACAGCCAGGGCCGCGTTCTTGGCCGCATGGCCCGCAGGTTTCAGCCGCCTGCCCGAACCCGGTTTGCCCGAGGCGAGATCTCGGCCATTTTCCAACGCCGCAAAGACGACGGGAGCGACACCTTCCATCACGTGCTCGCACGTGATGAATGGGAGGTGGTCGTGCCAGACATCGTGTTCGAAGCCCTCTGAACCGCATTCGGCACTGCGCTCAGATCTGTTTTGCCGCCGTCCCTTGAGGCCGCACCACAGGCGCCGGCAGATGGTGCGCCCCGCCTTCCGCGCCAGAAATGCCGGGTGATAGGTCACGCGCATAGACAAGATCGCGAAGTGGACCTAACGTCAGCTCTGCACCCAACGGGGTTGGGGCATGGCACGACGGACGGCGAGGAGCAGCAGGAACGACCAGACACGGCGCGGTTGCACAGCGTTGCCAGACGATGCCCGACAGACACAGCATGACATTTGACGACCAGAACGGCTGGGCTGCGGGGTCGCGCCCGCATCCGGCTTTGCGGTTGCAGATCGTCATCCACACCAAAGGGGGGAGCCGGTGTCGGACAGCAGAACAGACGGTCAGCAGGATCAGTTGGCCCTTCATGGCGGCCCTTCGGTCAGGTCCGCGCCTTTGCCCTGGGAACTGCCCGGCGCGCATTGGATCGGCAAAGAGGAACAGGCGCTCGTCTCGCAGGTGCTGAGCGCACAAAGCCCGTTCCGGTTTTACGGGCCCGACCCGCAGCACATGGTGGACCGGCTGGAACAGGAATGGTCGGCGGCGTTTGACAACCGCCCTGCTCTGGCGGTGTCATCGGGCACGGCGGCCCTGTCCATCGCCCTGTCGGCCCTGTCGGTCGGTCCGGGGGACGAAGTCCTGGTGGGCGGCTATATGTGGATCAGCTGTGTCTCGGCGATCATCCGCTGCGGGGCGATCCCGCGTCTGGTGGATGTGGATGACACGTTCTGCATGGATCCAGAGGATCTGGCGCGGAAGATCAACAGCCGCAGCCGCGCCATCCTGCTGGTGCACATGAGCGGCGCGCCCGGCCATGTGCAGCAGATCGCCGAGATTGCCCGCGCCAACGGCCTGCCCCTGATCGAAGATTGCGCCCAGGCCGCAGGATCCAGTGCGATGGGCACGCGGGCGGGGTGTTTTGGTGATATTGCCACCTTCAGCTTTCAATTGAACAAGAACATGACGTCGGGCGATGGGGGCATGGTGATGTGCCGCGATGCGGATCTGTTCCGCCGGGTGACCGCGCTGCATGATCTGGGCTATGCGCGCACCGCCGAAGGGCGACTGGATACCTCGGACCCCGACTGTCAGCTTTGGGGTGTGGGCGCGCGCATGTCGGATCTGACCGGCGCGCTGGCGCTGGCCCAGTTTCGCAAGCTTGAGCGGATCACGGGGCATATGCGCAGCTCGAAATGGCGCATCCGGCAGGCGCTGTCGGATATTCCCGGCCTTGGCTTTCGCACCGTGCCCGACCCCGAAGGCGACAGCGGCCCGTTCCTGATCACCACCTATGCCGATGCGGCAACCTGTGCTGCCTTTACCGAAGCCCTGCGCGCCGAAGGCATTCGCGGGCCCGAAGGGTCGCTGGCCTGTCTGACGATGCAGGACTGGGGGCTGCACTGGTATTTCAACATCTCCAGCCTGACCGGGAAACGATCGAACAGCCGCGATGGGTTCCCCTGGAGCCATCCGGCCAACAGCTTTGGCGCGCAGATCGACTATGGCCGGGGTGCGTTGCCCCGCTGTGATGACCTGCATGACCGCGCAGCACTGCTGACCATCGCATCCTGCCTGACGCGCGCGGACGAAGACGACATCATCGCGGCGTTCCGCAAGGTCGCCGCGCATCTTCTTTAACGATCGGACTTTTCCAGTCATGACCACACTTTCAGACGTTCTGACCACCAGCCCCGCCACGCTTGCAAATGCCGACCAGCCGATTGACGTGATTGTCATCGGGTCCGGCACCGCCGGGGTCACCAGCGCGATCGAACTGGCCCAGCAGGGCCATGCGGTTGTGATCCTTGAAGCGGGGCCCTTTGTATTGCCGAGCCATGTGGGCTCGACCCCGTTTCGCAGCCGCGCCGATCTGGTGCCGCAGATCCAGGATCTGGTGCGCCACCGCAGCATCTGGACCAACCCGGATGCCGACGACCCGACGCCCCAGAGCCCGCGCAACAATGATGCCTGGTCGGCGGTTGGCGGGCGGACCCTGTTCTGGGGCGGCTGCACGCCGCGCTTTACGCAATGGGATTTCGACGACTGGCCGATCAGCTACGAGGCGTTCGCGCCTTATTATGACCGGGCCGAGAACCTGATGCATGTCTCGGGCGCGGGCGATCTGCGTCCGCCCTTCTTTCGCGGAGACGAACAAAACCAGATGCTCCGGCGCCTGCAGGATGCCGGGATCGAAGCCGTGCACGCCCCGCTGGGGGTCGACACGCAAGAGGCCAAGAACGGCTATATCCCGCGCGGTTTTGACAGCTCGGTCGCGCGGCTGACCCGCAGCGGGCTGCTGACGCATCAGGTACAGCCCGGCCATATCGTTCTGGTTTCGGACACGGCGGTGCGGCAGATCGAACAGGATGGCACGCAGGTGACCGGCGTGATCGTCCAGGGCAGGGATGACAAACGCGATACCCGGCTGAGCGCCCGGCACTATTGCCTGGCCGGTGGCGCGATCCAGTCGACCCGGCTGGCGGTGGCGTCGGGGCTGCAGGATCTCAACCCGATGGTGGGCCGCCACATTGCCGACCACCTGTTCATTCAGGGCCTGTTCAAGCTGAAGGACCCCGTGGGCGCGCCGCTTTATACATTTGTGCCCTCGACCAAGGACCGGCGTTTCAACATTCAGATCCAGGGCCCCTTTGATGAGACCTGGTATTCGCCCTATCACGCCACCGTCTGGTTGGACTGCAACCCCGACGGGCTCTATCTGCTGGCCTATTGCTTTGGCGTGGGCGTAGCGACGAGTGGCAACGCGCTGCAACTGCTCGACCGGGCCGAAGATCCGCATGCGGATCTGTGGCAATACAAGGTCCACAACGACCGCACCGACAAGGACCGCGCCATACTGGACGAGATGGCGGCATTCCTGCCGCAGGTGGCCGCGGGCATGGGGGCCGAGCTGGTGCGCAGTCAGGTCAACCACCCCGGATCCGCGCTGCACGAAATTGGCGGGCTGCGCATGTCGGCCGAACGGGATGCGGGCGTGACCGACAGCCATGGCCGGTTCTGGTCGCTGCCCAACCTGTCGGTGGCCGATTCCGCCGCCTGGCCGTCGCAGGGCGGTGCCAACAGCTATCTGACCATCACCGCATGGTCACTGCGCCATGCCGAAGGCGTGGCCGCGCGCCTGTCGGGGGCAAGCTGAGCCATGCTGTTGCGACTGGTCATTCTGGGTGCCCTGTTCGGATTTCTGTTCGGCTTTGACGAAGGTGTCATCGCCGGGGCGCTGCCCCTGATTGTCAAACAGTTCGGCATCACCTCGGTGGGCGAAGGGCTGGTCACTGCCGCTGTTCCGCTGGGCGCGGTGTTTGGTGCGGTGCTGGCCGCCGCGCGGGCCGATCAATGGGGGCGGCGCACGATCCTGCTGTGCTGTTCGGTGCTCTTTGGTGTTGGCGCTTTGGCCAGCGGGCTGGCGCAGGGTCAGACGGGTCTGATCCTGGCTCGGCTGATGCTGGGTATTGCGGTGGGCGCGTCGGCGCTGGCCGCACCGATGTTTCTGGCCGAACTGGCGCCCGCTCATCGGCGCGGCGCGGTGGTGTCGGCCTTTCAGCTGATGATCACCGTGGGGATCCTGGTGTCCTATGTCATCGACCTGGTGCTCGAGCCTCTGGGCGCATGGCGCTGGATGCTGGCCCTGGGGATGGTGCCCGCTCTGATCACGCTGATCGGGTTGCGATCGGTGCCCGAAAGCCCGCGATGGTTGGTCATGCGGGGCCGGACGCAGGACGCCACACAGGTGGTGGCCCAGATCCAGCCGCAGCTGTCGCAACATGAACTCACCGGCGTGATTTCCGAGATCGGCGCCGCGCACAGCAAGGCCAGGGACCACCCCACCAACTGGTCGATGTTCCTGTCGGGCAATCTGCGACGGGTCACGAGCTTTGCGATCATCGCCTTTGTCCTGCAGCAGGTCAGCGGCATCAACGCCGTGATCTACTATGCGCCCACCATTCTGCGCCATGCAGGGTTCGACGGATCCGAAACCCAGCTATGGGCCACGGTGGGGATTGGCGTGGTCAATGTGCTGATGACCGTTGTTGCCATGTTGGTTGTCGACCGGCTGGGGCGGCGGTGGCTGTTCATTCTGGGCTTTGTGGGCACGGCCGCCAGCCTTGCGACCATCGCCTATGCGATGAACGCCGAAGGCGATGGCATGGCGCAGCTCGCGCTTTATGGTCTTTTTGCCTATATCGCGTGCTTTGCCGTCAGCCTTGGCCCCCTGCCCTGGCTGTACATGTCCGAACTGTTTCCGCTGGCGCTGCGCAGCAAGGGGATGGCGCTGGCATCGGTTGCGAACTGGTCGTGCAATTTCATCGTTGTGTTCCTGTTTCCCATTCTGGTCAGCGCGGCGGGGCCTGCGGCGACATTCGCGCTGTTCTGCGTTGCCTGTGTGATCGGTGCGGTGTTTGCTTTCCTGCGGGCGCCGGAAACCAAGGGTGTCAGCCTTGAGGCGCTGGAACGTCAGGAAAGCGCAGGCGGCTTATGAGCGTTCTGATCCGCGTTGCGGTGCTGGTGGGCTGTTGCGGGCTGCTGTTCGGCTATAGCACGGCCAGCATCGCCGATTGGCTGGCCCCGATCGCCGATGAATTCAGCCTGCCCACCGCCGGGCAGGAATATCTGACCTCATCGCTGGTGATCGCGTGTTTCTTTGGAGCCATTGCCGCGGGCCCCCTGTCAGGCCGGCTGGGGCGCAAAGGCGCACTGGCCACGGCCTTTGTACTCGCGCTGGTGGGCTATGGCATCACGCTGGGCCATCCGGGGCTGTCGGGGCTGATCGCGGCGCGGGTGATCATCGGGCTGTCGGTCGGGATCTCGTCGACCGTGGCGCCGATGTTTGCGGGCGAAGCGACGCCGGTCAAACATCGCGGCGCGGTGGTGGCGCTGTTTCAGCTGGCGGTGACCTTTGGCATTCTGGCGGCCTATGCCGTGCCCCTGCTGGCCCATGGCCGGATCACCTGGCCCGAGGCAATCGGCGGCGGCGGGCTGATCCCCATCCTTGGCCTTCTGATGCTGAGCACCGTTCCAGAAAGCCCCGCCTGGCTGGTGGCGCGTGGGCGCACGGCGCAGGCCGCAGACGCCGCGCGCCGGTTGCAGATGCCGGTGCCCGAGCGCGCGCAGGGCCACGAGACCACAACCGGCTGGGCCGCGCGGCTGCGGATCGGGACCACCCTGCCGGTTCTGCTGCTGTGCTGCGGCTTTTTTGTGCTGCAGAATTTCAGCGGCATTGACGGGATCCTCTACTATGCCGCCACCATCTTTTCCGAGCTGGGCTTTCCCCCCGGTCTGGCCACGCTGGGGGCGACCTTTGGGCTGGGGCTGGTCAATGTGCTGGCCACCATCGTGGCCATCCTGACCATCGACCGGATCGGGCGCAGATCGCTGGCCATCTTCGGGTCGGCCGCGATGATCCTGGGGCTGTCGGCCACGGTGGCGTCGCATCTGTGGACCCTGCCGATGCTGGGTCTGGTGGGGCTGTGCCTTTATATCGCGGCCTTTGCCATCAGCCTGGGCCCGCTGCCCTATGTGCTGATCGCCGAGCTTGCGCCATCCTATTTCCGCGAACCGGGCCTGTCGGCGGGATCGGCAACATCGTGGCTGTTCAACGCCATGATCGCCTATTTCTTTCTGTCAGCGGTGCAGGCGGTCACCCTGTCAGGGGTGTTCCTGTTCTTTACCCTGATCTGCTGCGTGTCACTGGTGGTGTCGCTGATCTATCTGCCCGAAACCAAAGGGGTCAGCCTGGATGACATCGAACGGGACATCCTGGCGGGGGTGCGGTTGCGCGATGTGGGGCGCGCGGGATCAGACGCGGACAAAGCGTGACGGCGCGTCTTCGCCAAAAAGCTCGATCACGATGCTGTCGGCCCGCCCCTGCACCAGATCCGTGAAGGTCAGCGCCGACCGCGATCCGAGCGGCGCGTTTTCCGTGACAAAGTCAAACACCATGGTGTCCCCGTCCCAGGGGCTGAGCGGATAGATCTGCGACCCCGGCCCGACCACCAGTTCAAGCCCGTCCCCCGCCGCCCGGATCTGCGCCCGGCCGAAATAAGGGTGGTTATAGATGCCCACGGCCACACCCTGCGCCGGGGGTGGGGCGGCATCGGCGGGCGGGGTGGTGCCCACGGTGCGGCCCAATGGTGTATAGAACGGGGTGAACAACCGCTCATAACCCACCAGCCAGTCGCGCGTTTCTTCGCCCAGTTGCGCCAGATCGGCAAAGGCGGCGGCGATCGCTTCGACCGCGCCCACGGGGGATCCGTTGGACAGCACCACAATGCCCAGATCCAGCGATGGGATCAGTGAAAAACAGGTGCCGGTGCCCATGACAAACGCGCCCGAATGGCTCAGCTTGACGCGGCCCGACGGTTCGGTGCCGACATTGAAGCCAAAGCCATAGAACCCCGCCCGGCTGTCCGGAGAGCTCGGAGGGGATGACACGACCTGAGGGCTGATCGCGGGCAGCAGCGCCTGCTGCGGGATGATCTGTTGATCCCCATGGCGGCCCATCGCCAGCACCATCTTCATCCAGATCGCCATGTCATTGACGGTCGAGCTGACCCCGCCTGCAGGTGACTGCGCATCGGGTTGGCGCTGGAACCGGGGCTGATAGCTGCCTTCGTAGAGCGTGTGGGGCACCGCGCGATTGTCGGCGGCGATGAAATCGGCAAAGCGCGAACTGGTGCGCGTCATACCAAGCGGGGCATAGATCGCCTGTTCCGACAGGGTGGCCCAGTCGGTGCCTGCGGCCTCGGCCACAGCCAGCCCCCCGGCGGTCATGCCGAAATTGGTATAGGCATACGAGGTCCGGAACGGCGACAAGGGCAGCATCCGCAGCTGTTCCAGCACGGTGGTCTGGTCGAACCCGAGATCTTCCAGATCGTCACCCGCGTGATCGGGCAGCCCCGACCGGTGGCTGTAAAGATCGCCAAGGGTCAGCATCGTGTTGCGTGCGGGATCCGACAGGCGGAACCAGGGCAGCAGATCCTGCATGCGGCTGTCCCAGGAAACGGTGCCCTGCCCGACCTGCTGTGCCACCACCGTGGCGCCAACCGATTTCGAAACCGATGCGATCTGAAACACCGTGTCCGGGGTGACGGGTTCAGGCGCGCCGGTGCGGCGCAGGCCATAGCCCCGGCTCAGAACCGTGTCGCCCTTGTGCACCACCGCCACCGCGATGCCCGGCACCCCGCTGCGCGCCATGATGTCGGCCACGATCCCGTCCACGGCTGCAACCGCCGCGTCGATCCGTCCCGGAGGCACCGTCACCCCCGCCAGCTGGGCTGGCGACGGCGTATCGGCAAGGCCGGCAACCGGCGCGCTGACGCAAGACGCGGCAACAGACCCAAGGAAAAATCGGCGGGACAGCAATTGGCGGGTCATATCAAGCCTCGATCATTTCACCGAGCCAAGCCTACCCGCCATCGCCCCATGTGCCTAGATGTTCAGTCCTGACACCTATGTGCGTTCAGAAGGCATAGTTCAGCACGATCGCGCCCGTGTAGCTTTGGCTGTTGGACGACCGCAGGGTGTTCACTTCGGCCCTGAGCGTCGTGGCGGGGCCAAACCGTGCCTGAACCGATGCGCCCAGCTCCAGGAACGTCTTGTCCGCATCATCGGACAGGACAAAGCTGGGGCCCCCGGCGGGTGTCGCGTCGAACTGCACGGCGGCCGTCCGGCGGGTGTCACCCGCCAGCGCGACCACGCCTGCAAACAGACCGGCCGTGCCCTGATTGCCGTTGAACGCAAAATCGGAACTCAGTTCGACGGCGGGGTTGAGGCTGTAGGTGACACCTTCGACGGCGCCGACACCCAGCTGGTAGCGCCCGCCATCGCTTTCATCAAAGGCGCCCTGCCGGTAATAGGTCGCCCCAGCATCCACGGACGGAACAAGGCGCAGCCCGCGCCCCAGTGCCAGGCTGTGCTCGACTTTCAGATGGGCCGCGGCCCACCACAGGTCGGGGCTGGCCGTGGCACTTGCCAGCCCGTCGATCTGAAAGGTTTCCCGGTCAAGGTCATAGCTGCCATAGCCCCCCGACAGCGACGCGGACAGCCGCGTTGCGCCAAGATCGCGCTGCACGAACCCCCCGGCCTGAAAGCGATACCCGTCCGAACTGAAACTGTCGTTCGACTGGCGGACGTCCTCGTACCCAAAGGCAAGGCCGGCAAGCCAGTCGGGCGACAGCGGCGCCTGCAGACCGCCAAAAAGGCCAGCGGCGTTTTCGGTGTAGTCGATGGCATGCCGGCTTTCGTCGCGCTCGGACCTGTTAAAGCTGGCCTCCAGCCAGGCGCAGCTGCCCGCCTCGGCCAGGGCAACCTGATTGGCGCTGGAAAAGTCGCAGGCTTCAAGCCGCTGCGCAAAGCGGCGCGATGACTGCAATGCGGCATCGGTCGCGGCAAAGATGTCGCCCGGTGCCAGGCGGTGGTAGGTGGTGCGCAGCTCGTCATCTGTCGGGATGCTGAGGATGTGGTTGGCCAGCTCTTCGATGAATTCGTATTCTGAGCTGGTGCCCGAGGCCAGTTCAAGCTGCCGGGCCCGCACAAGCGCGTCCATGTGATCCCCGACGGCGGTCTGGTTTGCCGTCAGCGCGGCCGCTTCGGGCGTATAGTCGACCGTGTATTTGAGCTGCACCGATTCCTTGTCGTTCTCGAACGAATAATCGACCGTTGCGGTGTCTTCGACGCTGAAATTGGTCAGCTTGATGATGTCATCATTCGACGAAAAGATGAACGCTTTGCCCGATTGGCCGGATGGCAGCAGGTTGGATCCGGTCAGGTTCACCTCTAGCGTACCGGTCGGGTAGACATCCTTGTCGCTGGCTTCAAAGACCAGGCGGTCGGCCTTGCCTTCGGAGGAACTGCCCATGTTCAGATCGAACAGGTAGGTCCCTGAATAATCGGTGGATATGGTGCCGGTGAACTTGGTTTCGATGATGCTGTCGGTGCCGCCGGGCGACAGGGTTCCGCTGTTCTGAAACTTGCCGTCCGAGCTGAGGTTGAATTTGGTTCCGACCTCAAGCACGCCGCCGGTCTGGTTGGAAAAGACGTTCTTGCCGTCGTCCACGAGATCGACACTGCCGCCGAAGGTGCCAGAGTTGTTGATCGTGGTCACGGTCTCTGACTTGACGGCGTTCAGGCCGGAGCTGGAGACCGAAATATCGCCGGAATTGTTGATCGTCACCGAAGCTGCATCAAGAATGCGGATCGCGTCATTGGTGTTGCCGTCATCATTGCCCACCGACAGCGACGCGCCTTCATCAACGGTCACGGTGATGTCGCCGCCGCCGTTTTCGCCATCGCTTTGCAGGAACAGACCCCAGGCCCCTTCGCCCGAGGCGCTGACATCGGCCTTCAGTTCGACGGTGATGTCGCCGCCGGTGCTGTCCGATCCCCCAACGCTTTGCAGAAAGAGCGCCGTTGCATAGTCGCCCGAGACATCAATGTCCTGGGTCACGCCAACCGTAATGTCACCCCCAACGCCCTGATCGCCTGCGCTGCCAGCGGCGGCTTTGGTCAGGCTGTGCACGTCGTCGACGCTGACAGCGGCACCGCCGCTGCCGCCAACGGACTGGGCCCAAAGCCCATGCGCATACTTTCCGGTCGTGGTGATCGTGCCGTCAACGTCGATCTTGATGGCACCGCCTTCGCCGCCCGCGCCGGAATCCCCGGCTTCGACAACGCCATAGCCGAACGTGCCGGATTCAAAGCTTTCGCCCAGCCCCAGTTCCACATCGCCGCCGACACCGCCGCCGCCGCCGACCGACTGGGCAAAAATGCCCATGGCGCCTTCGCCGCTGGTTGTGATGGATCCCGAATGGGCCACGGTGACGACGCCCCCGTTCCCGCCGCCGCTTCCCTGGCCGCCCACGGTCAGGTCGGTGCGCACCTCGCCGCTGGCATCGCCCCCGGCCCCGCCGCCGCCGCCGACCGATTGCGCAAAAATGGCGGTGGCGCTGTCGCCCGATGTGATGATGTCGCTGCCATTGGTGACGGTGACGGCCGCCCCTTCGCCCGCCGCGCCGCCGGACCCGCCAATATCGAACCCATATCGCGTCAGGCTTTTGGCAAGCCCCGTGATCGAAGCCGCCTTGGTCGCCACATAGGCATCATACAGATCTTCGTAGATGTCCTTGGACGTGTAGAGGAACTTTTCAAAGGCGCTTTTTTCGGCGTCGCTGTCGCCCTCTCCTGCGGCGGTCTGGACCTCTTCGACGAAGGCATCCAGGCTCGAAGCCGCGTCGCCACCATTGCCACCGCCGCCACCAACGGCCTGGGCAAAGATGCCATAGCCTGCGGTGCCCTGGGTTGTGATCGTGTCGGTGTTTGTGACCGTCACGGTGTCGGAATCGCCGCCGGATCCGCCAGATCCACCGATCGACACGTTGAGCTTGACGGTGGTTTCAGTACTGTCTTCGTCTTTTGATTCAAGCAACTTGATGAACATGAAGGCCGCAGCGTCGCCGCCGCTGCCGCCACCGCCGCCGACAGACTGGGCAAAGATGCCCCGCGCCGCATCGCCTGCCACCGAAATCGTGCCGGAATTGTCGACCTTGACGGATCCGCCATCGCCGCCGCTGCCGCCCGAACCGCCCACGGCAATGGCGGAATCAATATCCATTGATGAGCCCGTGGAGGATTTCGTCAGCCCCAGCATCAGCGTTCCGGCCATGCCGCCCTGCCCGCCATTGCCACCCACCGACTGGGCAAAGATCCCCGAAGACGATCCCGAATTCGTGGTGATCGCACCGCCGGTGTTCGTGACGCTTACATCCGATGCCACAGCCCCCGCGCCGCCAGGCCCGCCCACTGTGGTCGAAAAGTTCAGCGCGCCGTCGGTGTCGCCCGATGCAGTAAAGGCAAATGAATTGCCGGCAAACCCGCCATCGCCGCCGATCGACTGGGCATAGATCCCGTCGGCATAAAAGCTCTGCGTGGTGATGTCGGCCGTATTGGTGACGGTCACAGCCTGGCCTGCGCCGGCGTCGCCGCCCGAGCCTCCGACTTCGAAATCGACCTCAAAGCCGATGGAGCCGCTCGCCTGGAGCGAGCCGGAATAGACCGATCCGCCATTGCCGCCGGATCCGCCGATGGACTGCGCCAGAATGCCCCGCGATGCATAGTCAGAGGTCTGAATGGCGCCCGAATTGGCGACAACGGTTTTGCCGCCGGTGCCGCCATCGCCACCATCGCCGCCGACCGCGATGGTCACATTGCCGGTATATTCCCCGGCGCTGACATCGCCGTCGATGGCAAAGCCGCCCTGACCGCCGTCGCCGCCAATGGATTGCGCAAGGATCCCATAGGAATAGACCCCCGATGTGGTCAGCGCCTGCTTGTTTTCCGCAAGGATCTGGCCTCCGGCCCCGCCGCTGCCGCCCGATCCACCCAGCGTCAACGACAAATCGGCCATGGTGATTTCACCTGAAATCGCCCCGGTGGCCGACCCGCCGCCGCCGCCGATGCTCTGCGCGATGATGGTTGACGCATATTGGCCCGTCGTGCTCACGGTGGCGTCGTTGTTGACCTTGACCTCGGGCGCCTGCCCGCCATCGCCCCCGTTGCCCTGCGCATTGTAGGACAGCCCGCCCAGATCGACGTCTCCGACAATCGACAGGGCGGCGGTGCCGCCGCTTTGGCCCAGGCTTTGCGCCAGAATGGCGTGGCCATTGTCGCCCGCGGTCGTGATCGTGCCCTTGGTGTTGACCAGCACGGCCTGGCCGTCGCCGCCATCCCCGCCTTTGCCACCGGTCTGGAATGTCAGCTTGGCCCCGGATGCGACATCGCCGGTCACCGTGACATCCGCATTGCCGCCGCCGCCGCCGATGCTCTGGGCGCGGATGCCGACCGAATTGTGGCCGGTGACAGACAGCGTGTTGTCATTGTCGAAATAGACATTGACGTCGCCGCCGTTGCCACCGCCGCCGCCGGATCCGCCGACCGTCGCCGCGATGTTCATCCCGCTCAGCGCATCAACACTCGACGTCCAGCCGCTGTTGCCGCCGCCGCCCCCGATGCTTTGGGCAATGATCCCGTCCGAACCGCGCCCGCCGGTCGACAGGTCTGCGTTATGGGTCACAAACACCGTGCCGCCATCGCCGCCGTCCCCGCCCGATCCGCCGACCGCAAGGTCAAAGGACCCGCCCGAGATTTCGCTGCCAACCAATGTGTGCCCGGACGTCCCGCCGCCGCCCCCGATGGATTGGGCGGTGATGCCATGGGCCTTGTCGCCGTCGGTCGAAATCGCACCGCGCAGGGTCAGCGATACCGCTTCCCCGGCACCGCCATCGCCGCCGTCGCTTCCGACGGTGCTGGTGATGGACAGGGCATTCACCGCCGTAAAGGTCAGAGAGCTGCCCGAACTGCCGCCGCTGCCCCCCACCGACTGGGCAAGCACGCCATGCGAAAGGGCGCCCGATGTGCTGATCGTCGAATAGAAGTCATCGACCGTGACCTCGCCCCCGTTGCCGCCAACGCCCCCGCCACCCGAATTCCCGAGCACAAAGTCACCCGCAAGGCCCGAGGCGACCGACAGGCTGTCACCGCCATGCCCGCCGCCGCCGCCAACCGATTGCAGGGCCATGCCGATCGAGCGGTCAGAGACCGTGGTGATGCTGCCTGCCGTGGTGGTGCTGGGTGACACAAGCACCGTGCTGGCGTCGCCGCCATCCCCACCCTTGCCGCCAACGGATTTCGAATAGGCCGTCCCGACCGCAACGGCGCTGGCGCCGCTGCCGCCGCCACCCCCGATGGATTGCAGAAAGACGCCGCCCGAATCCGCCACATTTGTTGTAATCGACACATCCGCAAGATCGAGCGTGACCGTCCCCGCGTCCCCGCCCGATCCTCCGGCGCCGCCGATGGATCCCACCCCGGATGTGGACCGCGCCTTGCCGCCGCCGCCGCCGATGCTGGCCGCATAGATCGCATCGGACGCCACCTGAGAGGTTTGCAGCGTCACGGTTCCGGCCGAAACGGTCACGTTGCCGCCCGTGCCGCCGTTGCCGCCCTGGCCCCCGATCGCAGACACGCCGCTGGCCGATCCGCCCGATCCACCGCCGCCGCCGACGCTGACCGCGAAGACCGCGTTGGAATGCTCTCCCCCGGTCGAAATCTGGGCACCATCGTCAAGCGTGACCGACACCGTTCCACCCTCGCCCCCGGCCGAGCCGTCGCCGCCAACCGCGTCGATGTTGTCGTCGCTCTGCCCCTTGCCGCCGCTGCCACCGACGCTTTGCGCGTGAACACCATCGGCCCCGTCGCCAACTGTCGTGATGCGCGCGTCCTGGACAAGCTCGAACTCAACCGCACCGCCGTCGCCGCCATCCTCGTCGCTGGACCCATAGCTGGTGACGTCCGATGATCCCGCGTCTGCGCCGAACCCGCCCACGCTCTGAACCAGAACACCCGAGGCATCCGTGCCGCGCGTGGTGACCTCTCCGTCGAAAGTCACGCCGACCTTTCCGGCGTCGCCCCCGCTGCCGCCGTCACCATCCTGGCCAAAGTCGGTATTGTGCTCGCCCTTGCGCCCACCGCCGCCACCATAGCTGCGGGCCAGAAAGCCCACCGACCGGTTTCCGGTGGTTGACAGCGTCGCCTTGGAAAAGGACACGGTCACATCGCCGCCCGCGCCACCCTTGCCGCCATCACCGGCGCTGCCCGTGATCGCGCCGCCGCTGGTGTTGCCGCCGGACCCGCCAAGCCCGCCGAGGGATTCCACACGCACCCCCGGCGTGTCATCGGTGGTGCTGCCCCCGTCGCTGGAGGCATCGCTGGACACCTCAAGCGAGACCGCTGCGCCGTCGCCGCCATGGCCGCCGTCGCCCCCATGCACATTCGTGCCGTTGATCCCTTCGCCTTCGCCCTTGCCACCGGTGCCGCCAACACCGCCCTGAGAGGACATGTAGATGAAGGATCCGACACCGATGGACAGCTGATCCAGATCGCCCGACGACACGGTGGTGGCCTGAGCACCCCCATCGCCGCCATTGCCGCCATCGCCGGCCCGTCCGGTGCTGGATGCGGTGTTCTTGCCTGCCCCTCCGGTGCCGCCGGCCCCCCCGGCGGTCACATAGTAGATGTCGTTGTTCAGGCCCGAAAATGTTGTGGCATCGCTGATGTCGACGCTGGTTTGTGCAACCGAACCACCGTCCCCACCATCGCCGCCGGTGATGTTGTTGCTTTCCCCGGTGCCGCCCGATCCGGCGGTGACCGTCAGCTCCAGCGCGCTTTGGGCGGAACTGTCGATGCCATAAGCCGCGCCGCCATCAAAGGAAAAGGTAAAGCCAGCCGTGTCCGCCCCGTCGCCCGCATCCGGCGAGCTGCTGCTGTCTTCGCCGTTCTGCCCGTCCGCGCCCGTGGCGACGACCTGCAACTGCCCGGCATCTGCGGTCAGGTCATCAACCGTGATCGAGGTGACGCCGGAGGCATCAATGGTTTCGCCCGCCGACAGGTCGCCGCTGCATGTGACGCTGGTCCCATCGGTGACACAGGCCGCCCCCGCAGGCAGGGCCGTCAGCCCCAGAAGCGTCAGCGCCGTGGGCCAGAGCACGGTCGGAGCGGCATGGATCCGGGTCGAGCGTTTCATTCCATCATCTGTTCCAGACCCTGATGCCTGCCAAAACAAGAATTCGGACATTCCACCCTCCAATGACCCGCAGAGGACAAGGTTTGATCAGCCCGGATGCGCTTTGGTTGCAAACGGTGCTCAAGCAAAAGCTGTGCGGATCGGTTGTTCAGACGTTCACTATGTCGAAAGCTACCGGTTTTTCGGACAGGTGCAACGCGCGATTGGCATGCAAGCAGAGGTCATCCCAGCGTGTGCGGGGAACAGTTGACAGTCGTTTTGACAGGGGTCTTTCATCGCGGTTCATCCCCGCGTGTGCGGGGAACAGGTTGAGGCGGCACGGGCCGAAATCGAAACAACCGGTTCATCCCCGCGTGTGCGGGGAACAGTCGACCCCAGCACAGAAATCGAGGGCTCCGCACGGTTCATCCCCGCGTGTGCGGGGAACAGACCCCCGCATCCATTGCGGCCCTCCAGGTGGGCGGGTCATCCCCGCGTGTGCGGGG
>JAOXSC010000042.1 GCA_025800215.1 Marinibacterium sp.
GGGTCTTCGGTGGTGATGCGGGTCTGCAGCGCGTGGCCGTTCAGTTGCACATCGTCCTGCGATGGCTTGCCGGTGGCTTCGGCGATGGTCTTGCCTTCGGCGATCAGGATCTGGGCCTGCACGATGTCGATGCCGGTGACCTCTTCGGTCACGGTGTGTTCGACCTGCACGCGGGGGTTGACTTCGATGAAGTAGAATTTGCCGCTGTCCATATCCATCAGGAATTCGACGGTGCCGGCGCATTCATAGTTGACGTGCTTGCAGATCTTGTAGCCCAGTTCGCAGATCTCGGCGCGCTGCGCATCGCTCAGATAGGGGGCGGGGGCGCGTTCGACGACCTTCTGGTTGCGGCGCTGGACCGAACAGTCGCGTTCGTACAGGTGGTACATCGCGCCATGCTTGTCGCCAAGGATCTGAACCTCGACATGGCGGGCGCGGGTGATCATCTTTTCCAGATAGCCTTCGCCATTGCCAAAGGCGGCTTCGGCCTCGCGGCGGCCTTCCAGCACCTTTTCTTCAAGCTCGTCAGGGCCGTGGATCGGGCGCATGCCGCGCCCGCCGCCGCCCCAGGATGCCTTGAGCATCAGCGGATAGCCGATCTCGGCAGCTTCGGCGCGGATCGCATCCATGTCATCGCCCAGAACATCGGTGGCGGGGATGACGGGCACGCCCGCCGCAATCGCCACGCGGCGGGCGCTGGCCTTGTCGCCCAAGGCGCGCATCGTATCGGCCTTGGGGCCGATAAAGGTGATCCCGGCCTGGGCGCAGGCATCCACGAAGTCGGGGTTTTCCGACAGCAGGCCATAGCCGGGGTGGATCGCGTCTGCGCCGCTTTCGCGGGCGACGCGGATGATTTCGGGGATCGACAGATAGGCCTGCACCGGCCCCAGCCCTTCGCCGATCTTATAGGCCTCGTCCGCCTTGAAGCGGTGCAGCCCCAGCTTGTCTTCTTCGGCATAGACCGCAACCGTCTCTTTGGCCATTTCATTGGCCGCCCGCAGAACACGGATGGCGATTTCTCCACGGTTTGCGACGAGGATCTTGTTGAACTCTGTCATGGCAGCCTCTTGGTCTTGGTGCTGGTGGCGTCTGTGGCGCAGACGATACGCGGGTAAATTGTGGCCTTAGGGTAGGGGGCGACATGTTTGCCGCCATTTCAGACATGTTGTGCCCAAGATCGAAAAAACCTTGGGACGCCGCCGGCCCCGCGCGCCGCGCCTAGGCGACGGATGGCGGCAGATCGAGCCGGATCGGCGCGAGCAGGTCGGCCAGGGCCGTGACCCCGAGCTGACCCAGATTGGCGACGAGATCCTTTTGCAGAAGACCGATCAGATGATCGGGCCCTTTGGGGCCAAGGGCGGCCAGCGCAAAATGAAAGGCCCGCCCCAGCATCACGAAATCCGCGCCAAGCGCCAATGCGCGCAGTATATCAAGCCCGCCTTCGATCCCGCTGTCAAAAATCAGCGGCAGGCGCGTGGCCGCACGCAGGCCGGGCAGGGCGTCAATGGCCGCACGCGCGCCGTCGAATTGCCGCCCGGCATGGTTCGAAATCCACAGCGCATCGACGCCTGCGGCCTCGAGCGTGGGCGCATCGCCTGCACGCAGCACGCCCTTGACCACCAGCGGCCCGTCCCAGGCGTCGCGCAGCCATTTGACATAGTCGAGATCGGGCGACGTGCGCAGCAAATAGCCGATATGGGCGGTGGGCGGCAGGTTGGGGTGGTCGGCGACGTATTTGTCCAGCGTGCGCATGTGCAGCGCACCGGTCCGCGCCAAGCCCTGCGCCATGCCCAGAGCCCAGGCCGGGCGCTGCGCCACCTGCGCCAGCAGGCGCGGGGTCAGCCGGGGCGGCTGGGTCAGGCCCGAGCGTGTCTGCCGTTCGCGGCGCGAGGCCACCGGCACGTCCACCGTCAGCACCAATGTGCGGAACCCCGCCCTGCGCGCACGATCCAGAAGATCGGCGCGGATCTCGGGATCCTTGGGCGGATAAAGCTGGAACCAGCCCTGATCGCCGATATGCGGGGCCAGGTCTTCGGGGCTTTGGCTGGCGACGGTCGACAGGGTATAGGGCAGGCCCGCACGGGCAAGGCTGCGGGCCAGATGCCCTTCGGCATCGGGCCAGATCAGCCCCGACATGCCCACCGGCGCCGCGCCAAAGGGCAGCGGATGGCGTGTGCCCAACAGTGTGGTGGACAGATCCGGCGTCTGCGGCCCTTGCAGGATGGCCGGTTCGAACCCCAGCCGATCCAGCCCCTGACGATTGCGGGCCTTTGTGGCTTCGGTTCCGGTGCCGCTATCAAGGTATTCCCAGACGAATTTCGGCAGCCTGCGGCGCGCGCGCTGCTTGAGGTCTTCGATCCCCGGGAATTGGCTGTCCAGATCCATGGCGCGCATTAGTTCCGCAACATGACAAAGAGTCCAGTCCCGGAGACTGGGTATGAGTTTTTGCACCAAAGCGCACAGAACATAATGCGAACAGTGCTTTCGCAGCAGACGGGTTCGCGATATGGTGACCGCATGAGCAGTTTTGACGATCACGACGCCTTTGAAGGGGCCTCGCTTTCCGCGCGCGCGATGGCGGCGCGCCCGATGCCCTATCTGGATGAACTCAACCCCGCGCAGCGCGCGGCGGTGGAATGTCTGGACGGGCCGGTGCTGATGCTGGCAGGGGCGGGCACGGGCAAAACCAAGGCGCTGACCGCGCGGGTGGCGCATCTGGTCAATACCGGGCGTGCACGCCCCAATGAAATCCTGTCGGTGACCTTTACCAACAAGGCCGCGCGCGAAATGAAACAGCGCATCGGCGGCATGCTGGGCGGGGCGATCGAAGGCATGCCATGGCTGGGCACCTTTCATTCGATCTGCGCCAAGCTCATGCGGCGCCATGCCGAACTGGTCGGGCTGAAATCGAACTTTACCATTCTGGACACTGACGATCAGGTGCGGCTGCTCAAGCAACTGATCCAGGCCGCCGGAATAGATGACAAACGCTGGCCCGCGCGGCACCTGTCGGGGATCATCGACGGCTGGAAAAACCGCGCCCTGACCCCCGACAAGGTGCCCGCCGCCGATGCCGGGGCGTTCAACCACAAAGGTCCCGCGCTTTATGCGCAATACCAGCGCCGCCTGGTCGAGCTGAACGCGGTGGATTTCGGCGATCTGCTGCTGCACATGGTGACGATCTTTCAGACCCATCCCGATGTGCTGGCCCAGTATCAGCGCTGGTTCCGCTATATTCTGGTGGACGAGTATCAAGATACCAACGTGGCCCAGTATCTGTGGCTGCGGCTGCTTGCACAGGATCACCGCAACATCTGCTGCGTGGGCGATGATGACCAGTCGATCTATGGCTGGCGCGGCGCCGAGGTTGGCAACATCCTGCGCTTTGAAAGCGATTTTCCCGGCGCCCATGTGGTGCGGCTGGAGCAGAATTACCGCTCGACCCCGCATATCCTGGCCGCTGCGTCCGGCGTGATCGCTGGGAACGAAGGGCGCCTGGGCAAGACCCTGTGGACCGACAAGAATGATGGCGAAAAGGTTCGGCTGATCGGCCATTGGGATGGCGAAGAAGAAGCCCGCTGGATCGGGGAAGAGGTCGAATCGATGCAATCGGGCACCCGTGGGCAACGGCCCTACGGGCTCGAAGACATGGCGATCCTTGTTCGGGCCTCGCATCAGATGCGTGCCTTTGAAGACCGGTTCCTGACCATCGGCCTGCCCTACCGCGTGATCGGCGGGCCGCGATTCTACGAGCGCATGGAAATCCGCGATGCCATGGCCTATTTCCGGCTGGTCATCAGCCCCAGCGACGATCTGGCCTTTGAACGCATCGTCAATACGCCCAAGCGCGGGCTGGGCGACAAGGCCCGTCAGACCATCCAGGGCATCGCGCGTGCTCATGGTGTTCCGCTGCTTCAGGCCGCGCGGCTGGCCGTCGAAGGGGCCGAGATCAAAGGCAAGGGCGGCAAGGCGCTTGGTCAGCTGGTGTCGGATCTGGCCCGCTGGGGCAACATGATCAATGACGCCGATCTGAGCCATATGGAGCTGGCCGAAATCATCCTGGATGAAAGCGGCTATACGACCATGTGGCAGAACGACAAGACGCCCGAGGCGCCGGGCCGTCTGGAAAACCTCAAGGAACTGATCAAGGCGCTGGAACAGTTCGAAAATCTTCAAGGGTTTCTCGAACATGTCAGCCTGATCATGGACAATGACAAGGAAGAGGCCGAAGAAAAGATCTCGATCATGACGCTGCACGCGGCCAAGGGTCTTGAATTCCCTGCCGTGTTCCTGCCCGGCTGGGAAGACGGGCTGTTCCCGTCACAGCGCAGCATGGATGAAACCGGGCTCAAGGGGCTCGAAGAAGAGCGGCGCCTGGCCTATGTGGGCCTCACCCGCGCCGAAGAGATCTGCACGATTTCCTTTGCCGGCAACCGCCGTGTCTTTGGCCAGTGGCAGTCGCAGCTGCCATCGCGCTTCATCGACGAACTGCCCGAAGATCATGTCGAGGTTCTGACGCCGCCTGGATTGTATGGCGGCGGCTATGGGGCGGCGGCCCCCAGCACGCCGTCGGCGGTGGAAAGCCGTGCGGCGGTGGCCGATGGCTATAATTCGCCGGGGTGGAAGCGGCTGCAGCAGCGCTCGGGGCAGCGCGGTCTGTCACAGCCGCGCGAAAGCCGCACCACGGTCATCGACCTTGAAGCGGTGTCGGCCTTTGTGCTGGGCGACCGGGTGTTCCACCAGAAATTCGGCTATGGCACGGTGATGGGCATCGAGGGCGACAAGATCCACGTGGAGTTCGAAAAGGCCGGAACCAAGCATGTGGTGGCGCGGTTCCTGTCGGCCAGCGACGACATCCCGTTCTGACCCGGACCCGGTGCTAAAGCAGGCTGGTGCCCAGAATCCCCAGCACTGCCGACAGGTTTGACACCGCCGCCGTGACCGCTGTCCACAGGGGGATCGGAAAGGCCGGGCAGGCACGATAGACAGCCAGCTGTTGGGCCATCTCGTCTGTCTGCCGTTCAAGCGCGTCCAGATCATCGGGTGACGGGGTGCGAAACTGTGTGCGGATCTTGAACAGTTTCTGTTCCAGCGTGCGAATCCTGGGGTCGATCACCTGCCGACGATAGCCCCGCATCCGGCGGGCCAGAATCAGCATCGGCACGATCCAGCAGAAAAAGAAGATCACAAGATTGCAGATCGACAGCCCCACGAACTGTGCCTGCCAGAAAAAGGCCAGATCGGTGCGGGGGCACTGTTCGGGGGCGACGCGCGCGCTGGTGCAGGTGACATAGGGGGTTGCGAATCGCCGAAGCTCGGGCGCGGGCTGGGGGGTGTCGGTGATGGCCTCGACCAGATTGCTCACAACGGTGGCCTCTTGGAACTGGCTGATGCTGGACTGCACGAAGAGGATCCACGTCACCATGAACAGCGCGGGCAGCAGCAGCACGGCGGCCTGATCCAGATAGAAAAACCCCAGGCTGCCAAAGCCCGAGGCGCGATCGTCATGCGCGGGCTGCAGAACAAAGCTGTTCTGTGGGTCGGCCAGCCGTGCGGCCACCAGCCCCGTGGCCACCCCAAAGGCGAAGCGGACCGAGATCATGAAGAGCCCCATGGTGCCGCCCGCAATCAGGTGCGGCTTGCCTGTCTGATCAGATGGGGCACTGGCAACGCCGATCAGGTAAAGCACCAGAAGTGTTGGGAAAATGATAGCCAACATCAGCACCGCGCGCTGATTGATCCAGGCTTCGATGCGGTCGCGCCCGTCATCGCCCGTGTCGCCCAGCAGAATGGCGCCGCTGCGCACCACACCCAGCACCCGGCTGGAGAATCGCGACTGGATCGCACGCGCAATGACAATGCCCGCAAGCAGCAGGCCAAACCCACCCGAGGCCATGAGGTCATCGCCGAAGTCGCCATCCATGAACCGCTCGGGCGCGATCAGAAAGGCGATGTAGTAGAGCGTGCCCGCCGCCAGTACCAGCAGCTCGGCCTGGGTGATGCGGGCCCAAAGACGGTGTGTCATGGCCATGCTCCTGCGCCGGATCCGGGATCAGCGTCGCAAGATGGAGCGCAGGGTTCAAGTCGCAGGGGCGTAAAACGCGCGAAGCCGGCGACACCAGGGAGGAGGAGGGGTGTCACCGGCTTCTGGCACTGTTCGGCGCTAAAGGGAGGAGGAGCGCACCGAACCAGATCTGGGGGAAAACGACAGCGCCAGGGAGGAGGAGAGGCGCTGTCGTTCCCATTCACACCGGGGAAGGGAGGAGGAGATCCCCGATGAGCACGTTCCGGGTTGCCCCGGTATTAGGTGCGGTGGCCAAAGGGAGGAGGAAGGGCCACCGCAGGTCTCAGGCCTTAAAGGGAGGAGGAAAGGCCCGATCTCTATTCTGTCCGGACTACGCTGCGTAGTCCCCATAGACCGCCTGAAGGGCGATCCGGCGCAGCATGGACCGGTGCAGGCCCAGGTCGGCCAGCTCGCGGTCGCTCAGCGCGCGCATTTCACTCAGGGTCTTCTGATAGACCCGAAACGTCGCATACCGACGGCGCAGATCCGAAAACAGTGGTACGACACCGGTACGGGTCGAAAGTGTTTCAGTTGCGTGTGCCATCTTGTTGCTGCCTTGCGTCTCTTGCGTATGAAGCGCCCGTTTGGCGCCGTGTGCGTCGTTGTTGAACCCAAGATAGCGCAATGCTGCGTGTGCACAATGGTCCAACTCGGCAATGCTGCTATGCAGAAATCGCATAGGGTAAGTTGTTAAATCTTAAGCACTTGTTCCCATATGCGGGGATTTTTTGATCAGCCCCTTGCGGTTCGTGCATGGTGTGCCACTTAAAGGTGCACAAAACATTGAGGTTCAGCATGTCAACGACGATTGCGGATGTAAAAGCGGCGCTGTTGCAGATCGGTCTGCCCGATGGCGGGACGCTGATCGACCGGGATCTGGTGCGTGCGCTTAGAATCGATGGTGCAACCGTATCCTTTGTCATCGAAGCGCCCACACCCGAGCTGGCCCGGCGGATGGAGCCGGTGCGCCAGGCGGCCGAGGCCGCGGTTCTGCGCCTTGCAGGCGTCGACAAGGTGTCGGTGGCGCTGACCGCGCATGGTCCGGCGGAAAAGCCGGCCGCCCCCAGCCTCAAGGTGGGGGGGCATCCCAAACCGCAGGACGGCCCGATCAAACCGTCGGGCGTCAAGCGCATCATCGCCATCGGGTCGGGCAAGGGCGGCGTGGGCAAATCCACGGTGTCGTCGAACCTGGCGGTGGCGCTGGCGCGGCAGGGGCGGCGGGTCGGGCTGCTGGATGCTGATATATATGGTCCGTCACAGCCGCGCATGATGGGGATCAACAAACGCCCCGCTTCGCCCGACGGCAAGACGATCATCCCTCTCAAGGCACATGGGGTGACGCTGATGTCCATCGGCTTCATGGTCGAAGAGGACAAGGCCGTGATCTGGCGTGGTCCCATGCTGATGGGCGCGCTGCAGCAGATGATGGGGCAGGTCGAATGGGGCGAGCTGGATGTGCTGCTGGTCGATCTGCCGCCGGGCACGGGGGATGTGCAGCTGACCCTGTGCACCAAGACCGCGCTGAGCGGCGCCATTGTGGTCAGCACGCCCCAGGATGTGGCATTGCTGGATGCGCGCAAGGCGCTGAGCATGTTTGACACGCTCAAGACCCCGGTTCTGGGCCTTGTCGAAAACATGTCGTCCTTTGTCTGTCCGACCTGCGGCAGCGAACACAAGATCTTTGGTCAGGGCGGTGTCGCGGACGAGGCGGAAACACGCGACCTGCCGCTGCTGGCGGCCCTGCCCATCGACCTGGACACGCGTTTGGCGGGCGATAGTGGCACGCCAGTGGCCGCGGGGGACGGGCCCGTGGCGGATGCCTACGCCCAGCTTGCCCGGCGTCTGGTGGCCGGGGGCATGGCCTGACGGGACTTCATGGGCCGATTTTCGGGATCCCTATGGGAAATCATGGGCCGGGTCGCTTTTACGCCCCGGCCTTTTTCATGGCGTTGACGTCTGAAACGTGCGAATCCTAGTGAAAACAGGGGTGTTGCCGGATTTCCCTGCAACAGGTTCTATTTTTTTTGGATCCTTTGGGATTTTCTGGGACGCCACATCAGATCAAGGATTTTGTCTGTATCTGGTGTTTATGACGCCAATTCACATCAAGATGATGTGGTCGTGATCGGAAATGCAGGGTCAATCCCATGCGGCGTCGGGCCCGACCGCCCACATGGTGGGGAAAATTCCAGTTGATTTCCACGGATTCCCATGGCATCTCTTTTTTATCGGAAGAGAGCAGCAAACGAGCGGAGACGCTCCAAAGCTAACAACAAAAGTCAGGTTTCATACAGGCGCTCGCATCCGAACAAAAGATCCGGCGCGCAAGCGAGCAGCATCCCCCCAAGATGGCTTGTGCAGTTGGACATTCCCGCAAAGCGGGCCAAAGGCGGCGGGTTGATCAGTGGCAGCAGATCAGCCCGCCGTTTCACGTTTCGGCGGCCGCGCAGGCGGTCGCGCATAAGGGGCAGGGCAGTGAGCCGCAGGTTCAGGGGCGAAAGCGAGAACAAGGTGGACGGTAAGGGCAGGGTTTCGATCCCGGCCCTGTTCCGCCGCGTGCTCGAAGCGGGCGACCCCAACTGGAAGGCCGGCGACAACCCCGAACTGGTGATCGTCTACGGCAACCCGCGCAAGAACTGCCTGGAATGCTACACCATCGAGACCATCGAAGAGGTGGACGCCAAGATCGACGCCCTGCCGCGCGCGTCGCGGCAGCGGCAGGTGCTGCAGAACATCTTTCACGGCCAGTCGCTGCCCACATCGGTGGATGAAACCGGCCGTCTGGTGCTGCCCGCCAAGCTGCGCGACCGGATCGGGCTGGGTGACAAGGCCTTTTTCATCGCTGCGGGCGACACGTTCCAGATCTGGAACCCCGAAACCTACGATGCCGAAGAACGCGCCCAGACCGAAGCCTGGCTGGATGAGCTTGGCGATGATGTCGATCCGATGTCCTTTCTTGATGGCGAGGGGTTCTGAGACATGGCCGCAGCGGCTTCTTCCCCTGATGACGCGCCGCATATCCCGGTTCTGATCGGCGCCATTCTGGACAACGTGTCTCCGGTGCGGGGCACGTGGCTGGATGGCACCTTTGGGGCGGGGGGCTATACCCGTGCGCTGCTGGATGCCGGGGCGGATCGGGTGATCGGGGTGGATCGTGACCCCCTGGCCTTTGACATGGCCGCCGACTGGGCGGCGGGCTATGGCGACCGGCTGGTGATGCAGCCCGGCGTGTTTTCGCAGCTGGATCAGTATGGCGCGGATCTCGATGGGGTTGTGCTCGATCTGGGTGTGTCGTCGATGCAGCTGGATCTGGCGGAACGCGGCTTTTCCTTCATGAAGGACGGGCCGCTGGATATGCGCATGTCGCAATCGGGGCCGTCGGCGGCGGATCTGGTGGCGGATCTGGATGCGGGCGCGCTGGCCGACATCCTGTTCCATTACGGCGAAGAGCGCGCCAGCCGCCGCATCGCCCGCGCCATCGTGGCCGCCCGCGCCGAGGCGCCGATCACCTCCACGCTGCATCTGGCCGAGATCATCGAAGGCTGCCTGCCGCGCGCGCGCCCCGGCCAGTCGCACCCTGCGACACGCTCGTTTCAGGCGCTGCGCATCGCGGTGAATGGCGAATATGACGAACTTTACAACGGTCTCATGGCCGCCGAACGGGCGCTGAAGCCCGGCGGGCAACTGGCGGTGGTGACCTTTCATTCGGTCGAGGACCGGATGGTCAAACGGTTCCTGCAGATGCGCTCGGGCGGGACCGGGCGCGCCAACCGCTACGCGCCTGAAGAAGAGCAGGCGCAGCCGCAGTTCACCCAGCGGTCGCGCAAGGCCATCGGCCCCGACGCGGACGAACTGGCCCAGAACCCGCGCGCCCGCAGCGCCAAGCTGCGCGTGGCCATCCGCACCGACGCGCCCGCAGGCGAGGTCGACGCAAAATCCCTTGGCATGCCACAGCTGCCCAGCCACAAATCGGGATCCAGACGATGAAAAGCCTGTTCTACATCCTGACCGCGATGACGGTGCTTGGGCTGGCCTTCTGGGCCTATCATCAGAATTACAGCACCAAGGATGTGCTTGATCAGACCAAGACGCTGCAGCGCCAGATCGGTCAGGAACAGGGCCGTCTTGCGGTGCTGCGGGCGGAATGGGCCTATCTCAACCGTCCCGACCGGCTGCGCGAACTGGCCGAGATCAACTTTCCCCGCCTCGGCCTGCTGCCGTTTCGTGCCGATCAGTTCGAAACCGTCGAGCGCGTGCAATATCCCGGCCCTGTGTCACCGCTTGAAGGTGAACCCGGCGATCTGTTTGTTTCCAGCGATGGGCAATGGCCATGACACGCATTCCCCTGCGCCCACTGGCGCGCATCCTGCCATCGCGTGAGCGCGGCGAAGATCCCGCAGGGATCGAGGTGGAAAACATCCGCCAGCGCCATGCCGACATGCAGGATCGCGCCCGCCATCGTGCGGGCAGCCGTCTGGTGGTGCTAGGGCTGTTCTTCATGTGCGCCTATGGGGCGATCGGCGTGCGCATGGGCCATCTGGCCACCGCCGAGGTGGTCGAGCCGGTCAATAGCGGGCCGGGCGCGGCCATCGCATCGCAGCGCGCCGACATTGTCGACCGGCACGGGCGTCTGCTGGCCACCAATTTCGAAACCCATTCGCTTTATGCCCAACCGCACCGCATGGTGGACCGGGCGGCGGCGGCGCGCGGGCTGGCCGCGATCTTCCCGGATCTCGACGAAGCCGAGCTGCTGGAGGATTTCAGCGGCACGCGCAAATTCCTCTGGATCAAGCGCAAGATCAGCCCCGAACAGAAACAGCTGGTGCATGATCTGGGCGATCCCGGCCTGCTTTTTGGCCCGCGCGAGATGCGGCTTTATCCCAACGGGCGTCTGGCGGCCCATGTGATGGGTGGTGCGTCCTTTGGTGAAGAAGGCGTGAGCGCGGCCGAGGTTGTGGGGGTGGCCGGTGTCGAAAAGCATTTCGACGCCTATCTGCGTGATCCAGCCAATGGCAATGCGCCGTTGCAGCTGTCCATCGACATGACCATTCAGGATGCCACCGAACGCGTGCTCGAAGGGGGCATGCGCATCATGAACGCCAAGGGCGCGTCATCGGTGCTGCTGGATGTGCACACGGGCGAGGTTGTCGCCGCAGCCTCGCTGCCCGATTTCGACCCCAATGACCGCCCGCGCCCGCCCACCCGTGGCAATGATCCGTCCGTCAGCCCTCTGTTCAACCGCGCGGTGCAGGGCGTCTATGAGCTTGGGTCGGTCTACAAGATCCTGACGGCGGCGCAGGCGGTGGATCTGGGGCTGGTCAATGCCAACACGGTGATCGACACATCGGGGCCGATGCGGGTGGGGGGCTTTCCCATCGGCGAATTCCGCAACAAGGATTACGGGCCGCTGTCGGTCTCTGACATCATTGTCAAAAGCTCGAACCGGGGCACCGGGCGGCTGGCGCTGCAGATCGGGCGTGAGCGCCAGCAGGCGTTCCTGAAGGCGCTTGGCCTGTTCGAAGAAACCCCGTTCGAGATTGTCGAAGCCAAGGGTGGCGCGCCGCTGCTGCCCCGGCGCTGGACCGAGCTGACATCGGTGACCGTATCCTATGGCCACGGCTTTTCCACCAGCCCGCTGCATCTGGCCGCAGCCTATGCCGCGATTGCCAATGGCGGCTATCAGGTCCGGCCCACCGTGCTGCGTCAGGATGCGGTGCTGCGTGGCCCGCGCGTGATGTCGGAACGCTCGGCCCATGCCGCGCGCCAGATGCTGCGCGCGGTGGTCACATCGGGCACGGCCAGCTTTGGCGATGTGCCGGGCTATGCGGTGGGCGGCAAGACCGGCACCGCCGACAAACCGCGCCCGCGCGGTGGCTATTATGATGACAAGGTGATCGCGACCTTTGCCACGATCTTTCCCATCAACGATCCCAAATACGTGCTGGTGGTGACGCTGGATGAACCCGAAATCTTTGCCTCGGGGCGGTTGCGCCGCACGGCGGGCTGGACGGCGGTTCCCGTGGCGTCGGAAATGATCGGCAGGATTGCGCCGCTTCTGGGGCTCAGACCGCAGATTGCGCCCGACCCCGCCACTGATATAACGCTCGCGTCGAACAATTGACCGGGCGGAGCAGATGCACGGGGCGCAAAAGAACCTCAGGACAAAAACACTTGGCGAACTGGCCCTGACCGCCCGCGGTCAGCGCGAAGCCGAGATCACCAATATCGCCATCGACAGCCGCAAGGCCGGGCCGGGAACGCTGTTTGCCGCGCTGCCGGGCACGCGGGTGCATGGCGCCCAGTTCATCGAAGCAGCCGTGGCGCAGGGGGCGGCGGCGGTGCTGACCGATGCCGCCGGGGCCGCGATCGCCGGTGATCATCTGGGCGACGCGGCACTGGTCGTGGTCGAAGACGCCCCCGCCACGCTGGCGATGACGGCGGCCTTGTGGTTCGGGGCCCAGCCGCAGACCGTGGTGGCGGTGACCGGCACCAACGGCAAGACCTCGGTCGCCAGCTTCGTGCGCCAGATCTGGGAGCGGATCGGCCATAGCGCGGTCAATCTGGGCACCACCGGCGTCGAAGGCGCCTGGACCCATCCGCTGGCCCATACCACGCCCGATGCGCTGACCCTGCATGATGCGCTGGCCCGGGCGGCCGAGGCCGGCGTCACCCATGCGGCGATGGAGGCATCGAGCCACGGGCTCGACCAGCGGCGGCTGGATGGTGTGCATCTGGCGGCGGCGGGCTTTACCAATTTCACCCAGGATCATCTGGATTATCACCACACGTTCGAAGCCTATTTCGCGGCCAAGGCGGGGCTGTTCCGGCGGGTGCTGCCGCCCGATGGCGTTGCGGTGATCAACCTTGAAGACCCCAAAGGCCCCGAAATGCGCGCCATCGCTGCGGCGCGTGGCCAGTCGGTGCTGACCGTGGGTCAGGCCATGGGCGATTTCAGCCTGATGGCACAGCGCTTTGACGCCACCGGGCAGGACATCCGGTTCACCTGGAACGGCCAGACACATCAGGCACGGCTGGATCTGATCGGCGGGTTTCAGGCGCAGAATGTGGCGATGGCGGCGACACTCTGCATCGCCGCCGGAGACGCGCCCGAAGACGTGTTCCGCACCCTGCCTGAACTGGGCACCGTGCGCGGGCGGATGGAACTGGCCGCGACGCGGTCGAACGGGGCAACGGTGTTTGTCGATTACGCCCACACGCCTGACGCGGTGGCCACCGCGCTGGCCGCGCTGCGCCCGCATGTGATGGGCCAGCTGGTGGCGATTGTCGGGGCGGGCGGCGACCGGGATCGCGGCAAACGCCCGCTGATGGGGCAGGCCGCAACGGACCATGCCGATGTTGTCATCGTCACCGATGACAACCCCCGCAGCGAAGACCCTGCCAGCATCCGCGCCGCCGTGATGGGGGGCGCCCCTGGCGCCCAGGAGGTCGCGGACCGCGCCGAAGCGATCCTGCGCGGGGTGCATCTGCTGGGGCCGGGTGATGCGCTGCTGATCTGTGGCAAAGGGCATGAAACCGGGCAGATCGTCGGCGATGACGTGTTGCCCTTTGATGATGTGGAACAGGCCAGCCTTGCAGTGGCGGCACTGGAAGGACGGGAACTATGACGCTCTGGAGCGCGGATGAGGCCGCGACCGCCACAGGCGGGCGCGCGACCACGGATTGGCAGGTCACGGGCGTGTCGATCGACACGCGCAGCCTGCAGCCCGGCGATCTGTTCGTGGCGCTGAAAGCGGCGCGCGACGGCCATGACTTTGTTGCCGATGCGCTGGCCAAGGGGGCGGGGGCCGCTCTGGTCAGCCGTGTGCCCGACGGGCTTGCCTCCGACGCGCCGCTGCTGATCGTCGATGACGTGCAGGCCGGGCTCGAAGCGCTTGGCCGGGCGGCGCGCGCGCGCACCAATGCACGGGTCGTGGCGGTGACCGGCAGCGTGGGCAAGACATCGACCAAGGAAATGCTGGCCCATGTGCTGGGTGCGCAGGGGCGCACCCATGCCAGCGTGGCCAGCTACAACAACCACTGGGGTGTGCCGCTGACGCTGGCGCGGATGCCTGCTGACACCCAGTTCGCGGTGATCGAGATCGGCATGAACCACCCCGGCGAAATCGCGCCGCTGGCGCGCATGGCGCGTCCGCATGTGGCCATGGTCACCACCGTGGCGCCCGCCCATCTTGAAGCCTTCGACAACATTCAGGGCATCGCCCGCGAAAAGGCGTCGATCATTGATGGCCTCGAACCGCGCGGCACCGCCGTGCTGAATGGCGATGTGGACACCACCGACATCCTGCAGGCCCATGCGCGCGATCATGGCGCGCGGATCCTCACATTCGGCAGCGCTGCGGGATGCCATCACCGGGCCCTGTCGATCGAGGTGGCCGGCGCCAGCACCGTGGCCGAGGCCCGCGCCTGGCGCACGCCGATGCTGTTCAAGGTGGGCGCGCCGGGGCGGCATTTTGCAATGAATGCGCTTGGGGTTCTCGCGGTGGTCTTTGCGCTCGGGGCAGATCGCGGGCGGGCGCTGATTTCGCTGGCCAGCTGGGCGCCGGGATCGGGGCGCGGACAGCGGCTGCGGCTGGTGCTGGATCCGGCCGATGCCGACAGCTGGCTCGAGCTGATCGACGACGCCTATAACGCCAACCCCGCATCCATGGCGGCCTCGCTCGAGGTTCTGTCAGGGGCCGAGGTGACCCATGGCATGGGCCGTGTGGCGCGCGGGCGGCGTATCGCGGTGCTGGGCGACATGAAGGAACTGGGCCCCGACGAAAAGACCCTGCATGCCGGGCTCGCCGATCTGCCGGCGATGGCGCAGATCGACACCGTCCATTGTATCGGCCCGCTGATGAAATCGCTGCACGCGGCCCTGCCCGAAGACAAGCGTGGGCTTTGGCGCGCCACAGCGCCCGAGATGACAGAGCGCCTGCGCGGGCGGCTGGATCAGGGGGATGTGGTGCTGGTCAAGGGGTCACTGTCCATGGGACTGCGCGTCGTCGTTGACGCGATCCGGGAAATCGGTCATCCGGCCCCCCACGATTACGAGTAGGACAGACCATGCTTTACTGGCTTACAGCCCTTTCCGATGGCGGCGACTTTTTCAACCTGTTTCGCTACATCACCTTCCGTGCCGGCGGGGCGTTTCTGACCGCTCTGATTTTCGGCTTTGTCTTTGGTCGCCCGCTGATCGACGTGCTGCGACGCAAGCAGGGCAAGGGGCAGCCGATCCGCTCGGACGGGCCCGAGGCGCATTTTGCCAAGGCGGGCACGCCCACCATGGGCGGGCTTCTGATCGTGGGCGCGCTGGTGACGGCCACGCTGCTGTGGGCGCGGCTGGACAATCCGTTTGTGTGGATGGTGCTGTTTGTCACCCTGTCCTTTGGCGCCATCGGCTTTGCCGATGACTATGCCAAGGTGTCGAAACAGAACACCAAGGGCGTGCCGGGCAAGCTGAGGCTGCTTCTGGGCTTTACCATCGCGGGTCTGGCGTCGCTCTGGGCGTCCTGGTTCCACCCAGAGGCGCTGCAGCATCAGCTGGCCTTTCCGGTCTTCAAGGACACGCTGATGAACCTGGGCGTGTTCTATATCCCCTTTGCCATGGTGGTGATCGTGGGGGCGGCCAATGCGGTGAACCTGACCGATGGGCTGGATGGGCTGGCGATCATGCCGGTGATGATCGCGGCCTCGACGCTGGGGATCATCGCCTATGCGGTGGGGCGGGTCGACTTTTCGGAATATCTTGACGTGCATTACGTGCCCGGAACGGGTGAAATCCTGGTCTTTACCGCAGCGCTCTTTGGTGGCGGGCTGGGGTTCCTGTGGTACAACGCCCCGCCTGCGGCAGTGTTCATGGGCGATACCGGGTCGCTGGCGCTTGGCGGCGCGCTTGGTGCCATTGCTGTGGCGACCAAACATGAAATCGTGCTGGCCGTCGTCGGCGGGCTGTTTGTGGTCGAAGCGCTGAGCGTCATCATCCAGGTGCTGTATTTCAAGCGCACCGGCAAACGGGTCTTTCTGATGGCTCCGATCCATCATCATTACGAAAAGAAAGGCTGGGCCGAGCCCACCATCGTCATCCGGTTCTGGATCATCTCGCTGATCCTTGCCATGATCGGGCTGGCGACGCTCAAGATCCGCTAGGGCGGCGCCGGACACGGGCACAAGGTCGGGGGAGGGCTTTGGATGGATCCCGACATTCTGTGCCTGGGCGAGCCGCTGGCCGAGCTCAACCAGCAGCCTGACGGGTGCTATCTGCCCGGATATGGGGGGGACACGTCGAACTGCGCCATTGCCGCCGCGCGGCAGGGGGCGCGGGTCGGCTATGTCACTCAGATCGGGGCAGATGCCTTCGGTGATGCGTTCATGGATCTGTGGCAGGCCGAGGGGATCGACACCGCCACGGTCACCCGCCGCGATGATGCGCCCACCGGTCTTTACGTGGTCAGCCATGGGACGGAAGGCCATGCGTTCCGCTATTATCGCGCCGGATCGGCCAGCAGCCGCATAGGCGTGGCCGATCTGCCGATGGCCGCGTTGAAACGGGCACGGATCCTGCATGTATCGGCCATTTCGCAGGCCATTTCGCACAGCGCGACGGATGCGGTTCTGGCGGCCATCGACATTGTCCGGGATGCGGGCGGGCGGGTGTCCTATGACAGCAATCTGCGGCTGGCGCTCTGGCCGCTCGAACGCGCGCGGGCGGTGACCCATGCGGCCATGGCGCGGTGTGACATCGCCCTGCCGGGGCTTGACGATGCACGGCAGCTGACCGGGTTGACCGAACCGGATGCCATTGCCGATTTCTATCTGTCGCTGGGGGCGGGGGTGGTGGCGCTGACGCTGGGCGCGGCAGGCACGCTGGTGGCCACGCCCGATGCGCGGGCGCATCTGCCGGGGCACCGGGTGGATGCGGTGGATGCCACCGGCGCGGGCGACATGTTCGATGGCGCCTTTCTGGCGCGGCTGGTCGCAGGCGACAGCCCGTTTGACGCCGCCCGCTATGCCAATGCGGCGGCGGCCCTGTCGGTTCAGGGCTATGGCGCGGTTGCCCCGATGCCGCGACGCGACGCGGTTCTGGCGTTTCTGAAACACCGGGGCCTGAGCGTCGATCACATGTGACGCCTGCCGGGTTGATCCGGTTCAGGCGGCGCGGGCCTTGGCCTGACCAAGCGCAAAGCGGATCGCGGCGCGCGCGTGGATCTCGGTCGAATCAAAGCAGGGCAGGGCCAGATCCGATGGCCCGACCAGCAGCGAGATTTCGGTGCAGCCCAGGATCACCGCATCGGCACCATCGGCGCGGGCGTCTTCGACAATCCGCGCATAGTTCTGGCGTGACCGGTCCTGCAGCTGCCCCTGGCAGAGCTCGTCAAAGATCACGTCATGCACGATGCCGCGATCGCTGGCCCCCGGCACGGTGACGTCGATCCCGTGGCGGCCCATCTGATCGGCATAGAACCCGTGCTCCATCGTGTAGCGGGTGGCCAGCAGCAGCGGGCGGCGCTTGCCGGCGGCCTTCAGGGCGGATGCGGTTTCGTCGATAATGTCGATGAGCGGGACATTCGTCATCCTGCGCACGTCATCGGCCACCAGGTGCATGGTGTTGGTGCAGATCAGCAGGCAATCGGCACCCGCCGCCTGCAGCCCTGCACCCGCACGCCCCAGCATCTGGCCCGCAGCATCCCATTGCCCGGCCTGCTGCAGCGCCACAACGCGCGAGAAATCAAGCGAATGCAGCAGCAGGTCGGCCGAGCTGAGCCCGCCGCTGGCGTCGCGGATGCCTTCGTTGATCATCCGGTAATAGGTTGCGGTGGATTCCCAGCTCATCCCGCCGATCAGTCCGATGGTGTTCATGATGATGCGCCTCTGATTGGTGTTCGTCGGGGCGATCATGCTGCAGGGTGGGCGCAGATGGGGCGCGTTGCGGGGCGCAACATGGGGTTTATGTGCGCCATGGGTGCGTGTCAGAGTGCAATTGCGCAACCGAGTTGCGCATGGCCGGAGCCCGGTGCACACTGCCCCACATGCTGGATGATCGAGACAGACGTCTTTTGGCCCTGCTGCAGGCCAATGCGGAAACCCCGGTGGCGGACCTGGCCGAGCAGGTGGCGCTGTCGCCTTCGGCCGTATCCCGGCGCATCGCGCGCCTGCGCGAGGCGGGGTATATCACACGGGTGGTTGCGGTCCTGGACCGCGACAGGCTGAACCTGCCCACAACCATCTTTCTGCTGGTGCGCACCGGCCGCCATGCCGAAGACTGGCTGGACCAGTTCCACCGCGCCGTTGCCGCCGTGCCCGAGATCGTCGAGGTGCACCGGCTGACCGGCAGCTTTGACTATATCCTCAAGCTGGTGCTGCCGGATGTCGAATACTACGACACCGTCTACAAGCGGCTCGTGCGCCAGATCGAGCTTTATGACATGTCGGCCCATATCTCGATGGAGACGGTCAAGTCGTCGACCGGCCTGCCTACCGATCATCTGTGACGAGGCTTTGCCTCAGCAGCAGCCGCATTTGCAGCCGGACACATGGCTGTCGCAGCGATCAGGCAGCACCGCGACGGCCACCAGAACCGGGCGGGACAGGCAGCCATCGGCGCTGACGCGGGCATAGGCGACCTCGCACCGGTCGAGATCGCGCCGGTCCTGCCGGTTGTCGCTGGCGGTGGTGCCCGTGGC
Source organism: Marinibacterium sp. (assembly GCA_025800215.1). Lineage (GTDB taxonomy): Bacteria > Pseudomonadota > Alphaproteobacteria > Rhodobacterales > Rhodobacteraceae > JAOXSC01. Next base: position 18,748 of record JAOXSC010000042.1, read on the forward strand.
GCCGGTGTTGTCGTCACGCGGCTCATGGTCGCCAAAGGCCCCGCAATCGACATTGACGACAAGCTGCACGACACGCTCTTCACAAGGGGTCAGCTGGAACTGTGTGTGCGACAGCGCGGCCGCCCAGTTCAGGGCGCGGCCCCCCGCCGTGGTGAACGGGCTGAGCGACAGCGTCACGTCCCGGTCGCGCCGCGTGTCATTGACAAAGGTCAGCGACACCACCCGCCGTTCGCTGCACCGCGCCTGGATCAGCACATCGGCATCGCACACACAGCAGTCGCAGCAGCTGTCATGGCAGGCGCTGTCGCATCCGCAATCGCACGCCGTCCCACAACCGCAATCAGGCCCACATCCGCAATCGCACCCGCCGCGCGGGGCGGGCGTGCGATAGAGCATGTCGGTATAGGCGCGCATCTGATCATAGCTGTTGCGCAGGCTGCCCAGATAGTCGTCGATATTCATCATCCGCATGCTCTGGATGCGGTGGCAATAGCCATAGAACACTTCGGGTTTGGATCGGGACAGGGACCGGGACCGGGCGGGTCGGGCAAGGCTACGTTGCATGGGGCTCCTCCTTTTCGGCGGGATCAGGTTGCGCGCAGGCGCACCGTGACGCTGTCCGAGAGGATCGGGATCACGGCGGTGGCGTCTACGCCGGTGGGGATCTTGCCGGGGATCTGAAAGGTCCAGGTCTGTGACCGTGTCTCACCCGGCGGCACGCTCAGCGCGTCGTTGAAGACCCTGAGCGGGGCAAAGCTGTCCAGTTCGGCCTGATAGCTGTCCGACAGGGCCCGGATGAGGTCATCAAGCCGGCGTTCGCTGTCGACCAGCGCCTTGAGCGCGGCACGCTGCGCCCGGCAATGCAGTTGATCCAGATCCAGCTGCACCGCGCCCACGGCGGGCACGGTCGCGGGGACATTGCCGTGGTTGTGAAACGCCATGAGCTTGTCGATCTTGGTGCCGGGCTTGCCAGTCAGAACAAGCTCGGCCGGGGCGATTTCCAGATCCACGACTTCGGTCACGATGATCTGCGCGGGGTGTTCGGTGCCGTCGATGGGCAGCGACATGGTATAGTGTCCGGGCGGGGTGGTCGGGCCGATGGCAAGGCTGAGCGCCACATCCCGGCGCGCACCGGGGCGGACCTTGACCCGCGGCAGATCGACGGCCAGCTTGTCGCGCTTGCGGCCGGTTTCGGTCAGCCTGAGATCGCGCAGCGCCATGCGGGCATTGCCGGGGTTGTGCAGGCTCAGCGTGCCATGCAACGCCGACGGCTCGCCCGCCAGCACCAGCGGGGCGGCCAGCGCCACGCCGCCCGCAGGTTTTGGGGCGGGTTTGGGGGGTGGTTTCGGCGCGGCAGGTTTTCGAGTCGCGGATTTCCGGGGTTTGGCCGTTTTGGCGGGCGTTTTTGGGGGCGTCTTGGGGGGAGTTGCCATCGGACCCACCTATTTGATGTGGATCTTGACGCCACCTTGGGCGGGGGCGGGCTGCGCCGGACCGCTTTGGGCCGGGGCGGACGGGGTGCGCGCATTGCTTTGCGTGGGCAGCTCGACCGATGGGCGGAACGGCAGCTCTTCGAACACCTGCTTGCTTTCGCCGCTATAGGTCACACCGTAATATTCGACCCCCAGGTAGGTGATGCCGATATGGTGGTGATAGGGCTGGCGGATCACGCCGGTGGGCAGTTTTCCGAAATTCAGTGTCGTGCACAGATCCAGCGCCACCGGCTTGATGTCGACCGACAGCGGTTTGATTTCCAGCGTCAGATCGCTGGAGTTTTCGGTGACGATGGGTTCGGTGATCCGCAGATCCTGGCTGCTTTCGCTGCGGATCGGGTCGCCGCCTTCGATGCGGGTTTCACTGCGCAGCGGGGCCGGGCCGCCGGCGATGCTCAGGCCGATGTCATCAAGGCCGTTGATGGTGACATCGGCATCGGTGTCGGAATCGATGTTCACGGGTCCGTTGTTGACATTCACGGTGCTGCGGCCACCGCCTTTTCCTCCGCCCATTGCCGTCTCCGCCTGTTTTGCTGGATTGGGTATTATAGTGCGTCGTCACATCTCTCTCACCCAAGGATGAGGCATGATCCGTGGGCTCAACCCTATCATGATTGCCCTTCTCAATCACGCGCAAATGCGCCGGGCCCGAGAAATTCGCCCATTTGTGCAATTTTATGCTACCCTTGCAGGTGGTGTTAACGATTTGCGCGTGCGTGATGCGTGCAAAGCTTTGTGCAAACGGGGGCTCTGCCGTGACAGCCGGGGTTGCCTTGCATCCTGATCCGCCCACCCATGAAGGGATCGCCGGGCGGCTGATCTGCTTTGCTCCGGCGGGCGGCGGGGACGCGCGGTTTCACGACTGGATGGCCGCCTTTGCGCCGGTGCTGGATGTGCGGGCCGTGACGCTGCCGGGGCGCGGCCGGTTGATGGATCTGGCGCCCCCCAGCGATCTGAGCGCGGTGATCGGTGCCATCACCGACCGCATCCAGCCGCTGAGCGACCGGCCGATGGCCCTGTTCGGGCACAGTTTCGGGGCGCTGCTTGCCTATGAAGCCGCGCGCAGGCTTGAGGCCGCCGGCGCCCCGCCGCAGATCCTGGTGGTTGCGGGGCGGGCGCCGCAGATGGCGCTGCCTTCGCGGATCTCGGCCCTGCCGCGCGCGGCGTTCCTGCGCGAGGTCGCCGCGATGCAGGGCACCCCGCCCGAGGTGCTGTCCGATGCCGGTCTGATGGATCGGATCCTGCCCGCGCTGCGTGCGGATTTCGGCCTTTACGAAAGCTATGACAGCGCGGCCGCAACCAGCCACGCGCCGCTGTCCTGCCCGATCCTGGCCTTTGGCGGCGATGATGACCCGCAGGTGCCGCTGGACGCGATCCTGGGCTGGCGCCACCGCACCCGCCGCCGCTTTGAAAGCCGGATCTTTGCGGGCGATCATTTCTTTGCATTCACCAACCCACAGGTTGCGGATGCGCTGTTCGACCAAGTTGACGGGGCCTTGAATGAACACTCAAAGGGGATTGCACGCGCCGGATGAGGCGTCGATTGCCATTATCGGCATGCAGGGGCGCTTTCCCGGCGCGGGCAGTGTCGATGCGCTGTGGCAGAACCTCATGGCCGGGCATGAGGCGGTCACCACCCTGACCCCCGAACAGATGGAGGGCGCCGCCGTTCCCCCCGATCTGCAGGCGCTGCCCAACTACGTGAACAAGGCCACGATCCTGGAGGATGTGGACAAGTTTGATGCCGAATTCTTCGGTTTCAGCCCGCGCGATGCCGAACTGACCGACCCCCAGCACCGCCTGTTCCTGGAATGTGCCTGGCACAGTCTTGAAGACGCAGGCTATGTGCCCGGCCAGACGGGGGGTGATATCGGCGTCTTTGGCGGGTGCGAGCTGTCGGGGTATCTGTACCTGATCAACCGCAATCTGGATCGGCTGGGGATCCTGGACGGGATGCAGCTGATGATCACCAATGACAAGGATTACATGGCCACTCAGGTGGCCTACAAGCTGAACCTGACCGGGCCTGCGATCACGGTGCAGACCTCGTGCTCGACCTCGCTGGTGGCGACCTGCCTGGCCTGTCAGAGCCTGCTTGAAGGCAGCTGTGACATGGCGCTGGCGGGCGGGGTCACGGTCAAGGTGCCGCAGCGGCGCGGCTATCTGTTTGCGGCGGGCGGGATCCTGTCGCCCGATGGCCATTGCCGCCCCTTTGATGCCGCCGCGCAGGGCACTATCGTGGGCAGCGGTGTGGGGCTGGTGGTGCTCAAGCGACTGGACCGCGCGCTGCGCGACGGTGATCGGATCCGCGCGGTGATCCGGGGCTTTGGGCACAACAACGACGGCGCCAACAAGGTCAGCTATGCCGCCCCAAGCGCCGAAGGTCAGGCCCGCGCCATCGCGGCCACCTATGACATGGCCGGGATCGACCCGCGCAGCGTGAGCTATGTCGAAGCCCATGGCACCGCCACCATGCTGGGCGACC
>JAOXSC010000197.1 GCA_025800215.1 Marinibacterium sp.
GGTGCCGCAGAAAAAGGCCGACGGCGTCTGGCCCGCTCTCAAGGTCATGTACCGCTTCTGGAAAAACGGAAAAGCCGTAAAACGCGTCAGAGCATAATGACTTAGCCGTCACGGACAGTCTTAAGGGAGGAACAGACATGACCAGGGCATACGGGCTGGGGGTGCTGGCGCTTGCCTGCACCTTCGCCGCACAGGTGAACGCGCAAGATGCGACATCTGCGACCCAGGCGGCCAACGCCGCCGTGTTGGAGGAGCTGAATTTCAGCAACCGTCAGGATTTCGAAGACGCCACGCGCGGCTTTATCGGCGCCATCGACCCGCCGGTTGTTGTCGATGATGAAGGCACCGTTGTGTGGGATCTTGACGCTTACGAGTTCCTCAAGGCCGACGCGCCTGCGACGGCCAATCCCAGCCTCTGGCGGCAGGCGCAGCTGAACGCGCTACACGGGCTGTATGAGATCACCGACGGCGTCTATCACGTGCGCGGCTATGACCTGTCGAACATGGTGGTGATCGAAGGCGAAACCGGCTGGATCGTCGTTGACCCGCTGATCAGCGGCCCGGTTGCCGCAGCGGCGATGGATCTGGTGAACCGCGAACTGGGCGAACGCCCGGTCTCTACCGTGATCTACACCCACAGCCATGCAGACCATTTTGGTGGCGTGCTCGGGGTGATCGACCGCGAGCAGGTCGCCAGCGGCGCGGTCCAGATCATCGCGCCCGAGCATTTCATGGAACACGCGGTGTCGGAGAATGTCATGGCAGGCAATGCCATGACCCGGCGCAGCACCTATCACATGGGGACGGTCATCCCGCGCAGTGCAGAAGGCCAGATTGGCGTCGGGCTGGGCAAGGGCGCGTCGAACGGCATCGCGTCAATCGTGCCGCCGACCCGGACCATCGACCACCACGGCGAAACCCTAGTGGTTGACGGGGTCGAGATGGAGTTCATCGCCGTCACCGGCGCCGAGGCGCCCGAAGAGATCATGTTCTACCTGCCGCAGAAGCGGGCGCTCTGCGTGGCCGAGATTGCCAACAAGACGCTGCACAATGTCTATTCGCTGCGCGGTGTTCGCATGCGTGACGCGCTGGCCTGGTCCAAGGGCATCAACGAGGTCCTGCACCGCTATGGCGACAAGACGGATGTGGCCTTTGGCACCCATCACTGGCCGGTCTGGGGACAGGACAACATCCGCGACTATCTGACCACCCAGCGGGATACGTACCGCTACATCCATGATGAAACCCTGCGTCTGGCCAATCACGGTTATGGCCCGCGCGAGATCGCCAACATGATCCAGCTGCCGGACCCGCTGGCGCAGACGTTTTCGTCGCGCGGTTATTACGGCAGCCTCAAGCATAATGCCGAAGCGGTCTACAACTTCTATTTCGGCTGGTTCGATGGCAACCCTGCAACGCTTGACCGGCATGCGCCCGCCGAAAGCGGGGCACGCTATGTCCGCGCTCTGGGCGGGGCCGATGCGGTTCTGGCCGAAGCGCAGCGTGCCTTTGATGACGGGGACTATCGCTGGGGGGCCGAGGTGCTGAATCACCTGGTGCTGTCCGACCCCGACAATGCCGCGGCACAGGCGATGCAGGCCGATATGCTGACGCAGCTTGGGTATCAGGCCGAAAGCGGGTCGTGGCGCAATTTCTACCTGTCGGCGGCGCATGAGCTGCGCAATGGGATCGAGCCGGTGCCGGCGCCACGTGCGGATCCCGCCATCGCGCGCAATCTGCCCATGGGGCTGATCTTTGACCTGATGGGTGTGCGGCTTGATCCGGAAAAGGCACAGGGCGAGCATCTGGTGTTCAATTTCGAATTCCCCGATACCGGTGAAACCTACTTGCTTGAGCTCAACAACAGCGTTCTCAACCACACTGCCGGTGCCCGTTCGGAGGATGCCAACCTGTCGATGGTGATGGATCGCACGACCTGGGACAAGCTGATGCTTGAGGAGGCATCCTTTGCCCGTCTGGCGCTGACCGGCGCGATTTCGGTGGATGGCAACCCGCTGGCCTTTCGCAAGCTGATGAAGATGATGGATGAATTCGACATCTGGTTCGCGCTCGGGACACCGCGGTCGCAAGGCTGACGACCGACCGCGCCGCAGATCGACCATTGGACCGCCCGCCGGAGCAATCCGGCGGGCGGTTTGCTTTTGCGGACCGGATCGCGCGCGCGGGTGAACGACGTTCCATGCGATCACAGAAGGTTGATAATGGTTTTTGCTGCGGATGCAAAATACAGGGTTTACAAAACGTGGCCGAATTGTAAATAACGTCAACAAGCCCACTGCAACCCATCAAGGCCTATTCCCATGTCCCACGCGACTTTGACCGACCCCCAAGACATCGCTTCGCAACTGACCGAGGCGCTGAGCCTGCAAAAGACCGCCTTTGCCAATGCCAAGGCCCCCACCGCGCAAGAGCGGATCGAACGGCTGAACCGTCTGCACAATGCGCTGCTCGACTATGAACCGCGCCTCTTGGACGCGGTAGATGCCGATTTTTCCGGCCGTGCCCATGCGGAAACCCAGCTGCTTGAGATCCTGCCGGTTCTCGAAGGGATCGCCTATAACAAGAAGCGCGTGAAATCCTGGATGAAACAGTCGCGCCGCCATGCGCCGCTGATGCTGTTCGGATCGAAAACCAAGGTGCATTATCAGCCGCTTGGTGTGGTTGGCATCGTGGTGCCGTGGAATTTCCCGATCTTTCTGGGCCTGTCGCCGCTGGTTGGTGCGCTGACCGCAGGCAACCGCGCGATGATCAAGACATCCGAATTTGCGCCCCGCACCGGCGAGATCGTCAAAGAGATGATCGAAGCCACCTTTAGCCCCGACGAGGTCGCCGTCTTTACCGGTGGCGTCGAAGTGGCCAGCGAATTCACCAAGCTGCCGTTCGACCATCTGGTGTTCACAGGCTCGACCCAGGTCGGCAAGATCGTGATGCGCGCCGCGTCCGAAAACCTGACCCCGGTCACGCTGGAACTGGGCGGCAAGTCGCCTGCGATCATCCATGACAGCTTTCCGGTGGACGAGGCCGCCAAGCGCATCGCCTTTGGCAAGGGTCTGAACGCCGGTCAGGTCTGTGTGTCGCCCGACTATGTGCTGGTGCCGCGCGCCAAGCTGGGTGCCTTTACCAAGGCGTTCAAGGCCGCCATGGAAGATCTCTACCCGTCGCTTGAAAGCAATGCGGACTATACCGCGATCATCACCGAGCGTCAGCGCGACCGGCTGCAGGACAACCTGAACGACGCGATTGCAAAGGGGGCCCAGGTCACTGAAATCAACCCCAAGGCCGAAGGCTTTGACGGCACCCGCAAGATGGCGATGCACATCCTGACGGATGTCACCGACGATATGCGCGTGATGCAGGAAGAGATCTTTGGCCCGATCCTGCCCGTTCTGCCCTACGATACCCTGGACGAAGCCATCGCCTATGTGAATGCGCGCCCGCGTCCGCTGGCCCTGTATTACTTTGACTGGGATGCGGCCCGCGCTGACCAGATCCTGCAGGACACCCATTCGGGCGGCGTGTGCATCAATGACGTAATGACCCACGTGGCGGTCGATGACATGCCCTTTGGCGGTGTTGGCCCGTCGGGCATGGGCCATTACCACGGCAAGGAAGGGTTCCTGAACTTTTCCAAGGCCAAGGGTGTGGTGCGCAAAGGGCGGCTCAACCCGTCGTCCTTCATCCAGGCCCCCTGGGGCAACCGGTTCTACAATATGTACATGACGTTCCAGTACCGGCGTTATCGCAAGATCCAGTAATCCGATCCCGCCCCGGCGCCCGTGTTTCAGGCGCGCCGGGGCCCAGATATGAGAGATCTCAGATGTTCAGCAAAACCCCTATCGCCTATGGGCTGCGCGTTGTCTCGACGCTGTTTCCGGTCCAGAAACCGCTGCTGTTTTCCGGCGCGGGCTCGCTTGGCAAGCTTGTGGATTACATGACCGAAGGCGGTTATCGGCGCCCGTTGCTGGTGACGGATGCGTTTTTGCTGCAGAACGGCATGCTTGACGGGCTTTTGGCGCAGCTGCGCGATCTGGGCTGCGAGGTGACGGTGTTTGACGGCATCATCCCCAACCCCACCTTTGCCGTGGTCGAAGCCGGTCTGGCGCAAAGCCGCGCCGGCAATTGCGATGCGGTTCTGGCCGTTGGCGGCGGTTCGGCCATCGACGCGGCCAAGGTGATTGCGGCTGCCCATACCGATGCGCGCCCGCTGGCCAAACTGGTTGGCAATCTGAAGATCAAGGTGCCGCCGCTGCCGTTCTTTGTGGCGCCGACCACATCGGGGACCGGGTCGGAAACCACCGTTGCGGCGGTGATCTCGGACACACAGACCCACAAGAAACGCTTTTTCGTCAGCCCCAAACTGGTGCCCATCGCTGCGGCACTGGATCCCGAGCTGCTCAAATCCCTGCCTGCGGCGATGACGGCGGCTGTGGGGATGGATGCGTTCACCCACGCGATCGAAGCGTATACATCGCGCAACACCTTTGATGACACCGACCGCGATGCGCGCATGGCCATCGCGCTTCTGGGCAAGTACCTTCCGGTGGTTGTCGCCGATGGCAACAATCTTGAAGCCCGCGAAAAGGTCGCGCTGGCGTCGTTTCTGGCCGGCTATGCCTTTACCAAGGCAAGCCTGGGCTATGTGCATGCGATTTCGCACCAGATCAGCGCCCAGTACAACACGCCCCACGGGCTGGCCAATGCGATCATCCTGCCGCGCGTGCTGCGCTTCAACAAACCCGCCGTGGCCGACCGGCTGGCGGCGCTGGAACGCATGTTCGACCCGCAGGCCAGCGGCAGCGACGACGCGCTGGCCACGGCCTTCATCGCGCGCGTCGATGCGCTGCAGGATCAGATCGGCATTCCCGATCGTCTGGAAGACTTGCAGCCGGCTGACTATGACAAGATCACGGCCGACGCCCTGGCCGAAGCCCGCGTGACCTATGCCGTGCCGCGGGTGATGAAAAAACCTGATGTGCAGCGGATCCTTGAAGCCACCGCAAGGGGCGAACGGGACCTGTCGTTCACCTGAACGGCGGGGCTGCGGGTCAGAACAAACACAAGGGGGACAACCCATGGGACAGATGATTTCGGATGCGGGCGTGGATGTCCGCAATGTGGTGACGGCCTTTGCGCAATACGGGTTCCGCAAAACCTCGATGGAGGATATCGCCCGCGCCACCAACCTGTCGCGCCAGTCGATCTACAAGAAATTCGGCTCGAAAGAAGCCTGTTATCACTGGGCGCTGCGGGCCTATATGACCGGGCTTTATGAACAAGTGTTCGAGCTGTTGGCGCAGGACAGCCAGAGCCCGTTGGACACGCTTCAGGCCGCCGTCGATACGATGGTGGGCGAAGGGGTCGAATTCAGCCAGATCGCCCATGGCGCCGAGCTTCTGGACGCCGCGATGAAGGCGGTCGAGGCGGTGCCGGGCAATCTGCTCGAGGAATATAACGAACGCATGGCCGCGTTCCTGCTGCGCTATGACATGGCCAGTTCGATGGCCCAGGGGCGTGAACTGGCCCATGTAGTGATCACCGCGTCGCGCGGGGCGCTGCTGAACGCGGTCACCCGGCAGGCGTTTTCCGACGATATGGGGCGCGTGCTGCGCACCCTGTTTCCACGCAGTCGCCAGGTCGGGCACTGATCCGTGAACATTTCGGCCACCGCATGCGGATCGGGGCCAGCGAACAGAAGGTTGAACTCTCATGGCAAAATTCAAGGTAATCGGCGGGCTGATCGTGATTGCCGCAGCGGTCGGCGGCTATGCGGCCTGGGGCGCGTTGAGCACCCCTGCGCTGATCGTGCAGGGCGAGGTCGAAGCCACCCGCATTGATCTGGCCGCCAAGGTCAGCGCCCGCGTGGCCCAGGTGGATGCCGATTTTGGTGACCGGGTTCAGGTGGGCGACGTTCTGGTGACGCTCGACAGCCCCCAGCTTGAAGCTGGTTACGCCGCCGCGCGCGCCGCTGTCGCCGTGGCCGAAGCCAACCGTGATCTGGTCTTTTCCACCCGGTCCGAAGTGATCGACGCCCGCCGCGCCGAGCTGCTGCGCGCCGAAGCCAACGCCGTTCTGGCGCAAAAGACCTTTGACCGGATCTCGCAGCTCAATGCCAGCTCGACCGCGTCGGCCCAGCGTCTGGACGAGGCTGTGAATGCGCTCAATTCGGCCAACCGTGCGGTGGAAGCCGCCCGTGCGGCACTGGAACTGGCGCAAAACGGGTCGAGCCCCGAAGAACGCGCCGTCGCCGAAGCCCAGCTGTTGCAGGCCCGCGCTGCCATGCAGCAAAGCGAAGCCAACCTGCAGGAACTGGTGGTGTCGGCGCCCATTGACGGTCAGGTCACAGCGCGTCTGGCCGAACCGGGAGAGCTGTTTTCGGCCGGGGCCATCCTGATGTCGGTGGTGGATGTGGACAATGCGTGGTTCACCTTCAACATCCGCGAAGACCTGCTTGACGGGCTCGAGGTCGGTCAGGAGCTGACGGTGCGTCTGCCCGCGCTGTCGGACCGCGAAGTGCCCGCACAGGTAACGGCCGTCAACGTTCATGGCAGCTATGCCAACTGGCGCGCGACCAAGGCGACGGGTGATTTCGACCTGCGGACCTTTGCGGTGCGGATGGAACCTCTGGCGCCGGTCAGCGGACTGCGTCCGGGGATGAGCGCGCTGGTCGACTGGGCGGTTCAGTAAAACATGTCACGCTCTCTTCCTGCCGGGCTGCGGCGCGTGCTGCGGCGCGAATTGCGCCAGATCCGTTTCCGTCCCAAACTGGCCTTCATGCTGCTGCCCTTTCCGGTGCTGCTGATGGGGTTGCTGGCGGTGGTGTTTTCGCCCGGCCTGCCCACCGATCTGCCGGTGGCGGTGGTGGATCGCGACAACACCACCCTGTCGCGCCAGGCGGTTCGCATGGTGGATGCCACGCCCGATCTGCGCGTGGCGCTGCAGGTGCCTGACCTGGCCCACGGGCGCGAGGCGCTGTTTGCTGGCGATGTCTATGCCGTTGTGCTGATCCCAGAAAACATGGAGCGCGATCTGCTGGCCGGGCGCCAGCCCGAGCTGGTGACGCTCTATAACAACCAGTTGCTGACCATCGGGGGCATCGTGTCACGCGCCACGCGCAGCGCCTTTGCCACATTCGGATCGGGGGCGGCGGCGGCTGCACTGGTGGCCAATGGCAACCTGCCCGAAGCCGCCCGCGTGGCGATTCAGCCGATCCCGGTGCAGCAAAGCCCGCTGTTCAACCCGGCGCTGGATTACGTGCATTTCCTGCTGGCATCGCTGATGCCCACGGTGCTGCAGATCTTCATCACCAGCGCGGCGGCGCTGGTGGTGGCGCGCGATGCCCAGCATGTGAACGGTCTGGTGCGGCTGCGGGCGCTTGGTGGGTCGCCGCTGCCGGCGCTGGTGGGCAAACTGTTGCCCTATGCCTGTGCCTATCTGCTGACGCTGCTGATCGCAGATGCGATCATGTTCGGGGTGTTCGGATCCCCGTTCAACGGCAGTCTTGTGCTGCATCTGGTCTATAGCGTGCTGTTTGTGCTGGCCAGCCTGTCACTGGGCACGGTTCTGGCGATTGTGGCGGGCGACACGATCGGCGCGCTTGGGATGACAGCAGTCATGACCGGGCCCGCCTTCGGCTTTGCCGGGATCAGCTTTCCGCGCATCACCATGAACGGGTTCGCCTGGGCCTGGGGCGGGATGATCCCGCTGACGCCCTATCTTCAGCTGCGCACCGATCAGGCGCTGCGCGGCACCCCGGTCGAACTGTCGCTGCCCGATGTGGGCTGGCTGGCCGGGCTGGTCGTGCTTTATGGCACGCTCGCGTTGCTGCTGTTTGCGCGGTCATCGGCGCGCACATCCCAGGAGGTGCCGCAATGATGCGCTTTTTCGCAGCCATGGCCGACGCGCTGACACGTCTCTTTGCAGACAAGGGCGCCCGGATGACGATGGTGGGGTCGATCCTGATCTATGCCTGCCTCTACCCCCAGCCCTATGTCGGAGAGGTCGTGCGCGACATCCCGATTGCGGTGATCGACCAGGACGGATCCACCGCCAGCCGCGAATTCCTGCGCCGTCTGGACAGCTCGGATTCCGTGGCCATCGCGGCAGTGGCCGATGGCATGCCCGAGGCCACAGACCTGTATTACGCGCGCGAAGTCTACGGCATCGTCCTGATCCCGCCCCAGTTCGAACGCGATCTGCTGGCGGGTCGGCAGGCGCCTGTGGCGGCCTTCGGGGATGGTAGCTATTTCGTGCTCTATGGCGGGCTGGCATCGGCGGTGAACCAGGTGGCGCAAAGCCTGGGCGCGCAGGTGCGCCTGTCGCGCCTGACGGCGATGGGTGTGGATCAGGCCACCGCCACTGCGCTGGTGGCCCCGATCGACATCGCGTCGGTGCCGCTGTTCAACCCCAACGGGGGCTATGCCAGCTATCTGGTTCCCGCGGCTTTCGTGCTGATCATCCAGCAGACCCTGCTGATGGGGATCGGGATCATGCATGCGGGGCGCCCGACCCGACCCGGTGTGCCGCGCCTGGCCACTCCGGCGGCGTATATCCTGCTCTATATGGTGCTGATCGGAGCCACGCAGATCGTGTTGCCCTGGGTCTATGGCCTGCCTCAGCTGGGCAGCCCGCTGACACTGTTTGCGCTGGCGCTGCCCTTCCTGATCGCCGTGACGGCCATGGGGTTTGCGCTGCTGCAGGTGATCAACACGCGCGAAGGCGTGGTGTTCTTTCTGGTGGTGCAGGGGATGCCGCTGTTCTTTGTGTCGGGCGTGGCCTGGCCGCTGGAAAGCGTGGCCGAGCCCATGCGGTCGCTGATGCTGCTGTTCCCGTCCAGCTCGGCGGTGCTGGCCTTTACCCGCGTCGATCAGATGGGCGCCGATCTGTATCAGATCATGCCGGTGATCCGGCTGCAGGGGATGCTGGCCCTGGGCTATGGGGTGCTGGCCGTTCTGCTGCACCGCTGGCGTCACCCCAACGCGGGGTGATCCCGCCTTTGGCCGCCCCCCGTCGGAGGGCGGCCAGATCCGGTCCGGTCAGGGTTGCTGCCGGGTCGCGGCAATCACCACGTCGCGAATGTTCACATTCTGCGGCTGGCCATACATGAAGGCCGCGGTGCGCGCGATGTCATCGGCGGCCAGAACCCCGCCCATGGCCTCTTTCCAGCTTTCATAGCCGGCCTTGATCTCTTCGTCCGTGGTGTGGCTGAGAAGCTCGGTATCCACCGCACCGGGGCACAGGCTCATCACGCGCACGCCGGTATCGGCCACCTCTTCGCGGACGTTTTCGGTGATCGACGAGACCGCGAATTTGGTCCCGACATAGGCGGCGTGGTTGGCAAAGGATTTCTTGCCCGCAACCGAGCTGACATTGAGGATCGTGCCGGTGCCGCGCGCCTTCATATCGCCCAGAACCGCCTGCATCCCGGTCAGCAGCGCCAGCACGTTGACGTCATACATGCGCTTCCATTCGGCCGGATCCTGCGTGTCGATCTGCCCCAGTAGCATCACGCCCGCATTGTTGATCAGCCCGTCCACGGGGCCGAACTTGGCTTCGGCTTCGGCAATGGCGGCGCGGAACGCGTCGGCGTCGGTGACATCCACCGCGCGGCACAGGGTGTTGGGCAGGTTCAGCGCTTCGGCCTTTTCGACACGGCGCGCCAGCAGCAGCAGGGCATGGCCCGCTTCGGAAAAGCGTTGCGCCATCGCCGCTCCGATGCCCGAGCTGGCCCCGGTGATGACGACAAGCGGTTTGGTGTGATCGGTCATGGATCTGATCCTTGTGATGCGATGTTTGTCCTGCCAGTCATATGCGCCTGCGCGCGCTCTGACTGAATGGGTGAAGCTGTCGATAACTTGCACTTTCCTGTCAAATGGCGTTTTGCATGGGCAAAGCGGCAACGGGCCCCGAACGGACCCTTGCCTCCATCCCAGGGACGGCTGACCACATGGACCGATTTGCAGCACTCAAGGACAGGTACGGGTTTCAATCCGGTGCGGGCTTTGTCGAGACCGACATTCCCACGGTGCGCTTTTTCTGGTCGACCGAGCCGGTCGAACGCGCGCCGTTGATCTACAATGCTGGGCTGGTGCTGATCCTGCAGGGGCACAAGACCGGGTATCTGGGGGATCGGGTGTTCGAATATGACCCCGATCAGTATCTGGTGCTGAGCGTGCCGGTGCCCTTTGACTGCGCCACCTTTGCCACCCCGCAGGATCCGCTGCTGGGGCTGTTCATCGACATCGACCTTAGCGAACTGCGCGACCTGTGTGCTGTGATCGACGACGGCGCGCCTGCGCGGCCAAGCCCCTTGCCCGGTGTGACGCCTGCGCCGCTGGGGCCTGACATGCGTGATGCGCTGGCGCGGCTTCTGGGGCTGCTGACATCGCCCGTGGCCAGCCGCGCGCTTGGGGCGGGGGCCGTGCGCGAGGTGATGTTTCACGCCCTCAGTGGCCCGCATGGCGACGCGCTGCGGGCGCTGACCCGCAACGACAGCCACCAGGACCGGATCTCGCGGACCATCGCGCGGATCCGTCAGGACTATGCTCATCCGTTCAGCGTGGATGATCTGGCCCGCGACGCAGGGATGAGCGCACCGGTGTTTCACCGCGCCTTCAAGGCGATCACCGGTTCATCCCCGCATCAGTATCTGCAGACGACGCGGCTGCACCGTGCCAAGGGGTTCATCCTGTTTGACGGCCTGCCCGTAGCCGAAGCCGCCCGGCGCGTGGGCTATGACAACCCCGCGCATTTCAGCCGGGCGTTCAAGAAACATTTCAAGGTCAGCCCCAAGGCGGCGCAGAATTCGGGCTATGTGCCGATCGACGTCTAGCAGGCGGCCCGTGGGCCGCCCGCGATCATACCGGGGGCGTCAGCCTGCGATGACGGCCTGGCGCTGCACGCCCAGCCCGTCGATCCCCAGCTCGATCCGGTCACCGGGGCGCAGATAGGTCTGGGGGTTCTGCCCCATGCCCACACCCGGAGGCGTGCCGGTCGAAATCACATCGCCCGGTTGCAGCGACATGAATTGCGACAGATGCGCGATCACGGTTGCCACGCCAAAATGCATGGTTCGGGTGGACCCGTCCTGATAGCGGTGGCCGTTGACCTCAAGATACATCGGCAGATCCTGAGGGTCGGGCACTTCGTCCCGCGTGACCAGCCAGGGGCCGATGGGGCCGAATGTGTCGGCGGATTTGCCTTTGACCCACTGGCCCGAGCGGTGTAACTGAAAGTCCCGTTCGCTCAGGTCATTGACCACGCAATAGCCGGCCACATGGTCCAGCGCCTGCGCTTCGGTGACGTATTTGGTGGGCTTTCCGATGACAACGCCCAGCTCGACCTCCCAGTCGGTCTTGACCGATCCGCGCGGGATTTCCACGGTGTCATCGGGTCCGATGATCGCCGATGTGGCATTGAAGAAGATCACCGGTTCCTGCGGCAGCTCCATGCCGCTTTCGGCGGCGTGGTCGGCATAGTTGAGACCGATGCAGATGAATTTGCCCACCTGTCCCACACAGGCCCCGATGCGCGGATCGCCAGACACCGCAGGCAGGCTGGCCGGGTCCAGCCCGCGCAGCCGATCCAGACTGGCATCGCCCAGGGCATCACCGGCCAGATCCGGGATCACCCCCGACAGGTCGCGGATTACGCCCGAGCCGTCCAGCAGGCCGGGTTTTTCCTGACCCGCAGGGCCGTAACGCAGCAGTTTCATGTCATGTCTCCTTGATCAGATCGACCATCCGCCATCGATGGCGAATGTCTGTCCGGTGGTAAAGGCGCTGTCATCGCTGGCCAGATAGGCGGCCAGTGTTGCGATCTCGTCGGCGCGGCCGATGCGTCCCATGGGCTGGCGGGCGATGAAATCCTTCATCGCCTGATCATAGTCACCGGTGGCGCGCAGCCGGTCATGCAGGCTGGGGCTGTCCACGGTGCCCGGACAGATGGCGTTGCACCGGATGCCGCTGGTGATGAAGTCGGTGGCGATCGCCTTGGTCATGCCGATCACCGCTGCCTTGGACGCGCAATAGACAAAGCGGTTTGGCACACCTTTCATGGAGGATGCCACCGACGACATGTTGATGATCGACCCGCCGCCATTGTCCAGCATCCCCGGCAGCACCAGCTTGGTCAGCCGGTACATCGCCTTGACGTTGAGATCAAAGCTGAAGTCCCAGTCCCGTTCGTCACAGTCCAGGATCGAGCCCGCCGCCACATAGCCCGCGCAGTTGAACAACACGTCAAGCGTGGGCAGATCCGCCACGGCAGCGGCCACCGCATCGCCATCGGTGACGTCCAGAACCCGCGTCGTGACCCCGTCCAGAGGCGCCAGTTCGGCCAGCGCGGTTTCGTTGATGTCGCAGGCGATGACCTGCGCGCCTTCGGCAGCCAGACGTTCGACACTGGCGCGCCCGATGCCCTGGGCGGCAGCCGTGACCAGGGCGGTTTTGCCAGCCAGCCGGTTGGGGGGGATGATGGATGTCATGGAAGCCTCATGTCGTCTTGAAGAAACAGGGTGGATGGCGCGGGTCAGGGCCGTGGCCCATAGGCGCGGGTGGCGTTGATCCCCATCACCGCCGCGCGGTCATCGGGGCTGAGATCGGCCAGAAGCTCGTGTGTGGTGTCCCACCAGCGCCCGTAGCTGCTGGCCAGCGTGCACACGGGCCAGTCGCTGCCCCAGATCAGACGCTGTGGGCCAAAGCCGTCCAGCAGATGATCGACATAGGGGCGCAGGTCGTCCGGGCACCAGTCCGGGGCGGCTTCGGTGACCAGACCGGACAGCTTGCAATAGGCCCGCGTGTCACTGGCCAGCGTGGCCATGTCCTGGGCCCATCCGTCGATGATGCCGTCCCGGATCAGGGGTTTCGATCCGTGGTCGATCACCACCCGCATATGCGGGTGGCGCGCCAGAAGCTGGCGCAGAGGGCCCAGATGATGCGGCAGGGTCAGCGCGTCAAAGGTCAGGTCATGGGCCTGCAGCGCCTCAAAGGCCGGGGTCAGCGCATGCCCGAGCATCCAGTCGGGATCGTCGATGTCCTGGATCATCGGCCGCAGCCCCACCAGCGCGGGATGGGCCGCCAGACGGGCGATCTGATCGGGCGCGTCGGGGGCGTCGAAATCGACCCAGCCCACCACGCCTTTGACAAAAGGTGTGGTGTCGGCCAGCGACAGCATGAATTCGGTCTCGGCCAGGGTGGGGGCCGCCTGCACCAGCACGGTCCCGCCGACCCCGGTCTCTGCCAGCAGCGGCGCCAGATCGTCGGGCAGGAAATCGCGATAGATCGCCGACAGCTCCGGTGTCAGCCAGCCATAATCCCCCCGCGCGATCGACCAGAAGTGCTGATGCGCATCTATGATCATCCGATCACCCCTTTTTTCAGGATGATATTGCCATAGAGCTGCCGCTCGCCCGTCTGCACGATCGCAAAGGCGCGCGCGGCGCGTTCGTAGAACGCAAAGCGTTCAAGCCCCCGGATCTGCACCGGGGCATCGGCGACCTCGTTGATGATGTGCTGGAACCCGGCGACGGCCTCGGGCACGGTATCGGGATCGCCCACCACCTGCATGCTCAGGGCAGGGTCGGGCACAAAGCTGTCCAACGGCATGACCTGCAGGATCGCGCGCAGCACCGAGCCGGCGTCGGATCCGTCGGCGCGGATGCAATCGGGACCGGTGCTGGTGCCGGGGAAATTGGCGTCGGCAATCACGATTTCATCGCCATGGCCCATGGCACGCAGGGCAAACAGCAGCGACGGCGACAGGATCGGGTCGATGTTACGCAGCATGATCGCCCCCGGACGGCAGAGGGGCATCGGGGCGGATCAGCCCCTGATCGCGCAGATCCGACCACAGCGCATCGGGGATCGTGCGATCCAGCAGAGCGACATTGGCCTCGACCTCGGCGGCGCTGACGGCGCCCGGGATCACGGTTTTTACACATGGATGCCCCAGCACGAATTGCAGCGCGGCGGCGATCAGGGGGGTGTCATGGGCAGCACAAACCGCTTCGATGCGGCGCACCCGATCCAGGATTTCGGGCGGGGCGGTGTCGTAGTTGTATTTCGCCCCCGGCACCGGGCCGGTCGCCAGGATCCCCGAATTATACGGCCCGCCCAGAATGATCCCCACATCGCGCGCTTCGCACAGGGGCAGGAAACTGTCCAATGCCTCTTGCTCAAGTAGCGTATAGCGCCCGGCCAGCAGGAACCCGTCGAAATCGCCGAGCCCCAGCAGCTTTTCGCAGACCTGCCATTCATTGACGCCCGCGCCGATGGCGGCGACCTCGCCTGCGTCGCGCAGCTCGCTCAGAGCCCGATAGCCGCCGCCGTCGAAGAGTTCGCGCACCTTGGCGTCGGATGCCTCCTGACTGCCCTGGCTGAAGACGCAGACATCATGCACCAGCAGAATGTCGGCATTGGCCACGCCGATGCGCTCGCGGCTGGCTTCGTAGGATCGCATGACCCCGTCATAGGTATAGTCGAAGACGATGCGTTTTTGCGGCACATCGACAAAGGCTTCGGGCGTGACCTCGTGCGGTTCGCAATCCAGCAGCAGGCGGCCGATCTTGGTGGACAGCTGGATCGTGTCACGGCCAAAGCGGCGGATCGCTTCGCCAAAACGCTGTTCGGACCGGCCCAGCCCGTATTGCGGCGCCGTGTCGAAATAGCGGATCCCGGCATCATACGCGGCCTGAAGCGCGGCCTGCGCATCCGCATCGCTGACCTTGCGATAAAGGTTGCCCAGGGGCGCGCCGCCAAACCCCATGCGGGTCAGCGGCACCGGCCGGGCGGTGCGGTTATTCAGAAGGGTGGTGTCCGATGCGCTCATGCGGTTTCCTTCGTCCGGTTCGGGGTGAAAAGCTCGGGTCGGTTTTCGGCCAGCGTGTCGATGCGCGGCAGTAGCTGACCCAGATGGGTCCGCATTGCGTCCTGCGCGGCGGTCGCGTCGCGGTTGCAGATGGCATCGAAAATGGCGCGGTGTTCGGTCAGGGTTTCGGCGATGCGGCCCGGCGTCGGCAGCAGCAGCATGCGCGCGCGGCTGACCTGCAGCGACACCGACTGCGCGATCCCCTGCAGCCGCCCATAGCCGGTAAAGCGCATCAGCAGGATGTGGAATTCTTCATCGGCCTGATAGAAACCGGGAATGTCGTCATCTTCGATCAGCAGCTCTTGCAGGCGCATGTTGCGGCTGAGCTGTTTGCGCTGATCTTCGGTCAGATCGCGGGCGACCTTGGCAACGGTGGCCAGTTCCAGCGCTTCGCGCAGAAAGCTGCCTTCGCGGATTTCGGCCATGGAAAAATAGGACACCCGCGTGCCCGATTGCGGCACCACATCCACCAGCCCGTCGGCGGCCAGACGGGTGATCGCATCTGAGACAGGCGCGCGCGACACGCCCAGATGATCGCAGATCGGCGCCTTGCGCAGATTGGCACCGGGCGGGAAATCCAGCGCCAGAATGGCGGTCCGGATCGACAGATAGACGCGCTGCGCCAGCGATCCTTCGGTGGTGGAAATATCTGCCAGCAGGTGGGCGTCGATGTCGTTCGTTTGGGTCATGGCGATGGCTTACCATACTAACATGCTAGTTGACTAGTTGGAAATTTCACCCTAGCACAGTGCCCAAGCAAGCGAGGCCAAGATGCAGCCAGACCCGACCACATCTGACACAGAACGCGGCCCCCGGCAGGTGGTGCGCCTGTCCCCCGCAGACAACGTTGTCATTGCATTGCAAGCGCTTGAGGCCGGCGACGCCCCTCTGGGCGCCCCCCTGCCTGACGCGATCCCGCGCGGCCACAAGATCGCGGCAGCGCCGATTCGTGCGGGTGAGAACGTGATCCGTTATGGTCAGATCATCGGCCAGGCGCTGACCGACATCGCACCTGGCGCGCATGTGCATGTGCACAATCTGGGCATGGGCGAACACCATCAGGACTATGCCCATGCCAGCGCCAGCACCGCGCTGCCCGCGATCACCGATACCCGCGCCTTTGACGGCTATCACCGCGCCGATGGCGGGGTGGGGACGCGCAATTACATCGGGATCCTGACATCGGTGAACTGCTCGGGCTCGGTCGCGCGCTTTATCGCCGAAGCGGCCGACCGGGCGGGGCTGCTCGATGCGTTTCCCAATGTCGACGGCATCGTGCCCATTGTGCATGGCACCGGCTGCGGCATGGCGTCGGATGGTGAGGGGTATGAGACTCTGTTCCGGACGCTGTCGGGATATGCGCAGCACCCCAATTTTGGTGGCATCCTGCTGATTGGGCTGGGCTGCGAGGTCATGCAGGTCGCCGATCTGGTCGGTGGTCGCCCGATCCGGGCGGATGGCGCGTTGCGATACATGACCATCCAGACCGAAGGCGGCACCCGCCGCACCATCGAACGCGGGCTTGACGCATTGCGCGGCATCGCCGCCGAAGCCAATGCCGCAACCCGCGCGCCCGCACCGGTCAGCGCGCTGATGGTGGGCATGCAATGCGGTGGCTCGGACGGGTATTCGGGGATCACCGCGAACCCGGCACTGGGCTACGCATCCGATCTGCTGGTGCGGATGGGCGGGACCACGATCCTGTCGGAAACATCGGAAATCTATGGCGCCGAACATCTGCTGACGCGGCGCGCCGAAACCGTCGCCGTGGGCCAAGCGCTGATCGAGCGCGTGCGCTGGTGGGAAGATTACACCGCCCGCAATGGCGGCGAGATGGACAACAACCCAAGCCCCGGCAACAAGCGCGGCGGTCTGACAACGATCCTGGAAAAATCGCTGGGGGCGGTGGCCAAGGGCGGCACCGCGCCGCTGCGGGGCGTCTACAAATTTGCCGAACGGATCGACCGGAAGGGGTTCGTATTCATGGACAGCCCCGGCTTTGACCCCTGTTCGGTGACCGGGCAGGTGGCGTCTGGGGCCAATCTGATTGTCTTTACCACCGGGCGCGGATCGGTGTCGGGCTATCAGCCGACCCCCTGCATCAAGCTGGCCACAAATTCCGAAATGTATGCCCGCATGTCCGACGACATGGATCTCAACTGCGGTGACATCGTCACCGATGGCGTCAGCATCGAAGCCAAGGGCGCCGAGCTGCTCGAGATCATGATCCGCGTGGCATCGGGTGGAAAAACGAAAAGCGAAGAACTGGGTTTCGGGGGCGTCGAATTTGTCCCCTGGCAGATCGGGGCGGTGATGTAGCCGCACCCGGCATCCGTCATCGAATTGGGAGGTGAGATGACACCACTGGTCGACATGGAAGGGATCGACAAGATCTTTCCCGGCGTGCATGCGCTCAAATCCGTGCGCTTTGATCTGGCCGCGGGCGAGGTGCACGCGCTGATGGGCGAAAACGGCGCTGGCAAATCGACGCTGATGAAGATCCTGTCGGGCATCTATCAGCGCGATGGCGGGGTGCTCAGGATCGACGGGGTCGAGGTCAGCCCGGCCAGCCCGCGCGCCGCGCAGGATCTGGGGATCGGCATCATCCATCAGG
>JAOXSC010000021.1 GCA_025800215.1 Marinibacterium sp.
TGCAAGCGGGCCGCTGCGCCCGTCCTCAGCCCGTCCCTCGGCGCAGGCTTGCGCGATATGGGCCAGTGTGTTGGCCCCGGTGTCAGGCACATCCCCGTTGAAGAACGCGCCTGCATCAAGTGCCCCGCCGATACCGACCGAGTCCACCACGATGAGAAAGGCGCGGCTCATGCCGTGATCCTTTCATGCACCAGATCGGGCACGGCAACCGGAGCATCGCCGATTGTGATCGCCGCCACTACGCTCTGCGCCGCCTGAGCCGCCGCGTCCTCACGCGCCGCGTGAACAGCGGCCAATGGCGCGCCTTTGGTGACCCGCTCGCCCAGCCGTACCATGTTTGACAGACCCACTGCCGGGTCGATCACATCGCTTTCCACTTGACGTCCACCGCCAAGCGCCACCACGGCCAGCCCCAAAGCTTCGCCGTCAATAGCCGTGATGTACCCGTCGCGCGGTGATGGAACCTCGGTGATCACGCTGGCTTCGGGCAGGAACCGCGACCACGTATCAACAAACTGCACCGGGCCTCCAACGGCGGCCATCATGCGACCAAACCG
>JAOXSC010000044.1 GCA_025800215.1 Marinibacterium sp.
CGATCTCCCCAGCACAACCGATGCCGCCCCCGCATCCAGAATCCCGGCGATATGATCGCGCAACCGGCCCGGAAAGGACGGTACATCGGCATAGTCAAAGGCCAGATCGCCATAATCCACGATGGTGCAGTCGCTCATCACGTCAAAGGGCCAGCCATAGGGCGCATCGGGCGCCTGCAGGGCGCTCGCCTCGCGGATGGCGCGCGGCCCCAGCCGGGTGCCGGGGCGGTTGGTCACCGCCTGATCAAAGGGCACACCCGTCACGGCAATATCGACGCCGGTCAGATCCTTGGTGTAGCGGCGGCGCAGAAAGGATGTCGCGCCACCAAACGTGAGTTCAAAGGACGGACCACGCGGATCATCCCGCGTGAACGCCATGTCGATCTGATGTTTTGCATCTTCAAGTGCCATCTGTGACGCCCTTTTTGAGTGTCGGGGTGGGTGGGTGGGCGACGCTCGAAAAGGGCGTCAGACCACCGGTTGCGCCCGTTCGACGAGGCGCGCGAAAAACGACGCGCCCACAGGCGCAATGTCATCGTTGAAATCATATTGCGGCGTGTGCAGCCCCGGACCATCGCCCTGCCCCAGGAACAGATAGGCGCCCGGCCGGGCGTTCAGCATATAGGCAAAATCCTCGGCCCCCATGTCGCGGCCCGCATCTTCGATGACCAGATGCGCGCCAGACACCTCGCGGGCGACATCGGCGGCGAAACCGGCCTTGGCCGGATCATTCACCGTGGCGGGATAGCCGCGCTCATAGACCAGCTCGGCACTCACGCCATAGCTTGCCGCCTGCCCCGCGACGATCTCGCCCATGCGGCGCTCGACCATGTCCTGCACGGCGGGATCAAAACTGCGCACCGTCCCGTTGAGATAGGCGGTTTCAGGGATCACATTGTCGGCGCTGCCGGTATGGATCTGCGTCACCGACACCACCAGATCATCCAGCGCAAAATTGTTCCGGCTCACGATGGTCTGGATCGCCTGGGCAATGCCGCAGGCCGCCATCACCGGATCGCGCGTGTCATGTGGCATGGCCCCGTGCCCGCCCACGCCGCGGATATGCACGTGGAACTGATCCACCGCCGCCATGATCGGCCCCGGCGTGGTCCAGAACGACCCCTCAGCCCCGTTTGGCGCATTGTGCAGCGCATAGATCTGGGTAATGTCAAAGCGCTCCATCAGACCTTCATCGACCATCACGCCCGCGCCACCGCCATCTTCTTCGGCAGGCTGAAAGATCAGCGCCACCCGGCCCGCGAAATTCCGCGTCTCGGCCAGATAGCGCGCCGCCCCCAGCAGCATCGCGGTATGCCCGTCATGCCCGCAGGCATGCATCCGGCCCGCAGTCTGGCTGGCGTAATCGGCGCCGGTGTCTTCGACAATCGGCAGCGCGTCGAAATCGGCGCGCAGCCCGATGGTGGGCCCGTCGCCCTGCCCCTGCACGATGGCCACGATGCCGGTGCGCGCGATCCCTTCATGCAGCTCGTCCACGCCAAAGCCGCGCAGCGTCCGGGCGATGAACGCCGCCGTCTGCGGGCAATCGAACCCCAGTTCAGGGATCTGATGCAGGTGCCTGCGCCATGCGGTCATATCGGCGGCAAACTCGGCAATGCGGTTGACGACGTGCATGGCTCTGGACTCCTTGGGGCGTGTCGGGTTGAAGGGTATCTGACACTGAACCGGGGGGCACCGCAATGGCCGACGACAGCCTGATCCACGACACCGATGCAGGGATCGACCGTCTGCTGGAAATCATGCGGCGGCTGCGCGATCCCGACACCGGATGCCCCTGGGACATCGAGCAGGATTTCACATCCATCGCGCCCTATACCATTGAAGAGGCCTATGAAGTCGCCGACGCGATCGAGCGCCGCGCCTGGCCCGAGCTCGAAGGCGAGCTGGGCGATCTGCTGCTGCAGACCGTCTATCACACCCAGATGGGCGAAGAGGCCGGGCATTTCACCTTCCAGTCCGTGCTGCGCAACATCTCGGACAAGATGGTGGCGCGCCACCCGCATGTCTTTGGCGACGAAAGCCGCGACAAATCGGCCGAACAGCAGACCCGCGACTGGGAAGCCATCAAGGCCGCCGAACGCGCAGGCAAGGCCCAGCAGGGCGCGCTTGACGGGGTGGCGGCCAACCTGCCCGCGCTGCTGCGCGCGCTCAAGCTGCAAAAACGGGCCGCGCGCGTGGGGTTCGACTGGGGCGACACGCGCGATGTTCTGGCCAAAATCCGCGAAGAAGCGGACGAGCTGGCCGAAGCCCGCGACCACCTGACCCAGGACGAGATCGAAGAGGAAACCGGAGATCTGCTGTTTGTGATCGCCAATCTGGCGCGCCATCTTGATGTCGATCCCGAAGCCGCCCTGCGCCGCACCAATGCCAAGTTCATCCGCCGGTTTCAGGCGGTCGAGGCACGGCTTGCCGCGCAAGGCAAACGCCCCGAAACCAGCAGCCTTGACGAGATGGACGCGCTCTGGGACGCGGTCAAGGCCGATGAAAAGGCCGCCAAAGCCCGCCCCCTGTCAGGAGACCGCACATGACCCGCAAGATCATCATCGACACCGATCCCGGCCAGGATGACGCCGTGGCGATCCTGCTGGCGCTGGCCAGCCCCGATGACATCGACGTGCTGGGCATCACCGCCGTTGCGGGCAATGTGCCGCTGCCGCTGACATCGAAGAACGCCCGCATCGTGTGCGAACTGGCGGGCCGGACGGATGTGCCGGTCTATGCGGGCTGTGATGCGCCGCTGTCGCGCAAGCTGGTGACGGCTGAACATGTGCATGGCAAGACCGGGCTGGACGGCCCGGTGCTGCCAGATCCCACCATGCCGCTGGCACCGGGCCATGCAGTGGATTTCATCATCGACACGCTGCGCAATCAGGATCCCGGCAGCGTCACGCTGTGCCCCCTTGGCCCGCTCACCAACATCGCGCGCGCGCTGCAACAGGCCCCCGACATTGCCGGGCGGGTGCAGGAAATCGTGCTGATGGGTGGCGCGTATTTCGAGGTGGGCAACATCACCCCCGCGGCGGAATTCAACATCTATGTCGACCCCGAAGCCGCTGAGATCGTGTTCAAATCCGGAATCAAGCTGACAGTCATGCCGCTGGACGTGACGCATCGCGCGCTGGTCACGCCGCACCGCAATGACGCCTTCCGCGCCCTGGGCCACGGGGTCGGTCATGCGGTGGCCGAGATGACCGATTTCTTCGAACGCTTCGACAAGGAAAAATATGGTTCCGAAGGGGCGCCACTGCATGACCCCTGCGTCATCGCCTATCTGCTGCGGCCGGACATCTTTCATGGCCGCTTTATCAATGTCGAGATCGAAACCGGGTCCGATCTGACCCTGGGCATGACCGTGGCCGACTGGTGGCGCGTCTCGGGGCGCACGCCGAATGCGACCTTCATGAATGACGTGGATGCGGATGCGTTCTTTGACCTGCTCACCGAACGGCTGGCCCGGCTATGAGCGCAGCGATCCATCTCGCGGGCCCCGATGACCTGCCCAAGCTGCTCGCCCTTGTGACCGCCTTTCATGGCGAAGAAGGCATCTCGCAAAGTGACGACCAGCGCATGGGCGGCATTGAGCCACTGGTGCAGGGCATCCCCCACGGCGCGGCCTATCTGCTGGGCCCCAAGCGCGCGCCGATGGGCTATATCATCGTCTGCTTTTCGTGGTCGGTGGAATTTGGCGGGCTGGATGCGACCATCGACGAAATCTATCTGCGCCCGCCGGTGCGCGGGCGCGGCATCGCGACCGAGGCGCTGATTTCCATTGCCAAAGCCCTGCGCGACGCCGGCGTGGTGGCCCTGCATCTTGAGGTCGACACCCGGAACGAGGCCGCGCAGCGGCTTTATACGCGGGCCGGCTTTCGCCTGCGCGACCGTTATCAGATGATGACGCGGGTGCTCTGACGCGCTCTGGCAATTGCCGCCCCGCCCCCTAGGTTTGGACCATGACTCTTTCGATCCCCTTCGACAACAGCTATGCGCGACTGGCGGATGGCTTTTTTGCCCGCCAGGCCCCGACACCGGTCAAGGCGCCTCGCCTGCTGGCCTTCAACCGTGATCTGGCGCAGGTGCTGGGGATCACGCCGGGCGATCTTGGCGACATGGCGCAGGTCTTTGGCGGCAACCGCGTGCCCGATGGCGCCGCCCCGCTGGCGCAGCTTTATGCCGGGCATCAGTTTGGCCAGTACAACCCGCAGCTGGGGGACGGGCGCGCGATCCTTCTGGGTGAAACCCTGGGCCAGGATGGGCAGCGCCGCGACATCCAGCTCAAGGGATCGGGGCCGACCCCCTTTTCCCGGCGCGGCGACGGGCGGGCCTGGCTTGGGCCGGTGCTGCGCGAATATCTGGTGTCCGAAGCGATGCATGCGCTTGGCATCCCCACCACCCGCGCCCTTGCGGCGGTCGCCACGGGCGAAGAGGTCGTGCGCGAAACCCTTCTGCCCGGCGCGGTGCTGACCCGCGTTGCCGCCAGCCACCTGCGGGTCGGCACGTTCCAGATCTTTGCCGCGCGCGGCGACACCGCCCGGCTGCGCGACCTGACGGATTATGCGATCGCCCGCCACTATCCCGATGCCGAAGGCCCGCTGGGGCTGCTGACGGCGGTGCGCGACGCGCAGGCGCGGCTGATTGCGCAGTGGATGTCGGTGGGCTTCATCCATGGGGTGATGAACACCGATAATTGCACCATTTCGGGCGAAACCATCGACTATGGGCCTTGCGCCTTCATGGATGGCTATCACCCCAACACGGTCTACAGCTCGATCGACCAGTTCGGGCGCTATGCCTATAGCAACCAGCCGCGCATCGTGGTGTGGAACCTCGCGCAGCTGGCCACGGCCCTGCTGCAGCAGTTCGACGCCCCCGAAACCCAGGTCGACGCCGCGACCGAGATCGTGCACGCCATGCCCGCGATGATCGACGCCGAATGGCTGCGCCTCTTCCGCGCCAAGATCGGGCTGAGCACCCCCGAAGATGGCGATGCCGCGCTGATCGCCGATCTTCTGGACCGGATGGCGGCCAATCAGGCCGATTTCACCAATACCTTCCGCGCGCTTGGAACCGATGGCGCGCGCGACCAGTTTGCCGATCCTGCCGCGTTTGACGGTTGGGCGGCCAAGTGGCGGTCGCGGCTGGCGCGCGACGCGGATCCCGCAGATCTGCTGGCCCGCGCCAATCCCTGGATCATCCCGCGCAATCACCGCGTCGAACAGATGATCGACGCCGCCGTTGCGGGCGACATGGCCCCGTTCGAACGGCTGAGCGCGGCGCTGGCCGATCCCTTCACGCCGCATCCCGATCTTGCCGATCTGACGCGCCCGCCGCTGGCATCGGAACAGGTGCAGGCGACCTTCTGCGGGACCTAGCGCCGGTTGATCAGAACCAGCCCCGCCGCCACCAGAACCAGCGCGATCCAGATGCGCGGCCCCAGCGTTTCGCCCAGGATCAGCCAGCCCATCAGCACCGAAAAGATCGGGCTGAGAAAGGCAAAGGACGACACCGCCGACGCCTTGTAGACGGCCATCAGATGCAGCCAAAGCAGGAAACCAAAGGCGGCGATCACCACGATCTGATAGGTCAGCCCCGCATAGTGGATCGCGCCGGGGTCGCGGATCAGATCCCCGAACAGCGGGGCCAGCGCCAGCAGCATCACCAGCCACTGACGAAAATGGCCCTCGGCCTGCCCTAGTGGTTGACGTACAGCAATCTCCCAGCGCGCATTGGGCAGCTGTAACTCGCGAATATAGCTGTCCGCACGGCTGAACAGCTGCGGGTCACCCAGCACGGTAGAAACATGGGATTCGGTCAGGTTTCGCACTGCCAGCTCCAGCTGCGCAGTGCCATCCAGCAGGCCGCTCTGACGCGCCAGCTGCTGCCAGTCGATCACCAGAATTGCCAGCCCCCACAGCTGGGTGCGAGCAGGATCAAGGTAGATCGGCTGACGCAGAATCGCCCCGTTACCACCCTGAAGCAGGCTATAGGGCCCGG
>JAOXSC010000054.1 GCA_025800215.1 Marinibacterium sp.
GGTGATGACCTGGTCAGGGGTATAGACCCCGGTGCCGGTGATGGCGGCGCGATTGTTCATGATCCTCTCCCAACAAGTCCACAGGCGTAAGGATGGCCCATATCAGGCCAGAAACGGAATTTCCATATCTGGAAACGGTGCTGTGATCCGGGCGCATCAGTTGCTGTCATGCAGCATCCTGCGCCCGGTTCGGGGCGGGTCTGTCGGCAGCGCCCTGTGCGCCCGCAGATCCGCCAGAAAGATCCGGTCAGATCAGCGGCACAAGCGGGATACCCCCGCCACAGGCCGCAAGCGCCAGAAGGGCGGACAGAGCCAGTAGAACACGCATGTGATATTCCTTTGCCGTTCGGATCCTGCACCCATGATGCGGCGCAGGGTGCGCCCGGTCAACGCGGGATGTGATGGCCGGTTAAGCGGGCGGTAAAAAATCGGGGCGCGGCGGTACCGCGCCCCTGATGAATCAGGCCTGGAGGCTTTTGACGTTCAGCTCTTCGGTGGCCTGGGCCCGGATCGCCAAGGCGGCGGCATGCGATGCCGCAGCGGTGGTGAAATACGGGATCTTGTCATAGAGCGCGACCGAGCGGATTTCCTTGGAATCCTCGACCGCCTGGGCGCCTTCGGTGGTGTTCATCACCAGCTGCACCGCCCCGTCCTTGAGCAGGTCCACCACATTTGGGCGCCCTTCATAGACCTTGTTGACGCGCGCGCAGGCGACGCCATGCCCTTCGAGCCAGCTTTGCGTGCCCCCCGTCGCGACCAGGGTAAAGCCCTGTTCGATCAGGATCTGGGCCGCCTGCAGCATGTCCGCCGTCTTGTCGGCGTCCTTGATCGACACAAAGGCCTGACCCGACCGCGGCAGCACCATGCCCGCCCCCATCTGCGCCTTGAGGAAAGCGCGCGGGAAATCGCGATCCCAGCCCATGACTTCGCCCGTCGACCGCATTTCCGGCCCCAGGATGGTGTCGACGCCGGGGAAGCGGGCAAAGGGCAGCACCGCCTCTTTGACCGAGAACCACGGCATGTCGGGATCGGCCAGCGTCATCGGATCGGCCAGCGGCAGGGCGGCGTCATAGTCGGCTTCGGCATAGGGCGCGCGCTGCGGGAAGGTGCTCAGCGGTTCGCCCGCCATGATCCGCGCGGCGATGGATGCAATCGCACTGTCGGTGGCCTTGGCCACGAACGGCACCGTGCGCGAGGCGCGCGGGTTGACCTCGATCAGGTAGATTTCGCCATCCTTGACGGCGAATTGCACATTCATCAGCCCCACGACATTCAGCGCCTTGGCGAGCTTGACGGTCTGGACCTTGACCTCGGCAATGATGTCGGCAGGCAGCGAATGGGGCGGCAGCGAACAGGCGCTGTCGCCCGAATGCACGCCGGCCTCTTCGATATGCTGCATGATGCCCGCCACATGCACATCCGTGCCGTCGCAGAGCGCATCCACATCCAGTTCCACCGCGCCATCCAGATAGCTGTCGAGCAGCACCGGGCTGTCGCCCGACACCACCACGGCTTCGGCGATGTAGCGTTCCAGCTGCGCGGTGTCGCGCACGATCTCCATCGCGCGCCCGCCCAGCACATAGGACGGCCGGATCACCAGCGGATAGCCCAGTTCTTCGGCCCGTTTGCGCGCCTGATCATCGGTCGATGCGATGGCGTTGCGCGGCTGCTTCAGGCCCAGATCATTGACCAGCGCCTGGAACCGTTCGCGGTCTTCGGCCAGGTCGATGGCATCGGGCGTGGTGCCCAAGATCGGAATGCCTTCGTCATGCAGCGCATTGGCCAGTTTCAGCGGGGTCTGGCCGCCAAACTGAACGATCACCCCGTGCAGCGTGCCGTTTTCCTGTTCCTTGCCCAGGATCTCCATCACGTGCTCGAATGTCAGCGGTTCGAAATAGAGCCGGTCCGAGGTGTCATAGTCGGTCGATACGGTTTCGGGGTTGCAGTTGACCATGATGGTCTCATAGCCCGCGTCGGTCAGCGCAAAGCACGCATGACAGCAGCAATAGTCGAATTCGATCCCCTGCCCGATCCGGTTCGGGCCACCGCCCAGAATGACGACCTTCTTCTTGTCGCTGGGGCGGGCTTCGCATTCCACCTCGCCCATCACGGGGGCTTCATAGGTGGAATACATGTAAGGCGTCTGGGCCTCGAATTCCGCCGCACAGGTGTCGATGCGCTTGAACACCGCCCGAACGCCCAGGTTCTGGCGCGCACGGCGCACATTGTCCTCGTCGCGGCCTGTCAGATGGCCCAGGCGGGCATCGGTAAAGCCCAGCATCTTGAGACGGCGAATGCCGTCTTCGTTCAGAGGCAGGCCGTTCTTGCGCACCTCGTCTTCGGCGGCGACAATTTCGCGGATCCGGTCAAGGAACCACGGATCGAACTTGGTCGCGGCAAAGATCTCGTCATTGCTCAGCCCGTGACGCATCGCCTGCGCGATGGTGCGCAGCCGGTCCGGGGTCTGGGCGCTGATCGCCTTGATGACGGCCGCCTTGTCGGGGGCGCCGGGGATGTCGACCTCGTCAAAGCCGGTCAGGCCGGTTTCCATCGACGCCAGCGCCTTTTGCATCGATTCGTGGATCGTGCGGCCGATCGACATGACCTCGCCCACCGATTTCATGGCGGTGGTCAGATGCGGTTCGGAGCCGGGGAATTTTTCAAAGGCAAAGCGCGGGATCTTGGTGACCACATAGTCGATGGTCGGCTCGAACGACGCGGGCGTGACCTTGGTGATGTCATTGTCCAGTTCGTCGAGCGTATAGCCCACGGCCAGCTTGGCCGCGATCTTGGCAATCGGAAAGCCCGTGGCCTTGGACGCCAGCGCCGACGACCGCGACACGCGCGGGTTCATTTCGATCACGACCATGCGGCCGTCTTCGGGGTTGACCGCCCATTGCACGTTCGAGCCGCCGGTTTCCACGCCGATCTCGCGCAGGACGGCGATCGAGCCGTTGCGCATGATCTGGTATTCCTTGTCGGTCAGCGTCAGCGCCGGGGCCACGGTGATGGAATCGCCGGTATGCACGCCCATGGGATCGACGTTTTCGATCGAACAGACGATGATGGCGTTGTCGGCAGTGTCGCGCACCACCTCCATCTCGTATTCCTTCCAGCCCAGCAGGCTTTCATCCACCAGGATCTGGTTGACGGGCGATGCATCCATGCCCGAGCGGCAGAAATGGATGTAATCTTCGCGGTTATAGGCCACGCCCCCGCCGGTGCCGCCCAGGGTAAAGGCGGGGCGGATGATCGCGGGCAGGCCGATATCGTCGAGCTCGTCCAGGGCCATCTGAACGCCAGCCTCAAGATCGGCGCTGCCATCGTCGCGCTTGGGCGCGGTGATGATGGTGGCACGCGGGTTTTCCAGGCCCAGACGGTCCATCGCTTCGCGGAACAGCGCGCGGTCTTCGGCCATTTCGATGGCGCCGCGCTTGGCGCCGATCATCTCGACCCCGAACTGGTCCAGCACGCCCATTTCTTCCAGCGCAAGAGAGGTGTTCAGCCCGGTCTGCCCGCCCATCGTCGGCAGCAGCGCGTCGGGGCGTTCCTTTTCGATGATCTTGGCGACCACTTCGGGGGTGATCGGTTCGATATAGGTGGCATCGGCCAGGCCCGGATCGGTCATGATCGTGGCGGGGTTCGAATTGACCAGGATCACCCGGTAGCCTTCTTCACGCAGCGCCTTGCACGCCTGGGCCCCCGAATAGTCGAATTCGCAGGCCTGTCCGATCACGATGGGACCGGCACCAATGATCATGATCGACTGGATGTCGGTTCTTTTCGGCATGGCCGTCCCCTTTTGGCTGTCTGACGAGTCGCAAGTCGCGCGGATGCGCGCAAATTGCCTGCGTTATAGATAGGCGCGGGCGAAGCGCAAGGGGGACAAAGCAGCAGTCTTGATCCGCAGGCGGCCCCGCGCCCGGCAGCGGGGCCTGAACATCACGGCCCGGCCCCTGCGGGCCGGTCCCTGCGCGGCGCTCAGGCGGTCTTGTTCAGGCGTTCTTCGAGGATGTCAAAGGGCACGCCCGGTTCATCCTTGGCGCCCCGGATCACCAGCGATGTCTTGACGTTTGCCACATTGGGCGTGGTCAGCAGTTCGCTGGTCAGAAAGCTTTGAAAGCTGCTCAGATCCGGCGCCACGCATTTGAGGATGAAATCAACCTCGCCATTGAGCATGTGGCATTCACGGACCAGCGGCCAGCCCCGGCACTGTTCTTCGAACGCGCTGAGTTCGTGCTGGGCCTGGCTTTCCAGACCGACCATGGCAAAGACCTGCACTTCGAAGCCCAGGCTGCGCGAATCCACATCGGCGTGATAGCCGCGGATGTACCCCGTCTCTTCCAGGGTGCGCACGCGGCGCAGACAGGGGGGCGCCGAAATGCCCACCCGGCGCGCCAGCTCCACATTGGTCATGCGGCCATCGGCCTGCAGCTCGGCCAGGATCTTGCGATCAATAGCGTCAAGCCGTGTCGATACCATGCTTTCACCCCGTGTTTTTCGGTTTGCTACAGCAAGCCACCACGGCACGCAATATTATTTCGCCGCACTGCAGCCCAATGCAATGCACGCACTGCCGCCCTGCCAAGAAACGCACCGTCCCGTTCACGCAGGATTGAAGCACATGTCACGCCCCTTTATCCCGCGAGGGGGGGCGTTTATATGCCCCCGACGCCAAAGGCCATAGCAGAGAGAGCGCAGATGTCCGAAACACGCCACACCAAAGTTCTGATCATCGGGTCCGGCCCGGCGGGCTATACCGCAGGCGTCTATGCGGCCCGCGCCATGCTCGAACCGCTGCTGATCCAGGGCATCGAGCCCGGCGGCCAGCTGACCACCACGACCGAGGTCGAAAACTGGCCCGGTGACACCGAGGTGCAGGGCCCTGATCTGATGGTACG
>JAOXSC010000057.1 GCA_025800215.1 Marinibacterium sp.
AACTGTCAGAAGAAGACAAACTGACCGTTGCCCGCGCCCGTAAGATCCAGCGCTTCCTGTCGCAGCCCTTCGACGTTGCAAAGGTCTTCACCGGCTCGGACGGTGTTCAGGTTCCCCTGGAAGACACCATCAAGTCGTTCAAGGCGGTTGTGGCCGGCGAATACGACCACCTGCCCGAAGCGGCCTTCTACATGGTTGGCGGCATCGACGAAGTGATCGCAAAAGCCGAGAAGCTGGCTGCGGAAGCAGCGTAAGGAGCGCGGCAAATGGCTGAGACCATGCAATTCGACCTCGTTTCGCCCGAACGGAGCCTTGCTTCGTTCGCGGCGGACGCGGTCCAGATCCCAGGCGCCGAAGGCAACCTGACGGCGATGCCGGGCCACCTGCCTGTCATCGTGTCGCTGCGCCCCGGCGTCGTGCGCGCACAATCGGGGGCCGAGGCAAAGGACTTTTACGTTACCTCCGGCTTTGTCGA
This sequence comes from Marinibacterium sp., assembly GCA_025800215.1. Taxonomy (GTDB): domain Bacteria; phylum Pseudomonadota; class Alphaproteobacteria; order Rhodobacterales; family Rhodobacteraceae; genus JAOXSC01. Next base: position 476 of record JAOXSC010000057.1, read on the forward strand.
GATTACCGCAACATCCGTTTCGGTGATCGCCGAGCGCGCCCACGAGGGCGAGACCGTCACCAAGGACGATCTCAAGCACGTGATCGAAGAAGCCCGCGCCGATGCCGAAACGGCACCGGCGGAACGTAAGGCCGTGGCCGAAAAGTTCCTGGCCGATCTCGTGCATCTGCTCGAGGATATGGAATAAGGCGGGTCAGGCCTGCCTTTTTGACCTTGTTGGAAACGGCCGGTGCGTTTGGCACCGGCCGTTTTCTTTTGCCTATTCGGCACGGTCGCGGGCCCGCGCAGGGGCCGCCGGGTTGACAGGATGGGCCTGCGTGGCAGATCCAGAAAGACAAGTGTCCCCAACCGACAAGAGGATTTTGCCATGCACCCCATCATCTCCCGCTGTCTGGTTCTTGTGCTGGTCTTGTGTGTGGGGCTGGCCGCGCCGGGCCGCGCCAGTGAAGAGGCCCCGCCGGAAGACGGTGCCGCGACACCGGCCCCGCAGGTCACGGCACTTGCCGATCCGTCCATATCGCGGCACGACCTTGTGCTGCGCATCCTGCCCCTGACCGTCGATGAGGTCGGGCAATTGGCCGACGAATGGCAAGGCATCGTGCAACAGCAGACCCAGGCCGTGGTGGCCGAGCAGCTGGCGATCCGGGCCGCAGGGGGCGCAGGCCCGTCGCGGGCCGAACTGACGCGGCTGATTGATCAGCGGGACAAGGGGCTGTCCAAGTTCATCGCCGTGGTCGACAGCCTTGAACAAAAGGGCGGGGATGCGGCACAGGTCAAACAGTACCGGGACTATCGCAGCGCCATTCTGATCGGAGAGGCGCAGGCGTCGGACTGGCGGACACTGGTGGCGCGGGCCGCCGACTGGGTGCGCGCGCCTGACGGGGGCGCACAACTTGTGATGCGGATCGCGGTGATCGGCGCGGCGTTTCTGGCTTTGCTGATCGTGGCGCGGGTGGTGCGCGGCTTTGCCGGGCGCGCCGCTGACCGCATCCCGCAGCTGTCGGGTCTGATGCGCGCCTTTCTGGTCAAGACGGCCTATTGGCTGACATTTGCCGTGGGGCTGCTGATCGTGCTGGGGGCGCTTGGGGTGAATATCGGGCCGCTCTTTGCGCTGCTGGGGGGCGCGTCCTTTATCCTGGCGTTTGCGATGCAGGATACGCTGGGCAATCTGGCCGCCGGTCTGATGATCATGTTCAACCGTCCCTTTGACGTGGGTGATTATGTCACGGTCGCCGGGACCAGCGGGACGGTGCAATCGGTGTCGGTTGTGTCCACCACGGTGACCACGCCGGACAATCAGGTGATCGTCATCCCCAACAGCAAGGTCTGGGGCGACATCATCACCAATGTCACCGCCAGCGACACCCGCCGCGTCGATCTGGTGTTCGGCATCGGCTATGGCGATTCCATCGAAGATGCGCAGCGTGTGCTGGCCGAACAGGTCGCGGCGCACCCGCTGACGCTGGATGATCCCGCGCCGATGATCCGGGTCAGCGAACTGGCGGACAGTTCGGTGAACCTGATCTGTCGGCCCTGGGCGCGGACCGAAGACTACTGGACGGTGTATTGGGATCTGATGCGGGATGTGAAGATCGCCTTTGACAAGGCCGGGATCTCGATCCCGTTCCCGCAGACGGACATGCATCTGCACGTCCAGGGCGCGGCACCTCAGGTGCTAGCAGGCGCCACGACAGGGGCCACGACAGGGACCGAGGGCAAGACGGGCGCCTGACGCGCCCGCCCATCTGCTTACGCTGCGCGCAAGGCGTCAGTCCTGGCTGTAAAGCCCTTCATAGATCGGCCCCAGCGTGTCGAGGTCGAACAGCGACGACACCGATGTGCCGTTCCAGGTGTTCAGGATCGCCTGGGCAAAGATCGGGGCGGTGGGCACGATGCGGATATTGGGCGCATCCAGAACCGCCTGGGTGGGGGCGATCGTGTCGGTGATCACCAGGCTTTTCATCTGCGACGCGGTTACACGACCCACTGCGGGGCCCGACAGAACCCCGTGCGAGATATAGCTGTGCACCTCTTTCGCGCCATGTTCGATCAGCAGGTCCACAGCCTTGCAAAGCGTGCCTGCGGTGTCGCACATGTCATCCACGATCAGGCAGATCTTGTCCTTAACGGACCCGATCACCGTCATTTCGGCCACTTCGCCCGCGCGTTCACGGCGCTTGTCGACGATCGAGAGGGGGCAGCCGATGCGCTTGGCTAGTTCGCGCGCGCGGCTCACGCCGCCCACGTCGGGCGACACCACCATCAGCTCGTCCAGATTGTCCTTGAACTGTGTCTTGATGTCGAGCGCGAAGATCGGCGCGGCATACAGGTTGTCCACGGGAATGTCGAAAAAGCCCTGGATCTGGGTGGCGTGCAGATCCATGGTCAGGACCCGCTCGATCCCCGCGCCCACCAGCATGTTGGCCACCAGCTTGGCCGAAATCGGGGTCCGGGCCTTGGTCCGGCGATCCTGACGGGCATAGCCGAAATAGGGGATCACCGCCGTGATGCGCCCCGCCGACGACCGGCGCAGCGCGTCCGAGATGATCAGCAGCTCCATCAGATTGTCATTGGCGGGGTTCGATGTGGGCTGGATGATGAACATGTCTTCGCCACGGACATTTTCGAACACCTCGACAAAGATTTCACCGTCGTTGAAACGCTCGACCCGCGCGTCGACAAGGCCGGTGTGGACACCGCGATGCATGGTCATGCGGCGGGCGATGGCATTGGCAAGAGGGGGGTTGGCGTTCCCGGCGATCAGCTTGGGGGCGTTGGGCTGGGGCATTGGAGGATCCTTGGCGCGGTTTGCAACGGATTCGTGACGTTGACACCGCTTAACATGGCCTTACGGTCACGCATAGATTGGCATCGGAGAAAAGCCCAATGGCGCAGCTTGACTACTATTTTGCGACCTTGTCGCCCTATACCTATCTTGCCGGCACCCGGATGGAGGCGGTCGCCGCACGTCACGGGCTGACGATCAACTACAAACCCATGGATATCATCGCGCTGTTTGCCCGCACCGGTGGCACTGCGCCGCCCGACCGGCATATCTCGCGTCAGGAATATCGGGTGCAAGAGCTGCGGCGGATGTCGCGGCGGCTGGGGCTGCCGTTCAACCTCAAACCCGCGCATTGGCCGACCAACGGGGCGCCGGCGGCCTATGCGTGTATTGCTGCCGCGCGGGCCGGGGGCGGGGATATGGGGGCGCTGGTGCATGCGATCACGCGCTCGGTCTGGGCGGATGACAAGGACATTGCGCAGGACGATGTGGTGCGGGCCTGCCTGACCGAGGCCGGGTTCGATCCCGCCCTGGCCGATAGCGGGCTGTTGCAGGGGGCCGAAACCTATGCCGCCAACCTTGAAGAGGCCGTGTCGCGCGGTGTTTTCGGTGCGCCGTTCTATATCACCGAAGACGGGGAACGGTTCTGGGGGCAGGATCGGATCGACGATCTGGATGCCCATCTGACCGAGATCTCGGCATGAGCGTGATGCCGCCCGTGTCCTCTGCCGTGCCCGTGACGTTGGCGACCCGCACGCTGGGCAGCGGTCCGCGCCAGGTTCTGGCCCTGCATTGCACGCTGGCCCATTCGGGCGCGTGGAAAGGGGTGGCGTCGGCCTTTGGCGACGAGGTGACCCTGACCTGCCCGGACATGCCGTCGCACGGCAAAAGCCCCGACTGGGACGGGCACAGCCAGTTTCCCGATCTGATGTTCGATGCCACCGCCAAGCTGCTGACGCCGGGCATGGATGTGATCGGCCATTCCTTTGGGGCGACGGTCGCGCTGCGTCTGGCGGCGGCCTTTCCGGAACGGGTGCGCAGCCTGACCCTGATCGAGCCGGTGCTCTTTGCCGTTCTCCCGCAGCAGGCGCCCGAGCTTCTGGCAGACCAGGATCGCGAATCCGCGCCCTATATGGCGGCGCTGGCTGACGGTGATCCCGAAACCGCCGCGCGGCTGTTCAGCGGCATGTGGGGTGTTGGCGGTCTAAGCTGGGATGACCTGCCCGAACCGCTGCGCGCGTCGATGATCCGGGGCGTGCAGATCCTGCCGGGCTGCATGCCTGCGGTCGTGGATGACACGCCGGGCCTGTTTCAGCCGGGCGTGCTGGACGCGGTGACCATGCCGGTGCTGCTGCTGCGCGGGGATCAGACCCATGACACGATGCCGCCGGTTCTGGATGGGGTGAACCGCTATCTGCCGCATGCGCGACAGGCGGTGATCAAGGGGGCCGGGCATATGGTGCCGATCACC
>JAOXSC010000072.1 GCA_025800215.1 Marinibacterium sp.
GTCTCACGCGCCGACGCTCCGGCCTGCCGCATCCGCTCGAACCCGTCTTTCATCGAGGTCGAGCCACCGGTGACCTGAAGGCTCAGCGCTTTGCCGAGGACACCCAGCGCCTCACCCAGATTGTGTTGAAAGTTCGAGATGTCGTAGCCCTTGTTTGGCAGTCCTTCGCCAACCAATGCGGAATTGTAATACGCCGCCGCAGCAGGGCCATGCAGCACGTTGATCTGGTCAAGATCGACATCCAGTTCTTCCGCGATCAAAGCAGCCCAGGTCGTCTTCACGCCCTGTCCCATTTCGGCACGCGGGGCGAACAGGGTCACGCCATTCTGGTCGATCAGAATGAACGGGTTCAGCGCGGCCTCACCCTTGCCAGGTTTCAGCGGGTTCGGGGCGGGACGGGTGACGTAGTAAGCACCAAAAGCCACACCGCCAACAATGGCGGCCGAGCCGATCAGGAAGGTGCGGCGCAGAATTTTTCCAACTTTGCCCATCTCTTAAGCCTCCTGCAATTTGCCAGCGGCGTCTTGAATCGCGGCGCGGATGCGGGGATAGGTGCCACAACGGCACAGGTTGCCCTGCATCGCGTCGTCTATGTCCGCGTCCGTTGGGGCGGGGTTTTCGGCCAGCAAAGCCGCCGCCTGCATGATCTGACCGGACTGGCAGTAACCACATTGCGCCACCTGATGATCCACCCAGGCCTGCTGGATCACGGCCATCGCCTCGGGCGAGCCGATGCCTTCGATTGTGGTGACATCGCCCCAGACATCGGACAGCGACACCTGGCACGAGCGCACGGCCTCTCCGTCGATATGCACGGTGCAGGCGCCACAGGCGGCCACGCCGCAGCCGAATTTGGTCCCCGTCAGCCCGACCGCGTCGCGCAGTACCCAAAGCAGCGGCACGTCATCGGGCAGGTCCACGTCATGCGCGGTTCCGTTGATGGTCAGTCGGGTTGGCATCGGATGTATCCTTGGCTGGGGACGGACGGTCAGAACGATATGACAGATTTAGCGCAGAATGTCAGAGTGTCAATTGACACAATCGCGTGACACTGACACAAGCGCCCCATGACACGCCCGCCAGAGACATCCGTTGATCCGCGCCAGATGGCGATCCTTGCTGCGGCCAAGGCGGCGTTCATGCAGTTCGGCTATCGCAAGACGTCGATGGACGACATTGCGCAGCGGGCGGGAATGTCACGGTCGGCGCTCTATCTGCATTTCAAGAACAAGGAAGACATCTGCCGCAGCCTGGTGGCCTTCTTCTACGACCGCAAATGTGACGCCATTGCCGAGGCTCTGGCCCAGGATGCGCCGGTCCAGCAGATCCTGATCGACGCATTTGCAACGCATCTGTCGTCACTGGTGGATCTGGTGGTCAAAGGCCCAAGCGGGGCCGAGCTGGTCGATGCCGGGGCGCAGGTGGCCGCCGACATCGTTGCGGCGGGTGAGCTGAGGCTGCAGGACCTTTACACCGGCTGGCTTGATCGCGAACGCAGCGCCGGGCGCGTGCGCAGGGATCTGAGCGCCGATGACATGGCGCGCACCTGCATGGCGCTGCTCAAGGGCGTGCATGCGCGCGCCAGCGATCTGACCGACCTTCGGGCCGAAGTCACACCGCTGGCGCAGGTGATCGGGCGGGGCTTAAGCCCGTGACGCCCGACCGGCGGCAATCACATCTGGCCGCCTGCGATTTCCAGCGTCTGACCGTTCACGCTTTCTGATCCCGGCCCCACCAGCCACATCGCAGCGGATGCGATTTCTTCGGGCGCGATCAGACGTTTGTGACGGTTCATGCCCACCATGATCTCAAGCGCCTTTTCTTCGCTCACGCCTGCGCGCTTCGCGATCGAGGTCACGTTGCGATCCACGATGGGGGTGTCTACATAGCCCGGACAGATCGCATTGAAGGTAAAGTTGGTGCCCATGTAATCTTCGCTCAGCGACCGGGTCAGGCCGATCAGCCCGTGCTTGGTGGCGGTATAGCACGGCGCGCCGGGCAGGCCGCGCACACCGGCGATCGACGCGATGGAAATCACCCGGCCCCAGTCGGTGCCATGCATGGATTTCAGGCTTTCGCGGATGGTCAGGAACGCGCCGTCCAGATTGGTGGCCATCATGTTGCGCCAGAATTCCATGTCCATCTTGTGCAGGGCCTTGCCTTCGGCGATCCCGGCATTGGCCACGCAGATCTGGATCGGCCCGTGCGCGTCAACCGCAAGCGCGGTCTTTTCGATCACGTCGGCTTCGTCCCGTACATCCATCGCCATGCCAAAGATGCCATCGCCCGACACCTCGTCGAGCACCTCTTGCCGGCGGCCGGTGATGGTCACCTTGGCGCCCGCCGCCGCATAGGCCCGTGCGATGGCCAGCCCGATGCCGGTGCCGCCGCCGGTCACCAATGCGTGTTTTCCTGTCAGCGTCATTCTGTCCTCCCGTTCGAAGTCGCCTTGGATTGGGGGCCAGCCTAGGCCTATGTCAGGGCGCGACAAGACCTGCCGTACCGTCGCTTTGGCCCCAACCTGTCGAAGGAGCGCCCGATGACCCAGCCCGACACCCGCCCGCACCCGCTGAAATGGCTTGATCTGCCGCCGGTCTGGCTGGCGCTGTGCCTGGTGCTGGCCTGGGCGCAGGCGCGCTATGTTCCCGCCGGTCTGGGCTTTGGCGGCGCGGTGGCGGATCTTCTGGGTGGGCTGCTGGTGGGGGGCGGGATCCTGCTGATGGTGCTCGCCTTCGCCGAGTTCCGCCGCCACAAGACCACGGTGGTTCCGCATCTGACCCCGCAGCGCCTGATCCAGACCGGGATCTTCAGCCGCACGCGCAATCCGATCTACCTTGGCGATGCTCTGGTGCTGGCCGGATTGATCCTGCGATGGGACGCGGTTCTGGCCCTGCCGCTGGTGCCGATCTTTGTCTGGATCATTGAACGCCGACATATCATTCCCGAAGAAAACCGGATGCGCCGCACATTCCGGGCCGAATTCGCGCGCTACGAACGTAACGTTAGACGCTGGGTTTGATCAAAACCGACGTTTTGACGTCTGGTCGCGGCCCGCGCTTGCGAAATTTTCTTTCGTTCGTTAGTGCAGTGCAGCATGGATAAGGCACGTATGGTCGATTTTCGGCGTAAAGGGAGATCCTAGGGTGAGAATTGGTACACCGAAGGAAGTGTTCGAAGGCGAGGCCCGCGTGGCCATGACGCCTGACAGCGCTTTGCAACTGCAAAAGCTTGGGCATAGCTGCATCATCGAAACCGGGGCGGGCCTGGCGGCCGGCTTTTCGGACGACACCTATGCGGCGGCAGGCGTGGAAATCGCCGCTGATGCGGCGTCGCTGTATGCGCAGGCCGACATCATTGCCAAGGTCCGTCCGCCCAGCGAGGGCGAGGTCGATCTGCTGACCGAAGACAAGACGCTGATCTCGTTCTTCTATCCTGTCGCCAACGAGGCGCTGATGCAGCAGGCCGCCGACAAGGGCGCCTCGGTCATTGCCATGGATATGGTGCCGCGCATCAGCCGTGCCCAGAAGATGGACGCGCTGTCGTCGATGGCCAATATTGCGGGTTACCGCGCGGTGATCGAAGCCGGCAACAACTTTGGCCGCTTCTTCACCGGTCAGGTGACCGCAGCGGGCAAGGTGCCCCCGGCCAAGGTTCTGGTCGTTGGTGCGGGTGTGGCCGGTCTGGCCGCCATCGGTACGGCGACGTCGCTGGGTGCGATCACCCTGGCATTCGACGTGCGCCCCGAAGTGTCCGAACAGATCGAATCGATGGGCGCGGAATTCGTGTTCCTGGATTTCGAAGAGCAGCAGCAGGATGGCGCGGCCACCGGTGGCTATGCCGCCCCGTCGAGCCCCGAGTTCCGCGAAAAGCAGCTTGAAAAGTTCCGCGAACTGGCCCCCGAGGTGGACATCGTCATCACCACGGCGCTGATCCCCAACCGCGACGCGCCGATCCTGTGGACCAAGGACATGGTCGAGGCCATGAAACCCGGTTCGGTCATCGTCGACCTTGCGGCCGAGCGTGGCGGCAACTGCGAACTGACCGTGGCCGATGACAAGGTCGTCACCGAAAACGGCGTGACCATTGTCGGCTATACCGACTTCCCCAGCCGGATGGCGGCCCAAAGCTCGACGCTTTATGCCACCAACATCCGTCACATGATGACCGACCTGACGCCTGAAAAGGATGGTGTGGTCAATCACGACATGGAAGATGACGTCATCCGTGGCGCCACCATTGCCCATGAAAAGGCCGTGACCTTCCCGCCGCCGCCGCCCAAGGTGCAGGCGATTGCGGCCAAGCCGCAGGAAAAGCCCAAGGAAAAAACGCCCGAAGAGATCCGCGCCGAAGAGGAAGCGGCCTTCAAGGCGCAGACCAAGCAGCAGGTTACCCTGCTGGGTGTGGGCGGTCTGCTGATGCTGCTGGTGGGCCTCGTGGCTCCGGCCAGCTTCATGCAGCACTTCATCGTCTTCGTGCTGGCGGTGTTTGTCGGCTTCCAGGTGATCTGGAATGTCAGTCACAGCCTGCACACGCCGCTGATGGCGGTGACCAACGCCATTTCGTCGATCATTATCCTGGGCGCTCTGATGCAGATCGGATCGGGGTCGTTCCTGGTGATCCTGCTGGCGGCGCTGTCCGTCTTCATGGCCGGGATCAACATCTTCGGCGGTTTCCTTGTCACCCGGCGCATGCTCGCCATGTTCCAGAAATCGTAAGGAGGCCGGGACTATGGAATTTGGCTTCACCACTGCGGCCTATGTTGTCGCCGCTGTCCTTTTCATCCTGTCGCTGGGCGGGCTTTCGGGCCAGGAAAGCGCAAAACGTGCAGTTTGGTACGGCATCGTCGGCATGGCGCTGGCAATCTTTGCCACGCTGATCGGCCCCGGTTCGGGCCTGTGGGTGCTGTCGCTGATCCTGATCGGGCTGGGCGGCATCATTGGCTATCAGCTGGCCAACCGGGTGCAGATGACCCAGATGCCGGAACTTGTGGCCGCGATGCATTCGCTGGTCGGTCTGGCCGCCGTGTTCGTCGGCTTCAACGCGCATTTCGAGATCGGCAACGTCGCCAAGGTCTTTGCCATCGCAGATGCCGCAAAAGAGGTCGACCTGTCCAACCTGGGCGCCTTTGGCAAGCTGATCGCCAAGAAGACGGCCACGGAAATCGCCATCCTGCGGGTGGAACTGTTCCTGGGGATCTTCATCGGTGCCATCACCTTCACCGGTTCGGTCATTGCCTATGGCAAGCTGGCGGGCAAGGTGACCTCGGCGGCGACGAAACTGCCCGGTGGTCACGCGCTGAACGCAGGGGCCGCGATCCTGTCGCTGGTCTGCCTGATCTGGTACTTCAACAGCGGTGGGTTTGTCCCGCTGTTCCTGATGACGCTGGCGGCGCTGTTCATCGGTTATCACCTGATCATGGGCATCGGCGGCGCCGACATGCCGGTGGTTGTGTCGATGCTGAACTCGTATTCGGGCTGGGCCGCAGCCGCGATCGGCTTCTCGCTGGGCAATGACCTGCTCATCGTGGTCGGCGCGCTGGTCGGCTCGTCGGGTGCGATCCTCAGCTACATAATGTGTAAGGCGATGAACCGTCAGTTCGTCAGCGTGATCCTGGGTGGCTTTGGTGGCCCGGCAGGCGAACAGATGGCAGTTGAAGGCGAACAGATCGCCATCGAAGCCGACGGTGTTGCCGCCGCCCTGAACGACGCCGACAGCGTGATCATCGTGCCGGGCTATGGCATGGCGGTGGCGCAGGCGCAGCAATCGGTCAGCGAACTGACCCGCAAGCTGCGCGGCAAGGGCAAAGAGGTGCGCTTTGCGATCCACCCCGTGGCGGGCCGTCTGCCGGGGCACATGAACGTGCTGCTGGCCGAAGCCAAGGTGCCTTACGACATCGTGCTCGAGATGGACGAGATCAATGACGACTTCCCCGAAACGGATGTGGTCATCGTGATCGGCTCGAACGACATCGTGAACCCTGCCGCACAGGACGATCCCAATTCGCCCATCGCCGGCATGCCGGTTCTGGAAGTCTGGAAAGCCAAGCAGGTCTTCGTGTCCAAGCGTGGCCAGGGGACCGGCTATTCGGGCATCGAAAACCCGCTGTTCTTCAAGGAAAACACGCGCATGTTCTACGGCGACGCCAAGGCGTCGGTGGACAAGCTGCTGCCGATGATCGACTGATCGTCACCTTGAACCGCGACCATCAAAGGCGCCCCCGTTGGGGCGCCTTTTTTCGTGTCGGGGTGCGGGCAGGAGGTCGGTATACTGTCGTATCCAGTAACATATTGAAATAAAACAAAAATTGCGGCAGGCTTTCGTTTCCGCTAGGCAGGTGGAAACCGCACCCGAGGTCGCCCATGTCCCCGCTCGAAGATCACCCGCTCCGCTACACACTGGCCAATGAGCTGCACGCGCGGCCCTTTCCCAGCATGCCCGCCCCGGCCAGTGTGGTGTTTTTGGCCATCAAACGCTCTGATGATGCGGCCCGGCGTGACCGGGCGGGGGACAGGGCCCACCTGCTGGCGCTGCTTGACCGCTATGGGGCTGCGCACCCGTCGCCGGACGCCACGCATCACTTTTGCCAGATCGGGCGGCACATGCTGAAATGGGAACAGCACACCGAATTTGTCACCTACACCGCGATTGCCCAGGGCGCCCCTGCGCGCGCCTTTGATCCTGCAGGCTTCGATGTCTTTCCTCAGGTCTGGCTGGCCGAGGCGCCGGGCCAGCGCATCACCTCGATCATGCTGCAGGTGCTGCCGCGCCCGGACGAGGTGGGGATTGCGGCGCTGCTGCAGGACTGGTTTGTGCCCGACAGCCTGACGGTGTCGCGGGTGCTCGAAGATGACGCGGTGATCGCAGGTGATTTCAGGATCGACCCCAACGGGCATCAGCGCTTTGTGGTCTTTGCCTCGGACGGGACGGGTGAAAACCGCCTGGGCCGTATCGTGCAGCGCCTGTGCGAAATCGAGACCTACAAATCGGTCTCGATGCTGGGGTTTTCGCGCGCCCGCGAACTGGGGCCGGTGCTGGGCGCACTGGATGCCCGCCTGCGGGCGCTGATGGAAGATATGACCGGAAATACGGTGGCGGCAGAAACGACGCTGCAGGCGCTGCTGTCGATCTCGGCCGAACTGGAAAGCACGCTGGCGCGCGCCTCGTTCCGCTTTGGCGCGACGGGGGCCTATGAAGCGCTGGTCAATCAGCGCATCGAAGCCCTGCGCGAGACACGGTTCGGCGGGCGTCAGCTTTTTGGCGAATTCATGATGCGGCGCTATGAACCGGCCATGCGCACCGTGAAATCGACCGAGCGGCAGCTGCAGGCCCTCGCAGACCGCGCCATGCGCGCAGGCGATCTGCTGCGGACGCGGGTGGATGTGGAACGCAGCGCCCAGAATCAGGCGCTGCTGGAAAGCATGGACCGACGCGCCGATCTGCAGCTGCGCCTTCAGCACACCGTCGAAGGCCTCTCTGTTGTTGCCATCAGTTATTATGCGGTGTCTCTGGCCGGCTACCTGCTCTACCCGCTTAGCGGGCTGACGGGCCTGTCCAAGGGAAACCTGACGGCGCTTGCCACGCTGCCGGTGGTGGCATTTGTCTGGATGATGATCCGCCGCATCCGCAGGCATCTGGGCTGAGAGCCAGAACTGAGCGCCTTGCGGCGCACATGATGTTTGCGTCGCCTCCGGCGCCGCGTTTGCGAGGCTCTGCCTCGCGCTCCGAGGTATTTCACGGCCACAAAGAAGAGCAGACACTGTGTTTCTTTGTGGCCCGAAATACCTCGGGGGTGAATGGCGCAGCCAGAGGGGGCAGCGCCCCCTTTTTATCGGCCGCGGATGCGCGGATCGAGCGCGTCGCGCAGGCCATCGCCCAGGTAGTTTACGCTCAGCACCGTCAGCGAGATCATGACACCGGGAAGGATCGAGCGTTCGGGGAAGCTCACCAACCGGTCGACCCCGTCATTGAGCAGCCGCCCCCAGGTGGGGAAATCGGGTGGAAAGCCGAAGCCCAGGAAGGACAGGGCGCTTTCGGTGATGATCGCCGTGGCAATCCCGAGGGTGGCCGACACCATGATCGGTGACAGCACATTTGGCAGGATGTGGCGCAGGATCAGCTTGTTGTTGGTTGTCCCGATCGAGCGCGCGGCAAGCACGAATTCCCGTTCCTTCAGCGCCAACACATCGCCGCGCACGATCCGTGCGGTGGGCATCCAGGATGTGATCCCGATCAGGATCACGATCAGCAGGAATGTCCCGCCTTCGGGGCCAAAGGCCGCCGACAGGCTTTCGCGGAACAGCAGCGAGGCCACGAGGATCAGGGGCAGCAGCGGCAGCGCCAGAAAGAGATCGGTCAGCCGCATCAGCGGGCCGTCCAGCTTTCGGGTGAACCCCGCAAGCACGCCGACCAGTGTTCCCAGAAGCAGCGAGAGCAGCATGGCTGTCAGCCCCACGGCGATCGACACCTGGCCGCCGAACATCAGCCGGGCCAGCGTGTCGCGGCCCAGATTGTCGGTGCCCAGCGGATGCGCCCAGTTGACCTTGGCGCTGCTGTCCCAGAGCCCGACCCAAATGGGCCTTGTATCGCGCAGGGTGATGAAATCGCGCCCCTGTGGCAGGAATTGCGGGTCGATGCGCCAGATCAGCGGCCCCACATAGACGGTGGCGATGATCAGCAGAAAGATGACGCTGCCGATCAGTGCGCCGCGGTGGCTCTTGAACTGGTCCCAGACATCAAGCCACTGGTTGCGCGGAGCGCTGGCGGGTTGGGGGTTCGTCAGATCAGTCATAGCGGATCCTCGGGTCGAGCAGGCCGTAAAGCACGTCTGCCACAAGGTTGAATAGCACGATCAGCACCGCAAAGATAAAGGTCAGGGTCTGCACCATGGGCAGGTCATTGGCCTGGATGGCTCCGATCAGCAGCTGGCCGATCCCGTTCACCTTGAAGACCTGTTCGGTGATGATGGCGCCGCCAAAGATCGACGGCACCCCAAGCGCGATCACCGTCACGACCGGGATCATCGAATTGCGCAGCACATGCACCATGACCACCGTGCGTTCGCCCAGGCCCTTGGCCCGCGCGGTGCGCACGTAATCCTGGTTGAGATTGTCGAGCATCGAGGCCCGCATGAACCGGCTGATCTGCGCGGTGATCTGCAGGGCCAGCACTGTCACCGGCATCACCATCTGCAGCAATTGCCGACGGAAGCTTTCCCAGTCATCCACCACCAGCGTGGTGTCGTAGATCGACGGGAACCAGCCCAGATTGACCGAAAAGATCACGATCACCAGCACGCCCGAAAAGAACGGCGGGACGGAGAAGCCGACCATGGAAATGAATGTCCCGGCCTGATCGAACCAGCTGTACTGGCGATAGGCCGAATAGATCCCGATGGGCAGGGCGATCAGGATGCCCACAACATAGGCGGTGCCCACCACCCACAGGGTCTGCGGCAGCCGCTGGATCACGATGTCCATCACCGGCGAGCGGGTTTGCCAGCTGATCACGCGCAGATCGCCTTCGGAAAATGTCGTGCCGAAATAGTGGTCAACCAGCACCTGCGGTTCGATCCAGAAGAACTGGACCAGCCATTTCCAGAAGCGCACATGCATGGGCTGCCCCAGCCCAAGCGCTTCGCGCATCTTTTCCTTGACCTCGGGCGGAACAGTGAGCGGGACCTGCGCCATGGGATCGCCCGGTGCCAGTTCGAGCAGCAGGAAAATCACCAGGCTGATGAACAGCAGCGTCGGAACCGCGAGAACCAGGCGCCGTATCGTGAATGTGAGCATTCAGGTGTGCCTTACAGCTTTTGTTATTGTTGGATCTGCCTTGTGAACGCGCCCCGGATTCACAGAATCCGGGGCGCGCCGTACCGTGTGTTTAAACCTTAAGCACGCGGATCACGAGCCGGTTTTGCGGTGCCAGTCGGCAATGTTCCACAGTTCGCTGTCCCAGACGTTCAGTTCGACCCCACCCAGCGTGTTGGAATGGGCCGAAATCCGGCCGCGGTGCACCAGCGGGATCATCGCGCCGCCCTGAACGGCCATGTCGTTCAGCTTTTTGCCGATTTCGGCGCGCTTGTTGATGTCCGAGGTCTTGCCCAGCTCGGCATAGAGCGCTTCGTATTCATCCGAACACCAGCGCGAGATGTTTTCGCCCTGCCACTGGGTTTCGGGGCGCGGTGCCTTGTCGCAGATCATGTTGCCCAGATACGATTGTGGATCGGTGCCGCTGAAGGTGTTGGCGTACATTTCCACATCGGCATAGAACTTCTGGAACGTGTCGGGCGAACCCGGATCACCACCAAAGAAGACCGACGCGTTGATGTTGCGCAGTTCGGCATCAATGCCGATCTCGCTCCACCACTGCTTGATCAGCGCCTGGAAATCCTGACGCACGGCGTTGGTCGACGTCTGGTACAGGATCTTCATCGGCAGGCCTTCGGGCGTCTCGCGCACGCCGTCGCCATCGGTATCCACATAGCCTGCGTCTTCGAGCATCTTCTTGGCGCCTTCGATATCCTGCGTGTCACAGGTCATCGAGGTCGATGCGAAGATCTCGGGCGCGGGCACCCAGTTGCAGCTGACCTTGCCGGCCTGGCCGTAACCGATTTCAACCAGCAGCGGGCGGTCGATGGCCAGCGACATGGCGTTGTAGACGGCCGGGTCGGTCAGGAACGGGTGGGGCGCCTTGGCGGTCGAGCGGGTGTCGGCATCCAGTTCAGCCGACGGGTTGGTCTGGTTGAGCATGATACGCTCGACCAGCGGGCCAAAGCCGGCCACGGGGGTGCCTTTGCCGCCTTCCTGCATCTTGGCGATCACGTCGGGCGCCAGCTGCAGGTTCCAGGCATAGTCGAATTCGCCGGTTTCCATGACCGCGCGACCGGCTGCGGTGGCATCGCCGCCGCCTTTGAAGGTCACGGTGGCAAAGGCCGGTTTATTGGGATCGCGATAGTTTTCGTTGGCCGCAAACTGGATCACGTCATTGGGGCGGAAATCGGTGACCACAAAGGGGCCGGTGCCGATGGGGCCAAAGTTTTCTTCGGTGCATTCGGATGCGCGTGCGCCGGTACAGTCAGCAAATTGCGCGGCCTGCAGGATCGGGTTTTCAACGCCGACAAAGGGGCCGTAAGGGAACGGCGTGGGGACCGAGAAATTGACCTTCACGGTCAGGTCGTCGATCACTTCGACGTCGCTGACGTTCTCGAATTTGGTCAGCTGCGCGCAGCCCCCGTCGGGATCCATGCAGTAATCGGCGGTGAACTTGACGTCCTTGGCGGTAAAGGGCGTGCCATCGGACCACACGATGCCCGGCGTGATCTTCCAGGTGATCGATGTCAGATCTTCGGCCACGCCACCATTTTCGACGGTCGGGATCTCATCGACCAGCCAGGTGGTGAGGTTGCCGCTTGCATCATAGCGCGCCAGCGGTTCCAGGATCAGCGACGCCGCTTCGGTATCCTTGGTGCCCCCGGTCAGGAACGGGTTCAGAATCGACGGCGCCTGCCAGTAGATAATATTGACATTGCCATCCGAACCCCGTTCGGCGGTGGCTGCCGATGCCAGCGCCATACCGGCCGCTGCACCAAGCAGAATCGCTTTTCTGGTCATGTGTTTTCTCCATGTTGGGCATTTTGTCATGCCGATCATCCCGCACGCTGTGCGGATCTTGTGTGCGTAGCCGGGTCGGTCGCGCAAAACAGGCCATTTTTGACCGCTTTTTCGCCACCGAGGTCCATCCCCCCCGGTCACAGTGCGAATATCGAACCAAAACCCGCTGAAATTGCAAGACTTGCCTTCGCGAAATCTGACCAACCGGTTTGACATTGGGCAGTGACTGCCCCTAGCTGGAGGAAGCTTTCCGATCACGGGCAGATCCTGAACAGAACATGGGGGCATGCGTGCTGGACCAGGCAATTGCGCAAATCAATGAACTTCGTGTCGAATTCCAGACCAAGGATGGTCCGGTCGTCGGGGTTGAAAACGTGTCCTTTGACGTCAAGCCGGGTGAAACCGTCTGCGTTGTGGGCGAATCCGGGTCGGGCAAATCGGTGTCGTCTCTGTCGCTGATGCGGCTGGTGGAATTCGGCGGCGGAGAGATCACCGGCGGCCAGCTTCTGTTTGACCGTCGCGATGGCGGCGAAACCGATCTGGCGCAGGCCGATCAGGATCTGATGCGCCACATTCGCGGCAACGAGATCGGGATGATCTTTCAGGAACCGATGACGGCGCTGAACCCGGTCTTCACCGTGGGCCGCCAGCTGAGCGAAGGTCTGCGCCTGCACAAGGGCCTGTCGCGCGAGGACGCTGAGAAACGCGCCATCGAGCTGCTGCGCCAGGTGCGCATCCCCGAACCCGAACGGCGCCTGACCCAGTATCCGCATGAACTGTCGGGCGGCATGCGGCAGCGCGTGGTGATCGCCATGGCGCTGGCCTGCGAACCGCGCCTGCTGATCGCGGATGAACCGACCACGGCGCTGGATGTGACGATCCAGGCCGAAATCCTGGCGCTGATGAACCGGCTCAAGCGCGAAACCGGCACGGCGGTGGTGTTCATCACCCATGACATGGCCGTGGTGGCCCAGATGGCCGACCGCGTGGGGGTCATGTTCCGCGGCAACAAGGTCGAAGAAGGCCCGGTGGCCGAGATCTTTGAAAACCCCCGGCACGACTATACCAAGGCGCTGCTGGCTGCGGTGCCCAAGCTGGGCGAGATGCGCGGCAAGGTGGCCCCGGAACCGATGCGCCTGCTGGGGGCAGAAGGTCAGAAAACCGATCCCATCCCCGGTACGGACGCGCCGCTGCTTGAGGTGCGCAACCTTGTGACGCGCTTTCCGGTCAAGGGCGGGTTCTTTCGCCGGACCGTGGCCAATGTGCACGCGGTCGAAGACGTGTCCTTTACGGTGAACAAGGGCCAGACGCTCAGCCTTGTGGGGGAAAGCGGCTGCGGCAAATCCACGGCAGGCCGGTCGATCCTGCGGCTGGTCGATCCGCTGTCGGGCGAAATCAGCCTTGATGGCACCGACATCATGGCGCTGGACCCGTCGGGTCTGCGTCAGGCACGGCTGGACATGCAGATGATCTTTCAGGATCCCTTTGCGTCGCTCAACCCCAAGATGAAGCTCGAAGAGCAGGTGGCCGAGCCCATGCTCAACTATGGCACCGCCTCGGGCAGTGAACTGGGCGACCGGGTGGCCAGCCTGTTTGACCGGGTGCAGCTGCCGCGCAGCTTCATGCGCCGCTATCCGCATGAAATGTCGGGCGGTCAGCGTCAGCGGATCGCCATTGCCCGTGCGCTGGCGCTGAACCCCAAGCTGATCATCGCCGACGAAGCGGTGTCGGCGCTGGATGTGTCGGTGCAGGCGCAGGTGCTGAACCTGATGATGGATCTGCAATCCGAACTGGGGCTGTCTTTCCTGTTCATCAGCCATGACATGGCGGTGGTCGAACGGGTCAGCCATCAGGTGGGCGTCATGTATCTGGGCCGGATCGTCGAAATGGGGCCGCGCGCGCGGGTCTTCGAGAACCCGCAGCACCCCTATACGCAGGCCCTGATGAAGGCCGTGCCGATTGCCGATCCGCAGCAGCGCAAATCGGAAAGCGAGCTGAATTTCAAACCGATCCCGTCGCCGATCCACGGGCTCGACTATGACCCGGCACCGTCGGAGTACACGCAGGTTGCACCGGGCCATTTCGTGCTGACCACAGACAGCGGGTATTGATCCCCATGGCCGTGCTGCTGTCCGCACGCGATATTCTTGAGCGGCTGATCAGCTTTCCCACGGTCAGCCGCGACACCAATCTGCCGCTGATCGACTGGGTGCAGGGCTATCTTGCGTCGCATGGCATCACCGCCCATCGCTGGGTGGATCCCGATCAGCCGCACAAGGCGGCGCTGTTTGCCCATGTGGGCCCCGAGATCGAAGGCGCCGTGGTGCTGTCGGGCCATACGGATGTGGTGCCGGTCGATGGTCAGGACTGGAGCACCGATCCCTTCACCCTTTGCGAACGCGACGGGCGGCTTTACGGGCGCGGCACCTGCGACATGAAAGGCTTTGACGCGCTGGCGATCTGGGCCCTGGGCGAAGCGCATCGCAGCGGCCTGCGCCAGCCTTTGCAACTGGCGCTCAGCTTTGACGAAGAAATCGGCTGCACCGGCGCGCCGCCGATGATCGCGGCGATGCAGCCGCTTTTGCCCAAAGGGCAGGCGGTCATCGTGGGCGAACCGTCGATGATGAAGGTCGTGACCGGGCACAAGGGCGGCTATGGGTACAAGACACATGTGCACGGGTTCGAAGTGCACAGCTCGCTCTTGCCGCAGGGGGTGAGCGCGATCATGCAGGCCGCAACGCTCATTGAATGGGCAAACGCTCAGAATGCCGACATTCAGGCCCGCCGCCCCGATACGGTGGCCGCGATGTTCGACCCGCCCTTTACCACGCTGCATGTGGGCCTGATCGAGGGCGGAACAGCGGGCAATATCACCGCCAAGGATTGCCACTTTAGCCTGGATATGCGGGTGGTGCCCAGCGAAAGCGCCGCAGACTGGCGCGAGCGCTATCTTGAACAGGTGCGCCAGGTCGAAACGCGGATGCAGGCCATCCATCCCGACACCCGCATCGAGGTGTCCCAGAATTTTGATGTGCCCGCGCTGGCGCCTGAAACCGATGGCGCGGCCGAAACGCTGGCCCGTGCGCTGACCGGCGACAATGGCCGCCATGTGGTCAGCTATGGCACCGAAGCCGGGCAGTTCCAGGCGGCGGGCTATTCGGCGGTGGTGTGTGGGCCCGGTGACATTGCGCAGGCCCATCAGCCGGACGAATTCGTGTCGGTCGCGCAGTTTGCGGCGGGGCAGGATTTCATGCGGGCTCTGGTGGCGCGCCTGTCGGCCTGACCGCGCGCGCCCCGGATCCGATCAACGACAGGAGGGGGCCATGCCCGTCAAGAACCGTTTTGCCGATCTGCATGCCGACATTACCGGCTGGCGGCGTCATCTGCACCAGCATCCCGAGCTGATGTATGATCTGGATCTGACCACGGCGTTTGTTCACGATCGCCTGCGCCAGATGGGCATCGACGAGATCGCCACCGGCGTTGGGCGGTCGGGCATCGTGGCGGTGATCCGGGGGCGTCAGGATACAAGCGGCCGCGTGATCGGGCTGCGCGCGGATATGGATGCGCTGCCGATCCACGAGGCATCGGGCGTCGAATATGCATCCACCGTGCCGGGCAAGATGCACGCCTGTGGCCATGACGGGCATACCGCAATCCTGCTGGGCGCGGCGCAGTATCTGGCCGACACCCGCAATTTCGACGGCACCGCCGTGCTGATCTTTCAGCCCGCCGAAGAAGGCGGCGCCGGGGCCAAGGCCATGTGCAATGACGGTCTGATGGATCGCTGGGGCATTCAGGAGGTCTATGGCCTGCACAACATGCCCGGCCTGCCTGTGGGGGAATTTGCCATCAGGCCCGGCGCGCTGCTGGCGTCTTCGGATGAATTCGAAATTGTGGTGACGGGGCGGGGCGGCCATGCCGCGGCCCCGCACGAAGCGGTGGATACCACGCTTGTGGCATCGCAGATCGTGGTGTCGCTGCAGTCGATCGTGGCGCGCAACATCGACCCGGT
Organism: Marinibacterium sp.; assembly: GCA_025800215.1. Classification (GTDB taxonomy): domain Bacteria; phylum Pseudomonadota; class Alphaproteobacteria; order Rhodobacterales; family Rhodobacteraceae; genus JAOXSC01. Next base: position 15,625 of record JAOXSC010000072.1, read on the forward strand.
GCACCGGGTGGTGCTGACGGTGGGCACGTTCGAAACCGACAGTTCCGCGTCAAACGTGATTGCCCATCGCGCGCGGTTGCAGGGGACGGTGCGCACGCTTGATCCCGAAAACCGCAAGCTGGCCGAGGCCCGCGTGCGCCGCGTGGCCGAAGACATCGCATCGGCCTATGGCGCCACCGCCGAGGTCACCTGGGAGCCGGGCTACCCCGTGACCATCAATTCCGACGCCGAGACCACCCATGCCATTGATGCCGCGCGCGCCGTGGCCGGGCAGGTGACCGTGGACACCCCCCCCATCATGCCGTCAGAAGATTTTGCCTACATGCTTGAGGAACGCCCCGGCGCCTATATCTTTCTGGGCAATGGGGACACCGCCATGTGCCATCACCCGGCCTACCGGTTCGACGATGACGCGATCCCTCTGGGATGCAGTTTCTTTGCCGAGCTGATTGAACGCCGGATGCCCGCCACCTGAACCACCCAATCTGCGCGCCGACCACCAAGCGCCAGGATCGACCAAGGAGCACGACATGCCGATCAAGAACCGTTTTTCCGAAATGCAGGGTGAAATCACCGCCTGGCGCCGGGACATCCATGAAAACCCTGAAATTCTGTTCGACACCCATCGCACCAGCGCGCTGGTGGCCGAAAAGCTGCGCGATTTCGGCTGTGACGAGGTGGTCGAAGGCATCGGGCGCACCGGCGTGGTTGGTGTGATCCGGGGCAAGGCCCAGGGGTCTGGCAAGGTGATCGGCCTGCGCGCGGATATGGACGCGCTGCCGATCCACGAGCAGACCGGGCTCGACTATGCCTCAAAGACCGACGGTGCGATGCATGCCTGTGGCCATGATGGTCATACCGCGATGCTGCTGGGGGCGGCGAAGTACCTGTCCGAGACGCGCAATTTCGACGGCACCGTGGTGGTGATCTTTCAGCCCGCCGAAGAAGGCGGCGGCGGCGGCAAGGAGATGTGCGATGACGGCATGATGGACCGCTGGGGCATTCAGGAAGTCTATGGCATGCACAACTGGCCGGGCCGCCCGGTGGGCAGCTTTGCCATCCGCCCCGGCGCGTTCTTTGCCGCAACGGATGTGTTCGAGATCGGGTTCGAAGGGCTGGGCGGCCACGCGGCCAAACCGCAGGAAACCGTGGACACCACGGTGATGGCGGCGCAGGCGGTGCTGGCGCTGCAGACCATTGCCAGCCGCAATGCCGATCCGGTCGATCAGGTGGTGGTGTCGGTGACATCGTTTGAGACCTCGTCCACCGCATTCAATGTGATCCCTCAGCGAGTGACGCTGAAAGGCACGGTGCGCACCATGTCTCCGGCGATGCGCGATCTGGCGGAAAAGCGCATTGGCGAGATCTGCGCAGGTGTGGCCCAGACCTTTGGCGGCACGGCGGCGGTGGACTATGTCCGCAATTATCCGGTGATGGTGAATTCCGAAGCCCAGACCGAATTTGCCGCCGAGGTCGCGCGGTCGGTGTCGGGGGCCTGCGATGACGCGCCGCTGGTCATGGGGGGCGAAGATTTCGCCTTCATGCTCGAAGAGCGGCCCGGCGCCTATATCCTGGTGGGCAATGGCGACACGGCGGCGGTGCATCACCCCGAATACAATTTCAACGATGATGCGATCCCCGCCGGGTGCAGCTGGTGGGCCGAGATCGTCGAGCAGCGCATGCCGGCCGCCTGAGGGCTGGACGGTCCGGCGCTCCTGCGCCCCTTTGGGGGCGCAGATCGCCCCGCCCGCCATCCCGTCAGGTCTTCAGAAGGTCGCGATAGACGGCGATGATGCGCGCGGCTTCGGTGCGGATGTCAAAGGCATCAAGCACCCGTTCGCGGGCCTTACCCGAGCGCAGGGCCAGCGCATCGGGGTCACTCAGCAGCATCTGGATATCGGCGGTGATCTGATCGAGATCTTCGATCTCGGTCAGGGTGCCGGTGTCACCGGGCAGGATCATTTCTTCGAAGGCGCCCGCGCGCGAGGCGACCACCGGGGCACCGCAGGCCATGGCTTCGATCGGGGTCAGGCCGAACCCTTCCCAGCGTTGCGGCGCCACATAGAGGTCGAGCGCCTGAAAATGCGCCGGCACGTCCGCGATGGGAACCTCGTCACGAAAGAGGATGCGGTCGCTCAGCCCGGCGGCGGCGACCTCATCCTTGAGGCCCTGCAGGAATTCGGCATGTTCGGGGGTCGCGCGACCCATCATCAGCGCGCGGGCATCGGGATGTTCCCGGCAGGTGGCGATCATCGCCCGGACAAACAGGTCATTGCCCTTTTGCGGGCGGATCCGGCCAAAGCAGCCCACCAGCAGCCCGTCAGTGGGCAGATCCAGCGCCGCGCGCAGCGCCGCCCGGTCAGCCACCGGCTGGAACAGGTCACAATTGATCCCGTGATGGATCACGGTCGCCGGGCGTTCGAGGTAGTCGGCCGATTTCTGCGAGGTCGCGATCACCGCATCCATCTGCCGGATCAGCCAGCGCGTGAACCCGGTATGCCGGCGTTGCGCGGCAGAGGTGAATAGCAGTTTCAGCCGCTTGCGCAGCAGGTGTTTCAGCGCCAGCCCCGCCACCATTTCCACATTGCGCCTGGCGTGCCACACCCGCGCGCCGGACGGGCCGCGGCGCGACATGGTCAGCAGGCGGGGCCAGGGCAGGTTGGGCACTTCGGGCGGCAGGTCCGGGGCGCAGGCGGTGATGGCGATGTCGTGGGCCTGGATCGGGACCAGCCGGATCACCGTGGTGGTCACCCCCGAATGGCGGCGTTTGAAATTGGGCGCGATCACGTCGATCTGCGACAGGTCGGGCGGGGTCATGCGCGGTGCTCCAGATCCAGCTTGCGGCAGAGCAGGTCGATGATCCCCTGCAGGGCGGCCTGTCCTTGCGCTGCAAAATCGGTGGCCGCGCTGCGGGCGGTATCAAGGGCCGCGTCATCGTCCAGCCAGCGCGCCACGGCAGTGGCCAGCTCGGCGCTGTCGGACACCACCTGCGCGCCGCCCTCAGCGATCAGGGGGTCGAAGGTTTCGGTGAAATTCGTCACATGTGGGCCGGTCAGCACGGCGGCGCCGGACTGGGCGGGTTCAAACGGGTTGTGCCCGCCGATGGGTTTCAGAGATCCGCCCAGAAACACGATGGGCGACAGCGCATAAAGCGTGCCAAGCTCGCCCAGCGTATCGGCCAGATAGACCTGCGCGGCAGGCTCAGGCAGGGCGCCGGTGCTGCGCTGCGTCATCTGCAGGCCCGCGTCGCCGATCAGTGCGGCAACGCCATCGCGCCGTTCGGGGTGGCGCGGGGCCAGGATCAGGCACAGATCGGGGTGATCGTCCAGCAGTTGCCTGTGGGCCGTCAGAACGGTCTCTTCTTCACCGGGATGGGTCGAGCTGGCGATCCAGGCCCGCCGCGACCCGAGCGCATCCCCAAGGGCGTCCAGCGCCGGTTGGTCCACCGGCAGCGGATCGGATGTCGCTTTGAGGTTGATCCCCACGCGCACTCGCGCCGGATCCGCCCCCATGGCCACCAGATTGTCCGCCGAAGCCCGGTTCTGCGCCAGCATCACCGAAAACCCGCCCAGCACCTGCCGGGCGGTGTCGGGCCAGCGCTGCCAGCCCTTGACCGATGACGCCGACAGCCGCGCATTGAGCAGCGCCAGCGGCACCCCGCCACGGCGCCCTTCGATCAGAAGGTTCGGCCAAAGCTCGCTTTCCACAAAGATCCCCGCCGCAGGGCGCCAATGGGCGTAGAACCGGCGCACGGCCGCCGGGGTATCAAGCGGGGCAAACTGATGCTGGGTGCGCGGGGGCAGGCGGCGGCCGATGATCTCGGCCGATGTGGCCGTGCCCGAGGTGATCAGGAACTGCGCCTGCGGCAGGCGCGTGCCCAGATGGCGGATCAGGGTCAGGACCGACACGCTTTCGCCCACGCTGGCGCCGTGAAACCAGATCAGCGGCCCGTCGGGGCGGGGCTGGCTGGCGATGCCGTCGCGTTCGCGGATGCGCTGTTCGGCAACGTCATGGCCGCGCAGCTTGCGGGCCACATGGCGATAGACCAGCGGCCCCGTCAGCGCGGTCAGCGCGCGGTAGATCCGGATCAGAGGCGTCGGGGCGCCGGGTTTCGTCTTCATCAACCGCCCGTATGGCTCATGTGGCGCGGCATCTGGCCGTCAAGGCGCTGGCGCGAATAGTCGAAATCATGGCCCTTGGGCTTGTGCGAGATCGCGGCGCGGATCGCATCTTCGAGCGGGGCGTCGCTGTCGGGATGGGCGCGTAGCGGTGCGCGCAGATCGGCCATGTCTTCCTGGCCCAGACACATAAAGAGCTCGCCCGTACAGGTCAGGCGCACGCGGTTGCAGCTTTCGCAGAAATTGTGGCTGAGCGGCGTGATAAAGCCGATCTTCTGGCCGGTTTCTTCCAGCCGCACATAGCGCGCGGGGCCGCCGCTGCGTTCGGCCAGATCGGTTACGGTATAGGCCTGTTCATAGCTGGCCCGCACATCCTTGAGCGACCAGTATTGCTCCAGCCGGTTTTCATTGCCGATATCGCCCATGGGCATGACTTCGATCCAGGTCAGGTCGATGTCACGCTCGGCGCACCAGCGGGTGATGTGGGGCAGTTCGTCTTCGTTGAAGCCTTTAAGGGCAACCGCGTTGATCTTGATCCGCATACCGGCCTTCTGGGCAGCGTCGATGCCGCACAGCACCTGGGGCAGGCGGCCCCAGCGGGTGATGTCGGCAAATTTGTCATCATCCAGCGTATCCAGCGACACGTTGATGCGCCGCACACCCGCATCGTAAAGGGGCTGGGCAAATTTTTCGAGCTGCGACCCGTTGGTGGTCAGCGTCAGTTCCTTGAGCGCGCCACTGTCCAGATGGCTCGTCATCGAGCGGAAGAATTCCATGATGTCGCGTCGCACCAGCGGCTCGCCGCCGGTGATGCGCAGCTTTTCCACGCCCATGTGCACAAAGGTCGAGCACATGCGGTCAAGCTCTTCCAGCGTCAGCAGCTCTTTCTTGGGCAGGAAGGTCATGTTTTCCGACATGCAATAGACACAGCGAAAGTCGCAGCGGTCGGTGACAGAGACCCGCAGATAGGTGATGGCGCGGGCAAAGGGATCAATCAGCGGAGCGGTCATGATCTAGTGGTAGTGTTCCCCTGCCGTCCCGGCAAGGGGCGGGTGCGCAATTGTTGCTGCTTTTCGCGGCGATGTACGACGGGCTGCGGAAGGGTCGGGCCGCGCGTGCGGGTGGTTTTGTCCCGGCGGGGGGGCTGATAGGGTGTGCACATGCGACTCGGATTGATGTTTCTCGTGCTGGCTTTGGGGGGCTGTGCCCAGATCGGCGGGCTGTTTGGCCCGGCGGGGGATCCGGCATCCGGCGCCACCGATGCGCCTGCGGCTGCGGTGGTCACCCCGGCAGCAGTGCCCGACCGGTCCCCGGTGCCGACCACGGGGCGCAGTGTCGACAGCCTTGATACCACGACCGAAGCCGAACGCAGCGCTGCCGCCGCACCTGCGGCAGGTGGTGGGCGTCTGGGGCAGGTGGTGGCGGGGCTTGGGGATCCGTCAAAGCCGGGGATCTGGCTGGAAACGCCGCTGGTGGATCGTGAACAGCCCGGCCGTGCGACGGACCGGGCCAGTGGCGCGTCGGTTCAGCTGACCCTGATCCCGATCCCCGACAGCGGCGGCAGCCGCCTGTCGCTGGCCGCGATGCGCGTGCTCGACGCGCCCCTGTCAGAGCTGGTGGAACTGGACGTGTTCACGGGCGGTTGAAGCCGGGCTGGCTGTTTTACGGGGCGGCTAAGCCCCGCTTTCACAGGTATTTCGACGCTTCGCGGACCGCAAAGGGCTTCATCCCCGGACCGTTTGTGTCCAGAAACGCCTGCACCCGGTCGGGCGCGCGCTTGCTGAGATCGCGCAGCCACCAGGCGATGGCCTTCTGGATGAACCAATCCTGATCGGGCACATAGCTTTGCGCCCAGCCCAGGATGCGTTCGCGCGCGGCGGCTTCGTGCGGCTTGGGGTGGTTCATCTTGGCCCAGGGCAGGGTGATCACCAGTGCGGCGCGCCGCGACCACATGTGGTCCGACCCTGTCCAGCGTTCCACCACATCCAGCCGCGCGGGATCGGCCACCAGCCGTTTGGCCCCCGCCATGCAGGCGTGATCGGCAATGGCCCAGCTGTCGAACTGGGGCACCCAGGATGCGATCAGATCCCAGGTGTCGCTGTCGGGACGGATCCGGGCCTGGGTGAGCAGCTTGGCGGCGGCGATGCGGGCTTCGAAGATATCGCTGCGCCACAGCGCGTCTGCCAGCGCCACGCGCTCGGCCGGCTCCAGGCTGCGCCGCCAGAGCGTGGTCAGCTCGTTGGTGGCGGGGTTGGGCACGCCCAGAACGGGGCGCGTCTGTTTGTGATAGCGCGCCATTTCGGCCGCGCGCCCCGGTTCGGCGCGCGCGGCAAGTGCGTCAAGCGCGGCGTCAGGCGTCATCAATCACCCCGGTCGGCAGCCCGTCGATGGTGCGCTGGTTGCGGTCCCGCCAATAGGTGCTGATGCCCTCAGGCCCTTTGGTGTCGGCCCAGTTGGCCAGCACATCGCGATCTTCGACATAGTCGAAGAACGGCACCGCATACCCGCAAGATGCCTGCACCATATCGACCGACACGTCATAGATCTGGCGGGCGCTGACGCTGGGTGGGAAGAGTGCGTTGAGCGCATCAAACCCGTCATCGCGCGGGTGCAGTGTCTGCGCCGAGCCATAGGCGCGCAGGATCAGCGGGCGCTGTTCAAAGCCGCACCACATCAGCGTCATCCGGTTGACCCGTTTCAGATGCCCCGCCGTTTCATTGCCGCTGCCGGTCAGGTTGCGCCACACGATGCGGTTGGGGCCCAGCACGCGCAGGCTGTCCATCCCCTTGGGCGAGATGTTGACCCGCCCGGTTTCGGCCGCGCTGCCCACAAAGAACATGTGCTGCGCGTCGATAAAGCTGCGATGGGTGTCGCCGATCTGATCGAACTGGGTGCCCATGCGGCGCCTCCGTCTGTTGGGTTATTCCACGGTGACCGACTTGGCCAGATTGCGCGGCTGGTCCACATCCGTGCCCTTGGCCACGGCGGTGTGATAGGCCAGAAGCTGGGCGGGCACTGCGTACAGGATCGGGGCCAGAAACGGATCGACCGCGGGCATGGTCACACTGTCCCACAGCCCGTCGCGGGCCTGTGCGATGCCGTCGCTGTCCGAGATCAGCAGCACCTGACCGTGGCGGGCCATGACCTCTTGCATGTTCGACACGGTCTTGTCGAACAGCGCATCCGTCGGCGCCAGAACCACCACCGGCATATCCTTGTCGATCAGCGCGATGGGGCCGTGTTTCAATTCGCCCGAGGCATAGGCTTCGGCGTGGATATAGCTGATTTCCTTGAGCTTCAGCGCGCCTTCATGGGCCAGCGGATACATCGCGCCGCGCCCCAGAAACAGCACGTCGCTGGCTTCGGACAGGCGGCGCGCGATGGTTTCGATGCGGCTTTCGCGGGCCAGCGCTGCGTTCATCAGCGATGGCAGCTGACGCATGGCATCCAGATGCTGTGCCAGGGCCGCGTCATCCAGGTGGCCACGATCATGCGCGGCCTTGAGCGCGAGACACAGCAGCACCGTCAGCTGGCAGGTGAATGCCTTGGTCGATGCCACGCCAATTTCGATCCCCGCCCGGATCGGCAGCGCCAGATCGCTTTCGCGCGCGATCGAGCTTTCGGGCACATTGACCACCGACAGGATGTGATCGGCCTTGTCCGTGCAATAGCGCAGTGCGGCCAGCGTATCGGCGGTTTCGCCCGACTGGCTGACAAACAGCGCCACCGAGCGCGCCGGGATCGGTGGTTCGCGATAGCGGAATTCGGATGCCACATCGACCTCGACCGGCAGGCGCGCGATCTGTTCAAACCAGACCTTGGCCGTCAGGCAGGCAAAATAGGCGGTGCCACAGGCCACCATGGTCAGCCGGTCGACCTCGGCAAAATCGGGGGTGGCCTCGGGCAGGTTCAGCCCGTGACCGCCGGGCAGGTAATAGCCCAGAACATCGTCCATGACGCGCGGCTGTTCGGCGATCTCTTTGGCCATGAAATGTTTGTGCCCGGCCTTGTCGACCTGGGTGTGTTCGGTGCGGATCTTGCTGACGGGGCGGTTGGCCAGCTTGCCCGCGGCGTCGCGGATTTCGACCCCGCTGCGGGTGATCACGGCGCGGTCGCCTTCGTCCAGATAGGTGATGCGATCGGTCATCGGCGCCAGCGCGATGGCATCCGACCCCACGTACATTTCACCGTCGCCATAGCCCACGGCCAGCGGCGATCCCTTGCGCGCGGCAAAGATCAGATCGTCTTCGCCATCAAACAGAAAGGCCAGCGCAAACGCGCCCTCCAGCCGGTCGACGGCGGCATTGGCCGCTTCGATCGGGGACATCCCGTCGGCCATGAAGGACTGCGTCAGCAGGGCCACGGTTTCGGTGTCGGTTTCGGTCTGAAAGGCAATGCCGCGCGCGGCCAGTTCGGCCCGCAGATCGCGAAAATTCTCGACGATGCCGTTATGCACGACCGCGACGGGCCCGGCCTGATGGGGGTGGGCGTTGGTTTCGGTGGGCGCGCCATGGGTGGCCCAGCGGGTGTGGCCGATGCCCGATTTTCCGGGCAGTGGTTCATGCACCAGACGGTCGCTGAGGTTGATCAGCTTGCCCACTGCCCGGCGCCGACCCAGATGGCCGTTCTGCACCGTGGCGATGCCGGCACTGTCATAGCCGCGATATTCCAGCCGCTTGAGCGCCTCGACCAGAACCGGAGCGACCTCGTGATTGCCCAGAACCCCAACAATACCACACATTATGTTTTGTCCTTGGTTGTCTTTGCCTTGCGGGCGCGCAGCATGTCCATCAGGCGACGGGCTCGGCCGGGCTTGGTATCCTGTTTGGCACGCGCCATGGCCAGCGCGCCATCTTCGACATCGGATGTGATGACCGACCCGCTGGCGGTCATGGCTTCGGCCCCCACGCGCACCGGGGCCACCAGCATGGTGTTGGATCCTATGAAACTGCGCGCGCCGATTTCGGTTCGGTGCTTGAACACGCCATCATAATTGCAGGTGATGGTGCCCGCACCGATATTGGCCGCCGCCCCGACCGAGGCATCCCCGATATAGCTCAGGTGATTGACCTTGGCGCCTTCGTCCAGCTCGGCATTCTTGATTTCGACAAAATTGCCGATGCGCACATTTTCGGCCAGTTCCGCACCCGGCCGCAGGCGGGCATAGGGGCCCACCACCGCGCCCCGGCTGACATGGCAGCCTTCGAGATGCGAAAAGGCGCGGATCGTGGCGCCCGATTCCACCGTGACACCGGGACCGAAGACCACGTTGGGTTCGATCACCGCATCGCGCCCGATCACCGTATCAAGCGACAGATAGACCGTGTCGGGGGCCATCAGCGTGACCCCGTCATCCAGCAGCGCCGCGCGGGCGCGGGCCTGAAACAGCGCATCGGCATCGGCCAGGTTGCGGCGCGAATCCACGCCCAGGGTTTCGGCCTCGTCGCATTTGATGGCGGTGCAGCTCAGCCCGCGCGCATTGGCGATGGCCACGATTTCGGTCAGATAGTATTCGCCCGAACTGGGGCTGGGCGACACCGCGTCGATCAGATCGAACAGCTGGGCGGCGTCGCAGGCCACAAGCCCACTATTGGTAAAGCGGATCTGGCGTTCTTCTTCGGTGGCGTCCTTGTATTCGACGATGCGGGTCAGGCGCTCGCCCTCCATCACCAGACGGCCATAGCGCGGCTGCAGCTCAGCAATGTCAAAGCCCAGCACCACCAGATCATGGGTCTTGCGCGCCTCGACCATGCGCTCAAGCGTATCGGCGCTGATAAAGGGCGTGTCGCCATAGAGCACCAGCACATCGCCGTCGAACCCCTTCAGCGCGTCGCGGGCCTGGGCCACCGCATGGGCGGTGCCCAGCTGTTCGGTCTGCAGCACGATCCGGGCGCTGTCGTCGATCTGCGCCATGGCTGTGGTAACCGCGTCCGCGCCGTGGCCTGCCACGACCACCACATGCTCGGGCGCAAGAGTGGCGCCGCTGGCCAGCGCATGGGCCAGCATGGGGGCCTGTGCGATCGGGTGCAGAACCTTGGGCAGGTCGGAATTCATCCGGGTGCCTTTGCCTGCGGCCAGGATGACGAGGGCGATGCTCATGGGGTTTCTCTTTGTCTTTTGGTTTTGTCCGTTTTATCCGGCTGGGGCGGTGGCGCAAGCTATGTGCGGGTGATCGGGCGATCAAACTAGGTTGCGTGCTGAAACAGGGCGGCGGACACGGGCGGCGGGTTTTTGCCGAAAGGAGAACAGGCAGATGCAGACGGTGATCTTTGATCTTGATGGGACATTGGCCGATACGTCGGGTGATCTGGTCGCGGCGGCGAATGTGTGTTTTCGCGATATGGGCCTGGGCGACATGCTGGATGCGGGGCGCGATGCCGGGGTCGCGCTGCGCGGCGGGCGGCGCATGCTGACCCTGGGGCTAGAGCGTGCCGGGCGTCTCGATGATGCGGTCATCGACCGGTATTACCCGGTGCTGCTTGCGGCCTATGCGGATGCGATCGACCATCACACGGTGCTCTATCCCGGCGCGATGGCGGCCATCGAAGAGCTTGGCGCGCTGGGCTACGGCGTGGGCATCTGCACCAACAAGCCCGAGGCGCTGGCCGATCTGCTGCTGACGCGGCTGGGCGTGCGCGATGCCTTTGCGTCGCTGGTGGGGGCCGATACGCTGCCGGTGCGCAAGCCCGATCCCGCCCCTCTCTACGAAGCGGCGCGCCGCGCCGGGGGCGATCCGGCGCGCACGGTGCTGATCGGAGACAGCGACACCGACCGCAACACCGCCCGTGCCGCAGGCGTGCCCTGCGTGCTGGTGAGTTTCGGCCCTTCGGGCGATGACATGGCCGCGCTGGCACCCGACGCGCTGATGGGCGATTTTGCCGAGCTGCCGGGCATCGTGCAGCGCCTGATCGGGCGTCCCGCCGGGGCTTGACCCGTTGCGCCGCAGGGCGCAGAACCGGATCATGACTGAGATATTTACCGGCAGCTTCACCCAGCAAGAACCGATCCCCGAAGCGGGGATCGACGCCGCCCTTGAGGTGATGCGTCACGGGCGCCTGCACCGCTACAACACCATCCCCGGCGAGGTCAGCCAAGCCGCGCATCTGGAGCAGGAGTTCGCCGCGCAGACCGGCGCGCGCTATGCGCTGGCGGTGGCGTCGGGTGGCTATGCCATGGCCACGGCGCTGCGGGCCGTGGGCGTGGGGCCGGGCGATAGGGTGCTGTCCAACGCCTTTACGCTGGCACCGGTGCCGGGCGCGATTGCATCGGTGGGGGCGACCCCGGTTTTTGTAGGCGTGACCGAAGCGCTGACCATTGATCTGGACGACCTGGCCGCCAAGGCCGATCGCGCGCGGGTGCTGCTGCTGAGCCATATGCGCGGCCATATCTGCGACATGGACCGGCTGATGGAGATCTGCACCGCCGCCGGCATCACCGTGATCGAAGACTGCGCCCATACCATGGGCGCGGCCTGGGGCGGGGTGCCATCGGGGCGGCACGGGGTAATCGGCTGCTATTCGATGCAGACCTACAAGCATGTGAATTCCGGCGAAGGCGGGTTCCTGATCACCGATGACGCGGATCTGGCGGCGCGGGCGATCATGCTGTCGGGATCCTATATGCTCTATGAACGCCATCTGGCCGCGCCCCCGCCTGAGGCGTTCGAGACGGTGAAATACGTGACCCCGAACATCTCGGGGCGCATGGACAATCTGCGCGCGGCGCTGCTGCGCCCGCAGATCGCGGATCTGCCGCAGCAGGTGGCACGCTGGAATGCGCGCTACCGCGAGATCGAAGCGGGCCTGCGCGACACGCCGGGTCTGCGCCTGATCGACCGGCCCGAGGCCGAACAGTTTGTCGGCTCGTCGATCCAGTTTCTGCTGCTGGACTGGTCCGAGGCCGCGATTGCCGATGTGCTGGCACGCTGTGCCGCGCGCGGGGTCGAGCTCAAATGGTTCGGCGGGGCCGAGCCGGTGGCCTTTACCTCGCGCTATGACAGCTGGCGCTACGCGCCGTCCGAGCCGATGCCCGCCAGCGACCGGGTGCTGCGGGGGATCATCGACATGCGGGTGCCGCTGACCTTTTCGCTGGAGGATTGCGCGCTGATCGCCCGGATCATCCGGGCCGAGGTCGGCGCGGTGTGGCAGGCGCTCTGACCCGTCTGGCCCGCCCCGTGGCGGGCTCTTTCCTGATTGCGCGCCTGCGGCGCACACGATGCTGGCGCGGTCCTTCGGACCGCGCGCGGGAGCGGTGCGCCCTTTGTTTTCGTTGACGCGTTGGTCCGTGCTTTCTATAAATGAACGCGTGTTCAATAATGGGAGGGGCACCATGTTCCAGCACGGGATGGTCTTTGATCTGGGCGATGAGGTGAACGCGCTGCGCGACATGGTGCATCGCTGGGCGCAGGATCGGGTCAAGCCGATGGCCGCCGAGATTGACCGCAACAATCTGTTTCCGGCCGAGCTGTGGCGCGAAATGGGCGAGCTGGGTCTGCTGGGCATCACGGTCGAGGACGAATTCGGCGGCGCCGGCATGTCCTATCTGGCCCATACGATCGCGGTCGAGGAAATCGCGCGCGCGTCGGCATCGGTGTCGCTGAGCTATGGTGCGCATTCGAACCTCTGCGTGAACCAGATCCGTCTGAACGGGACCGAGGCGCAAAAGCGGCAATACCTGCCGGGGCTGGTATCGGGCGAACATGTGGGCGCGCTGGCCATGTCCGAGGCCGGGGCCGGATCGGATGTCGTGTCGATGAGCCTGCGCGCGGAAAAGCGCAACGATCACTACCGGTTGAACGGCACCAAGTACTGGATCACCAACGGGCCGGATGCCGATACGCTTGTGGTCTATGCCAAGACGGACCCCGACGCCGGGCCGCGCGGCATCACCGCCTTTCTGATCGAAAAGGATTTCAAGGGGTTCAGCACGTCGGTTCATTTCGACAAGATGGGCATGCGCGGGTCCAACACCGCCGAGCTGATCTTTGAAGATTGCGAAGTGCCCTTTGACAACGTGCTGGGCGAAGAGGGCAAGGGCGTCAAGGTTCTGATGTCCGGGCTCGACTATGAGCGCGTGGTTCTGGCGGGCATCGGCACCGGCATCATGGCGGCCTGTCTGGACGAGGTCATGCCCTATATCAGCGAGCGCAAGCAGTTCGGCCAGCCCATCGGGTCATTCCAGCTGATGCAGGGCAAGATTGCCGACATGTACACGGCGATGAATTCGGCGCGGGCCTATGTCTATGAGGTCGCGCGCGCCTGTGACCGTGGCACGGTGACGCGCCAGGATGCGGCGGCCTGCGTTCTTTATTCCAGCGAAGAGGCGATGAAGCAGGCGCATCAGGCGGTGCAGGCCCTGGGCGGCGCAGGGTTCATGGAAGATGCGCCGGTTGCACGGCTTTTCCGGGACGCCAAGCTGATGGAGATCGGCGCGGGCACGTCCGAGATCCGTCGCATGCTGATCGGGCGCGAACTGATGTCGGGGATGGGGTGAGTGACCCCCAAACGACATGGGGCGGGCCGATGATACGGCCCGCCCCATGCGGTTTTCCAGGTGACGCGGGCCGCGTTGCGGCCCCGCGATCTGTCCTGCGATCTGCGATGCGATCAGAAGCGATGCACGTAGGTCAGGCCGACCAGCCAGGGGTCGATTTCGGCTTTGCCGATGTTGTTGCCTTCCAGGGTCACGTCGGAATCGATGTCGAACCAGCGCAGGTTCAGGCGCACGGCGCCGCGCTCGGACACGGCATAGTCGACACCGGCCTGCAGCGCGATGCCCCAGGAATCGTCGACGCTCAGCTTGCCCAGGTCGGATTGCTCGTCAAAGAACGTGGTGTAGTTCAGGCCGGCGCCGATATAGGGGGTGAAGGCGCTGTCGGTCTGAAAGTGATAGTTCAGCGACAGGGTGGGGGGCAGGTGCTTGACCGTGCCTGCGTCGCCGATGCCGGCGATGTTGATGTCATGCTTGAACGGGGTCGCGGCCAGAAGCTCAATGCCCAGATTGTCGCGGATGAAGTATTCTGCGGTGAAGATCGGACGGGTGTCCGAATCGATGCTGGCCTTGCCGCCGGCCAGTGTGCCGTTGTCATCTTTGGGCGACAGATAGCCAACCCCGACGCCGACGGTCCAGTCGCCCTGCGACTGCGCGAATGCGGGGACGCCTGCAACAGCGATCAAGGCGCTGGCGAGAAGAGCGGTGGTACGGGTCATTTGCTTGAACCTTCCTTTGTGTTTCCGCAGGGGGTTTCGCCGTGATCACGGGGCCGTGCGTTGATCTGGGTCAAGCGGCCGGGCGCATGGCGCGGGAGTTGGCGCTTTTTTGCCACGAAAACAGGGGGTTTTGGGCATGATATCGCCAGAACGCATACCGGGTTTGCAAAAGGACGGGGGCTGGGATCTGCCCGGACGCCTGAACATGGCGCGCCAGTGTCTGGCGCAGGATCCCGAGCATCTGGCGATTGTCGAGATCACACAGGCCGGGCGCGCAGATCAGTCCTATGCGGCGCTGCGGGCGCGGGCCGAAGGGTTCGCGCGCGGGCTTGCCGCGCGGGGCATCGGGCCGGGCGACCGGGTCGGGGTGCTGCGCGGGCAGGATCTGAGCTGTGCGGCCGCGCATCTGGCGATCTGGATGATCGGCGCGATTTCGATGCCTCTGTTCAAGCTGTTCAAGCCGGGCGCGCTTGTCAGCCGGATCGGTGACAGCGGAGCGCGGCTGGTGATCACCGATGCCGAAGGCGCCGCGATGCTGGACGGGCTGGCCGATCCGGTGCTGCCCGATGACCTGTGGCAGCCGGGCGGGCCGGTGGTCATCGCCGATACGGGGCCGGATGATCCGGCGGTGCTCATCTATACCAGTGGCACCACGGGCAGCCCCAAAGGGGCGTTGCACGGGCACCGGCTGCTGACCGGGCATCTGCCGGGCGTGTCGATCAGCCATGATCACCTGCGCGCCGGCGATTGCCTGTGGACCCCGGCGGACTGGGCGTGGATCGGGGGGCTGTTCGATGTGCTGATGCCGGGCCTTGCGCTTGGTATTCCGGTGGTGGCGGCCCGGTTCGACAAGTTCACGGCCGATGGCTGTCTGGACGTTGTGCGGCGGGGCGGGGCGCGCAATCTGTTCCTGCCGCCCACGGCGCTGCGGATGCTCAAGGCGGCGGATGTGACGGTGCCGGGCCTGCGGTCGGTGGCGTCGGGGGGCGAGCCTCTGGGCGCCGAGATGCTTGATTGGGGGCGACGCGCCTTCGGGCTTGAGATCAACGAATTCTATGGCCAGAGCGAATGCAACATGACGGTGTCGTCGTGCGGTGCAGATTTCGCGCCGCGACCGGGATGCATCGGCAAGCCGGTGCCGGGCCACGAGGTTGCGGTGCTGGATCCCGATGGCCAGCCCACGGCGGGCGAAGGCGATGTGGCGGTGCGGCGCGGGTCGGCGTCGATGATGCTGGGCTATTGGAACCAGCCCGAGGCCACGGCCGCCAAATTCCGGGGCGACTGGCTGATCACCGGCGATCGCGGCATCTGGGAGGATGGCTTTCTGCGGTTTGTCGGGCGCGAGGATGACGTGATCACATCGGCGGGCTATCGCATCGGCCCGGCCGAAATCGAAGACTGCCTGCTGACCCATCCCGCCGTGGCCACGGTGGGGGTGGTGGGCAAGCCCGATCCGATGCGCACCGAAATCGTCAAGGCCTATATAGTGCTCAAACCCGGTGCCGTCGCTGATCCGGCCGAGCTGCAGGCTTGGGTGCGTGACCGGCTGGCGGCCCATTGCTATCCGCGCGAAATCGCCTTTGTGGATGCGCTGCCGATGACGCCTACGGGCAAGATCATCCGCAAGGCGCTGCGTGCACGCGCCGGCGATGAAGAGCGGTTATAATGCATCAGGTGCGGCGGGATGTCTCAGTTTATCAAGAATCCGCGTGTCTTTGTCTTATGTCTGACATATGCGACATTCCCAAGTGGGGACAGTTGAGAGCAGGACAGCTATGAGCGGGACAGGCCATTGACGGGAACAGCTTCGGTATCGCAGGGCATGCGTGCATTGGATGTTCTGGCGGCATCCGTGGCCGCCAAGATCGGGTGTCAGACCTGCCTGATCAGCGTATCCGACGACGACAACCTTTATCTTGTGGGGCATTCCGACAAGCCCGGCGAATATCTCGACCGGTTGATTGCGTCGCGTGACACGATCTGTTCGCTGACCAAGCGCATGAAGACACCGCTGCGGATTTCGTCCGTCGACACCGTTCCGGCCCTGCGCGATCTTCCCGTGATCAAAAGCTGCGGTGTCGTGGCCTATATCGGGGTACCGCTGATTCTGGAGGATGGGGTCAGTGTCGGTGCGCTGTGTTGCCTGTCGGATGTGCCACGGGTGTGGTCGAAGCAGGAACAGGCCTATCTGGAAGACGCCGCCCAGATCGCATCTGGTCAGATCGAGCTGAAACGGGTCAAGGTCGAAAACCGCGATCTTGACGGCACGGTGCGCGAATTCGATCGCATTCTGGCGGCGCTGTCGCAGGGGCGTAGCGCGCCCTGCAGTGTCCATGACGAAGGCGGCGAGTTCCTGTTTTCCAATCAGGCGCTGGCACGGGATCTGGGGCTGAACGCGGCCGAGCTGAACGCGCTGCCGCAGGCGCTGTTTCAGGCGCTGGCAGGGGGCAATCATCAGCTGCCGCGGGATCTTCAGGTCAATATCGACCTGCCGGGCGGAACGGTGCGGTCGCTGCGGGCGCGCTGTGAACGGACCGGCGCGGGTGTGATGCTGTGCGAATGGAACGCAGCGTAGCGCGAACGGGGTCCGGCGGGTCCGCGCGCGTGTTTACGCAATGGTAACGGGTTTTCGCAGAGGTGCTTGGGATCACGTGGTAAAACTGCGGCGATTCAGCCTGAGGAATCAGGCCAGAGCCCGTTGACCCGTGCTGGAGGCAGGAGTAGACCCTGCTCCAGTCAACTCGCCAATTGACGGCGCGCCGATCGGGCGCGCAGGAAAGGAGCCACCTCGTGGAAGAGATGTTGCGGGAATACCTCCCCATCCTGATGTTTCTGGCCGTCGCCGTCGGGCTCGGGCTTGTTTTGATGCTCAGCGCCGTGGTGCTGGCCGTGCGCAACCCCGACCCCGAAAAGGTCAGCGCCTATGAATGTGGCTTCAACGCCTTTGACGATGCGCGCATGAAATTCGACGTCCGATTCTATCTGGTGTCGATTCTGTTCATCATCTTTGACCTGGAAATCGCGTTCCTGTTTCCCTGGGCCGTCGGTTTCAAGGACATTAGCGACGTCGGGTTCTGGTCGATGATGGCATTTCTGGCCGTTCTGACCGTCGGCTTTGCCTATGAGTGGAAGAAGGGGGCCCTGGAATGGGAGTGATGACCGGAGCCAACACCGCCGGCGCGGATCGCGACGTGGCCACCCAGGCGCTGAATGCCGAGCTTCAGGACAAGGGGTTCCTTGTCACGTCGACCGAAGACATCATCAACTGGGCGCGCACCGGCAGTCTGCACTGGATGACCTTTGGTCTGGCTTGCTGCGCGGTCGAGATGATGCACACATCCATGCCGCGCTATGACCTGGAACGCTTTGGCACCGCCCCGCGCGCCAGCCCGCGCCAGTCGGATCTGATGATCGTGGCGGGGACGCTGACCAACAAGATGGCCCCGGCGCTGCGCAAGGTTTACGACCAGATGCCCGAGCCGCGCTATGTGATCTCGATGGGGTCCTGCGCCAATGGCGGTGGCTATTATCACTACAGCTATTCGGTGGTGCGTGGCTGTGACCGGATCGTTCCGGTCGATGTCTATGTGCCGGGCTGCCCGCCCACGGCCGAGGCGCTGCTTTACGGGATCCTGCAATTGCAGCGCAAGATCCGCCGCACCGGCAACATCGTCCGCTAGGAAGGGATCCAACGCATGTCTGACGCGCTGAACGAACTGGGTGCCCATATCGCGGCCGAACGTACCGATTGCGTGATTGCCTGGGATGTGACCCATGGCGAACTGAACCTGGATGTTGCCCCGGCCAATATCGCGGGGCTGGTGGATTTCCTGCGCAGTGACAAGACCTGCCGGTTTTCGTCGCTGGTGGACATCACCGGGGTGGACTATCCCGAACGTCCCAAACGCTTTGATGTCGTCTATCATCTGCTTTCGATGTACCAGAACCACCGGATCCGTCTGCGCGTGTCGATCCGCGAAGATGACATGGTGCCGTCGATCATCGACATTCACCCGTCCGCCAACTGGTTCGAACGCGAAGTGTTCGACATGTTCGGCATTCTGTTTTCCGGCCACCCCGATCTGCGCCGGATCCTGACCGATTACGGGTTCCGCGGCTATCCGCTGCGCAAGGATTTCCCGACCACCGGCTATACCGAAGTCCGCTATGACGAGGCTGAAAAGCGCGTGGTCTATGAACCGGTGTCGCTGGTGCAGGAATACCGGCAGTTTGATTTCATGAGCCCCTGGGAAGGCGCCGAATACATTCTTCCGGGGGATGAAAAACCGGAGGCTTCGTGATGGGCGGTCTGTTCTGGATCATCTGTGCGCTGACAACCATTCCCATGCTGAAACTGCTGCCGCATTTCGGCATCAACAAATACTGGGCTTTGGCCTGTCTTGTGCCAATCGGGGTTCCGATCCTGGCATGGGTCATGGCGATGAAGCTGCAAGAACTGGAGAAACTGTAGATGGACGGCTCCAAAGGGTTCCAGGACGCTCTGACCGGCGAACAGAAGATCCGCAACTTCAACATCAACTTCGGCCCCCAGCACCCTGCAGCGCATGGGGTGCTGCGGCTTGTGCTCGAGCTTGACGGCGAAATCGTCGAGCGCTGCGACCCGCATATCGGGCTGCTGCACCGGGGCACCGAAAAGCTGATGGAAAGCCGGACCTATCTGCAGAACCTGCCCTATTTCGACCGGCTGGATTATGTGGCTCCGATGAACCAGGAACATGCCTGGTGTCTGGCCATCGAAAAGCTGACCGGCACCCAGGTGCCGCGCCGGGCGTCGCTGATCCGGGTGCTCTATTCGGAAATCGGGCGTATCCTGAACCACCTGCTGAACATCACCACGCAGGCGATGGATGTGGGCGCGCTGACCCCGCCGCTCTGGGGCTTTGAAGAGCGTGAAAAGCTCATGATCTTCTACGAACGCGCCTGCGGTGCGCGTCTGCACGCGGCCTATTTCCGCCCCGGCGGGGTGCATCAGGATCTGCCCGATGCGCTGATCGAAGACATCGACCAATGGGCGCAGGAATTCCCGGCGGTCATGGATGACATTGACGGGCTGCTGACCGAAAACCGCATCTTCAAGCAGCGCAACGCCGATATCGGCATCGTCACCGAAGACGACATCCTGAAATACGGCTTTTCGGGCGTCATGGTGCGCGGATCGGGTCTGGCCTGGGATCTGCGGCGCTCGCAGCCCTACGAATGCTATGACGAATTCGACTTCCAGATCCCGGTGGGCAACAATGGCGACTGCTATGACCGCTATCTGGTGCGGATGGAGGAAATGCGCCAGTCGCTGTCGATCATCCGTCAGGCGATTGCCAAGCTGCGGGTGGAAAAGGGCGACGTGCTGGCCCGTGGCAAGCTGACCCCGCCCAAGCGCGGGGACATGAAGACCTCGATGGAAGCCTTGATCCACCACTTCAAGCTTTACACCGAAGGGTTCCACGTGCCGCAGGGCGAAGTCTATGCCGCCGTCGAAGCCCCCAAGGGCGAATTCGGTGTCTATCTGGTGGCCGATGGCACCAACAAACCCTACCGCGCCAAGCTGCGCGCGCCGGGGTTCCTGCATCTGCAGGCGATGGACCACATGTGCAAGGGCCACCAGCTGGCCGATGTGGCCGCGATCATCGGCACCATGGATGTTGTGTTTGGAGAAATCGACCGATGACCGTCAAATTCGGGATCGCACTGGCGCTTGGCGCCGTGACGCTGCTGTCTGCCTGTGACGAGCTGACCGTGCCGGGCAGCGGCATCACGTCCGAGATGCGCAAGGATTACCTGGATGCGGTGGCCAGCATCGGCTGCCAGCTGCGCGATGACCGCCAGTATTCGGCGGTGGAATTCCAGGCCGGGCTGACACGTGAACAGACCGTTGCGCTGACCCAACAATACCTCGCGCGGGGCAAGGCCACGCGCGGTGACGACAATGTGGTGACGATCACCACCGGGCCCTGCGCGGCCTGAGACAACGTGGAGCGGATCGCCAGATGACCTGTGCCATCACAACCATGCCAGACGCCGGGACGGCGCAAAAGGGGGGCTTCTGATGGGGATGCTTCTGTCAATCATCGGCTGGGCGGTGGCCATTTCACTGGTGGTGATCACGGCCATGCTGGCGCTGAACAAAAGCAGCGGGCTCAAGCTGATCCAGCATCGCACCGACATGCTGCCGCAGGTTCTGCTGGTGCGCTATGGCGGGATGGCGGTGCTGTCGCTGCTGGCGGCCTGGTTCAACGCGCCGCGTGTGCTGTTTTCGATGCTGCTGGCCTTTGCCGTGATCGGCTTGGGCGATGCGTTCATCTATCGCCGGGCGGGGCATCCGTTCTGGCTGCATCTTGTGGTGGGCGGGCTTGCGGGCCTTGGCGCGCTGCTGGCGCTGTTTTCGATTTCGTGAGGATGGGACATGCTGCGACGACTGCACCCCGAGCAACCCGATAGTTTTGCCTTTACCCCCGCCAACCTGGCCTGGGCCGAAGCGCAGATCACCAAATACCCCGAAGGTCGTCAGGCCAGCGCCATCATTCCGTTGCTGTGGCGTGCGCAGGAACAGGAAGGCTGGCTGACCCGCCCGGCGATCGAGGCGGTCGCGGACATGCTGGGCATGGCCTATATCCGCGCGCTCGAGGTTGCTTCGTTCTATTTCATGTTCCAGCTGCAGCCGGTGGGCTCGGTTGCCCATATTCAGGTCTGCGGCACCACGTCCTGCATGATCTGCGGGGCCGAGGATCTGATTGCCGTCTGCAAGGACAAGATCGCCGACAAACCCCACACCCTGAGCGCCGATGGCAAGCTGAGCTGGGAAGAGGTCGAATGCCTGGGCTCGTGCACCAACGCGCCCATGGCCCAGATTGGCAAGGATTACTACGAAGACCTGACCGCCGCCCGCTTTGGCGAGATCCTGGACGAGCTTGCCGCCGGGCAGGTGCCGGTGCCGGGCCCGCAGAACGGGCGCTATGGCTCGGACCCGCTGGGCGGGGTGACCGTGCTCAAGGATTACGAGGCCGACCGCCCCGAGCACAACGCCAGCGTCGAACTGGCCACCGGCATCGGTGACACGGTCAAGCGCATCGACGGCACCGAAGTGCCGCTGCGCGCGCCCTGGTATCGTGGCGAGGCCGAAATCGGAGCCGAAGGTGCCGCGCCCCAAGCAGAAGCCGAAGCAGAGCCCGAAGCAGAAGCCGCGCCGCTGGTGACCCCCAGCAAGACACTGCCGGGCGAAGACGAACTGGCCACCCGCAAGGGAAGCTGGACTTATGAAGGATCCAAAAAATAGGGAAAACCGGGTAAGACAGACGGATCGTTTGTCATACACGGGAGGACCGAACACATGAGCACGGACAAGGAGACGAGTTTTCTGACCACACAGCGCAAGATCGGCGCAGGCGCAGGGATTGTGCTGGCCATCTTGCTGATGATCCTCGGGGTTGGGCTGATCCTGTCGGTCATCCTGGGCGCCATTGCGGCGGCGGCTGTGGGGTATGTGCTTGATCAGAACGGGGCGCAGGATGCGCCTGCTGCGACAGTGCCGGCAGCGCCCATGGCGCAGGCCCCCGTAGCGGCCCCCGCGCCCGAACCGGCCGCCCCCGTGGCGGCTGAGCCCGAACCCGCCGCCCCCGTGGCGGCTGACCCCGAACCGGTCGCGCCCATGGTGGCGGATCCGGTGGCGGACACGGACATGGACATGCCGGTCAAACCGTCTGCGGTTTTACCCGGTGAACAGGAACTCGCTGCCCGCAAGGGCACATGGCGTTATCAGCCTGCCTGACGGGCAGGACACGCAAGCCAAAGGACCAGGGATGAGCACCGAGCTGGAACAGGCCATCGCACGCAAAGGGCGCCACATCGCGATCGTGATCGCGGCGTCCATGGTGCTGTGGCTTGCGGTTCAGCTTGTCCTTGGGCCCGCGCTCGGGCTGCCGGGACGCTATGCGCTGCTCTTTGACTTCGCTGCTCTGGCGGCGCTGATCTATGCGGGTGTGAACATTCTGCAACTCTGGCGGATGCGCCGGGACAGCAAGGGATAAGTCGGATGCTGAAGGACGAGGATCGGATCTTTACCAATATCTACGGGATGCACGAGCGCACGCTTGCCGGTGCAAAGGCCCGTGGCCATTGGGACGGGACCGCAAAGCTCATTGAAAAGGGCCGCGACTGGATCATCCAGGAAATGAAGGACAGCGGCCTGCGCGGGCGCGGCGGTGCGGGGTTCCCGACCGGTCTGAAATGGTCCTTCATGCCCAAGGAAAGCGACGGGCGCCCGTCCTATCTGGTGGTGAATGCGGACGAATCCGAACCGGGCACCTGCAAGGACCGCGAGATCATGCGCCATGATCCGCACACCCTGATCGAAGGCTGCCTGATCGCGTCCTTCGCGATGCAGGCCCATGCCTGCTATATCTATATCCGTGGCGAATATATCCGCGAACGCGAAGCGCTGCAGGCGGCGATCGACGAAGCCTATGACGCGGGGCTTCTGGGCCCGAACGCGGCCGGGTCGGGCTGGGATTTCGATCTTTACCTGCATCACGGCGCCGGTGCTTATATCTGCGGCGAGGAAACCGCGCTGATCGAAAGCCTCGAAGGCAAAAAGGGCATGCCCCGGATGAAGCCTCCGTTCCCGGCGGGTGCGGGCCTTTATGGCTGCCCGACCACGGTGAACAACGTGGAATCCATTGCCGTGGTGCCCACGATCCTGCGGCGCGGCGCGACCTGGTTTTCCGGCTTTGGCCGTCAGAACAACGCCGGCACCAAGCTGTTTGCGATTTCGGGCCATGTGAACACGCCCTGCGTCGTCGAAGAGGCGATGTCGATCAGTTTCGAAGAGCTGATCGAAAAACATTGCGGCGGCATTCGTGGCGGCTGGGGCAATCTCAAGGCGGTCATTCCGGGCGGATCGTCTGTGCCCTGCGTGCGCGGGGAAAAGATGAAAGACGCCATCATGGATTTCGACTATCTGCGCGGCGAACTGGGCTCGGGCCTGGGCACGGCGGCGGTGATCGTGATGGATCAGTCCACCGACATCATCAAGGCGATCTGGCGGCTGTCGAAATTCTACAAGCATGAAAGCTGCGGCCAGTGCACGCCCTGTCGTGAAGGCACCGGCTGGATGATGCGGGTGATGGACCGTCTGGTGCGCGGCGAGGCCGAGATCGAAGAGATCGACATGCTGTTCGACGTGACCAAACAGGTCGAAGGTCACACGATCTGTGCCCTGGGCGATGCGGCGGCCTGGCCCATTCAGGGCCTGATCCGCAATTTCCGCGACGAGATCGAAGATCGCATCCGGGTTCAGAAAAACGGCAAGGTCAGCGCGGTGGCGGCGGAATGAAACGGGGATGCCCTGCGCTGATCACGGGGCAAACCCTCGGGCCGTTGGACGGGCTGCATTAGGACAGATCATGGTGTGTGCCATCGGGATATCACAAGACTGCACCCCTGCCATCGCACCGGCGATGGCACGGCCGTGCGGTGCTGTGCGGTCCGCACCTGCGATGACATGGGGGGCGGGTGCAGCATGACGTCGTTCCGGCAACCCAATGACGGCATCTGCCCGCGCTGCGGCCATGAAAACGGCCCGCATTTTGGCGCGTTCCGCTGCGAAGGCTGCGGCAAAGCTGTCGCGAGCACCGATCTTGACCGCCGCATCCAGACGATGACGGTCCGTCAATGGCTGATGGCGCTTCTGGGCGGGCTCGGGCTGGCGGCGATGCTTGTGCTGTTCGGTTTGGCAACGCGGGGCAACGGATGACAGGGGCCGCGACATATCACCTGGCCGAATTCAACATTGGCACGCTGCGCTATGACTGGGATGACCCGCGCCTGCGGGATTTTGCCGACAATATCGCGCGGGTGAATGCCATTGCCCATCGCAGCCCCGGCTTTGTCTGGCAGCTGGGCGATGAAGATATGGACGCGGCGCAGCGTGATGCGGACGGCCCGTTGGGGGGCAACCCGCGCACGGCATCGACGCTATCGGTCTGGGAAGATGTTCAAAGCCTTGAAACCTTTGTCTGGAACACGGTGCACAAGCAGTTCTATGACCGCAAGGACGAATGGTACGATCCGCTGGAACAGGGGATCCGGCTGGTGATGTGGTGGGTGCCCCAAACGCATCGCCCCACCATTGCCGAGGCGGCCGACCGGCTGGCCCATCTTGAGGCGCATGGCGACAGCGATCACGCTTTTGGCTGGGCGCATCTGAAACAGGCGACGCTGTGGACAACAAAGACCTGCGGGCAGGTGGCATAGGGATCTGATGACAGAGCAGTTCGACGCATATGGGCACGCAATCGCGGCATTGGCGCTGATGGTGCTGTTCTGGGCCGTGATCGGCCCGGTTTCGGCCATCGTCAAGGAACGGTCCGGCGCCGCACCGGGTGGCAGCGTGCCCGAAGACTACGGCAACCGTGCCTATCGCTGGCAGCGGACCTATGCCAATTTTGTCGAAACCCTTCCGGCCTTTGTGGCGGCGCTGGTTGCGGCCATTCTGGCCGGGGCATCGCCGTTCTGGATCAACCTTTTTGCCAGCGTGTTCGCGCTGAGCCGGTTTGTGATGGCGTTCATTCATGTGCGCGGGTTTGGCAATCCGATCAGCGGGTTGCGGTCGATGTCCTTTACCGTGGGCTGGGCGATGATCATTCTGATGGCGGGCTTTGCCCTCTGGGCGGTGCTGTGATGAAGCAACCTGACGGATATCACCTGGCCGAACTGAATGTAGGGCGCCTGCTGGCCCCGACCGACGATCCGCGCGTGGCCGACTTCATGGCCAATCTGGACCGTGTGAACGGGCTGGGCAAACGGATGCCGGGCTTTGTCTGGATGATGGAAGGATCGGGCGAGCCGGGCACCGGCAATACCGAAAACGCCATTGACGGCGATCCGCAATTCGTTGCGAACCTGACCGTCTGGGAAGACTTGCACAGCCTGGAACGCTTTGTCTGGGGCACCATTCACAAGCAGTTCTACGAGCGTCGTGCGGAATGGTTCGAGATGCTGGGCGACATGCATTTCGTGATGTGGTGGGTGCCTCAGGGCCACCAGCCCACGCTGAGTGAAGCGCTGGCGCGGCTCGCGCATCTGCGCACCCATGGCGACAGTGATGAGGCCTTTGGCTGGGCCCATCTGAAACAGGCGGGCCTGTGGCGCAATGGCGTCTGCGGTGCCCAGGCGGCGGAGTGACTATGATGCGGATGATGGCAGCTGTGATGATCGGGTGTCTGGCCCTTGGGGCCTGTCGCGGTGGGCTCGGTGGGCCTGACCCGGTGAGCTTTGACGGGCGCACGTTCCGGGCGTCGGCCTCGGCGGTGGACAAACGTGCGTCGCGGGCGCTGTTTGACGTGCGGGTGCGCGATGCGGCCGCGTCGATTGATGGCGCGCGCGAGGCGGGGCGCTATGAAGGGATCAAATACTGCATCCACAATTTCGGCACCTCCGACATCATCTGGACGCGTGGCCCCGATGACGAAGCATCCAAACTGGTGGTCCAGGACGGCACGCTGACCTTCCAGGGGCGCTGCACGCCATGAGACCGTCACAGACCATAGACATGATTGCGGCACCGCGCCGCGGATCCGACGAACACAGCCGCGCCTTCGGCGCGCATTTGAAGGCGAACTGACCATGAGCGACCTGCGCAAGATCATCATCGACGACAACGAGATCGAGGTGGACGG
>JAOXSC010000077.1 GCA_025800215.1 Marinibacterium sp.
CCGCAAATATCCCGGCCACTATATCGCGATGTTCGAAAGCGGGATTTCGGTGAACCGCACGCCTGAACTGGCCACCGCCGCCAGCCGCGCCAAGCTGGTTCTGGAACGGGCCGCCGGCGACCTGTCGCAGCACATCCCCGAAGACAAGCGCCCCCCCGCCTCCATGTTCAGCGCCCATATCTGGGCGATGAGCCATGGCGTGGTCGAGCTTTATACCCGTGGCAACGGCGCCCAGTCGCCCTTTGCCCCCGAAGATCTGCTGGAAACCGGCATCGGCATCTATCTGCGCGGGCTTGGGCTGATCGACGCCGAAGGCGGATCCTGACCTGTCCATTTTCCGCCGGTGGCACGGGGCGCGCAGATTTTTGCTGTGCGCGGGGCGGCGGGCTGCGTATCACTATCAAACATGACCACCCCCGGGAATGGGACCATGAACCGTATCGCCCTTGCGATCAGCGTTGGCCTTGTGTCGGCGCTGGTCGTCTATCTGTCCGACACGCGCGATGCAGATCGGGCCATGCCCGCTGCCGGTACCGAACCCGGCCCCGACTCCAGCCCTGAACCCAATGCCGATCCGCTGGCCGCCTATGGTCAGGCCATGGCGCGTGCGGGCCTGATGGAGCCTGCAGGGTTCGACTATGACCAGGCCAAGGCGCTGCTGGATGACAGCGGCATTGATGCCGACACCGCCGCGCGCATCGACGATCTGCTGGGGGGCATGCGTGACATGCCGCCCCTGGCACAGTTTGTCCTGCCGCAGCTTAAGGCGCTGGTGCAGGAGCGCGCGCCCTAACAGGCGTCAGGGACCGCGGGAAAGCGCACCCAGCTGTCGAACACGCGCCACATGCTTTGGCCATCTTCGCTCAGGTGCACCGAAAAGCTCAGCTTGGCCATCTGCCCGCCCAGATCCGACGTCACGGGGAACTGCACCGCGTAGGACGTGTTTTCCTTGGCCGCCAGCGTGCCCGGATCAGGGATCCTGTCATGGGGCCCGAAATGCCGCCCGTCCAGCATATCAAGCTCGATCCGGAACTGCTCGGGGTTGAAGGGCATCAGCCCGGTATTGTCGAGCGCCACATCCAAGAGCCCCGCGCAGTGATCGACCCCGACAAAGTCGACATGCAGGTCGATCATCGGTGTGTTTTCCAGATGCAGGAAATAGAGCACCGCCGCCACCCCGACGCCCAGCACCAGAATGGCGTTGCGCAGGATGTTCGAAAGCTCTGACACCAGCGTGATCGTTCGGTTCATATGTCTGCCCCCAATGTTTCGGCGCACCATACCGATCATCACGGCGAAAAAAAGGCCGCCCGGAAGGGGCGGCCTTTGGCATGGGTGAAAACCCAGATCAGCGCTTCGAGAACTGGAAGCTGCGGCGCGCCTTGCGCTTACCGTATTTCTTACGTTCCACAACGCGGCTGTCGCGGGTCAGGAAGCCTGCGGCTTTCAGGGCGCTGCGCAGCGACGGATCGTAAAGCTGCAGCGCTTTGGAAATGCCGTGCTTGACCGCACCGGCCTGGCCGGTCAGGCCACCGCCCTTGACGGTTGCCATCACGTCGAATTCACCTTCGACACCGGCAACCTGGAACGGCTGGCGCAGGATCAGCTGCAGCACGGGGCGTGCAAAATACTGGTCCTGGTCTTTGCCGTTGATGGTGACCTTGCCCGAGCCGGGCTTGATCCAGACACGGGCGACCGCGTCTTTCCGCTTGCCGGTGGCATAGGAGCGGCCAAGGCTGTCGCGCACGGGCTCGCGCGGGGTCAGCTCTTCGACGGGGGTTTCAACGCCAGCTGCGGCGCCGAGATCTTCCAGAGTGTTGATCTGATCGCTCATTGTCATGCGCTCCGGGTGTTTTTCTTGTTCATGGCTTTGACGTCCAGAACTTCGGGCTCTTGGGCGCCATGCGGGTGCTCGGCCCCGGCATAGATGCGCAGGTTGGTCATCTGCTTGCGGCTCAGGCGGTTGCCCGGCAGCATGCGCTTGACCGCTTGCATGACGACACGCTCGGGGTACTTGCCTTCGAGGATCTGCGCCTTGGTGCGCGACTTGATCCCACCCGGATGCCCGGTGTGCCAGTAGAAGTTTTCTTCGCGTTTCTTACCGGTCATCTGCACCTTGTCGGCGTTAATGACGATCACGTTGTCGCCCATATCCATGTGCGGCGTGAAGGACGGTTTGTGCTTACCACGCAGGCGCATGGCAACGATCGACGCGAGACGGCCCAGAACGACGCCTTCGGCATCGATCAGGATCCATTTCTTGTCGATGTCTGCAGGCGTTGCAGAAAAGGTTTTCATCGGCTTGGTCCCGTTTGACATGAAAGCGGGCGCCCCATGGCCCCCGCGCGAATTCGATGGACGGGATATAGGCAGGTCAGATCACGCCGTCAAGCGCGTGTTTCCCTGATTTATCACGCAAAAACAATGCGTTGAAATTATGGTATTAAAATACCCCATCAAACTGACGAAAAACCGTCACACGCTGATCTGTTCGGGCGGGTTGTCGAGCAGCTGGCGCAGGCGCAGCATCGCCGCCTCGTACATATCCAGCGGCACACCCGCATTGACCGACATGCGCACCGAATGGGGCACGCGCGAATGGCGGCAGGCATATTCTTCGGCCGACCGGATCTGCACCCCCTGCGCTTCGGCGGCCTGACAAAACGCCCCCGCCCGCCAGCCCGCCGGCAGGTTGAGCCACAAGAACGGCACATCCTGCCGCCAGACCACATCATAGCGGCCCAGCACATTGACCGCGACACGGATATATTCGCTCAGCCGGTCGCGCACGGCGGCCTCATAGGCGTGAATGTCGGGATGGGCCAGCAATGCGGCGGCCAGATCCGACATCGGCGTGGCCAGCCCGAAATAGCCATGCTCCATGGCGCGGCGCACATTGGCGATCTGCCCTTCGGGCGCGGCCACCACCCCAAGGCGCAGCGCAGGTGTCAGCGTTTTTGAAATCGACGACACATACCAGGACCGCTCCGGCGCCAGCATGCGGTAGCCCGGCGCGCGCGGGCTGCCCACGCGGTAACATTCATCTTCAAGGATCTGCAGATTGAGCCGCCGCACCACCCGCAGCAGCGCTTCGCGCCGCGCCAGAGGGGTAAAGATCCCGGTGGGGTTGTGCACCTCGGGCGAGGTACAAAGCAGCTGCGCATCCTGCCCCCGTGCCGCCGCTTCGAGCGCCTCGGGGATCAGGCCCTGATCATCCATCGCCACCGGCACCACATCGGCGCGCAGCAGCTCGGCCGCACGGCGATGGCCGGGATAGGACAGGTCTTCGACCAGCACCACCGGGCGCCGCCCCCTGAGCACCGCCTGCATGACCAGCGAAATCCCGTTCTGCCCGCCATTGGTCAGGATCAGATCCTGTTCACTCAGCCGCCCCGCTGCGGTGCCCGACAGCCAGGACACCGCCGCCTGCCGGGCCGGACGGCTGCCTGCGCGGCTGGGATAATGCATGACCCCGGATGGCGGGGTTTCAGCGATCTCGGCCAGCAATTTCCGGATCAGGCGCGCCTGCCCCACATTGGGCATATGCGGCGAGAACATGTTGACGCTGTAACCATCACTGCGCGCATTGTGCGCGATGGCGTCGATTTCGATGGGGGCAACGGTCTGAGGCTCGCTCTGGGGTTCAGCGACAAAGGTGCCGCGCCCGACCTCGGCCTGCAGCAACCCTTCGTCGGTCAGGATCGTATAGGCCCGCGCCACCGTGCCCGGCGTGATCCCCAGCTGATAGGCCAGTTCGCGCACCGGAGGCAGCTTTGCGCCCGGCGTCAACTGCCCCCGATCGACAGCCCCCCGGATCGTGTCCGCCACCCGCTTGTATTTCGGCCCCTTGTCGCCCGACAGGGTCTGCGCCCAAATTGTACCCATTACAATATACCTTTTGCAGCCAGACAATTCGCAATGTATCAGACAATTGTATCAACAGAACACTTATTGTGTCAATACAATGAAAGGACATGTCATGACACAGGCCACTGCATATCACAGCCAGACCTTTACCCAGCTCATCGCGCAGGACCGCCTGCCGCTGGTGGCCAAGGCCGCAGTTCGTTTTGCCTATGTCGTGACAGTCTGGGATCAGCGCCACCGAGGCCGCGTGGCGCTCAAACATCTGGACCCACACCTGCTGCGCGACATCGGCGTGGCGCCCGAGGATGCGCGGCGCGAAAGCAGCCGCCATTTCTGGCAGCTCTGACAGCGGCCACACCTGATCATCCCCGTTGTCCGACCCCTATCGGACTTCGACCTGGCCGGGGTTCGCCCCGGCCCTTTTTGCGCCTAGCCCGCGCGCGCCGCCGCCGACGCCGCAGGCGGGATGGAATAGGTCAGCGAGGCCCGCGCCACGGGCCTGTCATCACCTTCCGAACAGATCAGCACATCACAAACCGCAAGCGCCCGCCCCATCTTCAGCAACCGGCAGCGACCGATCAGATCCACCCCCGAGCGTGGCTTGCGCAGAAAATCAATCGAACAGTTCGTGGTCACCGCCAGGGCCTGCCGCCCGATGCGCCCCAGCACCATGACATAGGCCGCAAGATCCGCGAGCGCGAAGATCGACGGGCCCGACACCGTCCCGCCCGGACGCAGATGCGCATCCTCAACCCTCAGCCGCACCGTCGCGCTGTCATCGGTGATCGCGTCAATCTCGAAATCCGCCCAGACGCTGGGGAACACCTCGGCCAGATAGGCGCTCAGCTCATCTGCATTCAACGCCAGCTTTGATGCCTGTGACATGCTTTTCCTTTCCTCTTCCCGCCCCTAGTGTTGGCCTGATCATCAGCGGGAGGGCAAGATGACTATTCTGCAACGTCGCGACACCGGTGCGGTGGCGCATCTGACCATGGACGCACCCGAACGGCTGAACGCGCTCAGCGACGAAATGCTGGCGGCCCTGCAGGGGGAATTCGATCGGCTGAAAACGGATCGCACGGTGCGCGCCGTGGTGCTGTCGGGCACGGGCAAGGCATTCTGCGCAGGCCACGACCTCAGACAGATGACCGCCGGCCGGCAGGCCGAAGATGGCGGCAAGGCCTACTTCAAGGACCTCTTCGACCGTTGCGCGCGCATGATGCTGTCGATCCGCGCCCTGCCCCAACCGGTGATCGCCCAGGTCCACGGGATCGCCACGGCGGCGGGCTGCCAGTTGGTGGCCTCCTGCGACATGGCGGTGGCGGCAGATGGCACGCGCTTTGGCGTGAACGGGGTCAATATCGGGCTCTTCTGCTCGACCCCCATGGTCGCGCTCAGCCGCAACATCCCGCGCAAACAGGCCTTTGAGATGCTCACCACCGGCCAGTTCATCGACGCAGAGCGGGCCGAAGCACTCGGCCTGATCAACCGCGTGGTGCCTGCCACGGATCTCGAACGCGAAACGACTGCTCTGGCCCAACAGGTCGCCGACAAGCTGGGCGCCGCCGTGCGCATCGGCAAAGAGGCGTTCTACACCCAGGCCGAACTGCCGATTGAGGCCGCCTATGACCACACCGGCGACGTGATGGTTCAGAACATGCTTTATCGTGACACCGAAGAAGGCATCGCCGCCTTCCTCGAAAAGCGCCCCCCCGACTGGTCACAGTAACCAGATCGGCGCGCCTGCGGCGCACATGATGTTTGCGCCGCCTCCGGCGCCGCGTTTGCGAGGCTCTGCCTCGCGCTCCGAGGTATTTCGGGCCACAAAGAAGCGCAGACCCGCCCCTTCTTTGTGGCAAAAAATACCTCGGGGGTGAATGGCGCAGCCAGAGGGGGCAGCGCCCCCTTCCCCCCGTTCAACAGGCACGAAAAAAGCGGGGGATTGCACCCCCGCTTTCAGTTTCGCCGCTCAAGCTCGTTCTGTTACCGCCCGGTGGTTTTTTGCCTGCGTCCTGAGCGTCGTCTGGGGCGAGCGCACCCGCCCCGTGCAAGAGTGGGAAAGGACCGATATTCCGTCCCACCCTGTTTCGTCGGGGTCCGGCAAAGCCTTTGCGCCGAACCCCTATGCGCCATCGCCGGCGCAGTCTTCAGCTGCACCCCGACGTCGCGCCGCAGGTGTTGCA
>JAOXSC010000088.1 GCA_025800215.1 Marinibacterium sp.
GCGGATGATCGACCCTGATAACCATAGCGCGGCCACCGCCGTCGATGATCCGATGGTCACGCGGCCTCCGATCCGGCGGTCGCGAATGCCCTGCACCACCTGTGAGACCCGGCCAAAGGCCGACGCCAGCGCGTCGGCCAGCGCTTCGCCATCCGGGGTCAGCTCGACCCCGCGATGACGCCGCAGGAAAAGGGGCTGGCCCAGTTCGCCTTCCAGCGCCTTGATCTGGTGGCTGACCGCACCGGGCGTGACCGACAGCTCTTGTGCTGCCTTCTTGAAACTGAGATGCCGCGCGGCCGCTTCGAAGGCCGTAAGCGTGGTCAGAGGCGGGAGCTGATAGTGACGGCGGGACATGGGGCGGTCCGGGACAGGATGATCTCAGTTCATCCGACCTTGCGCCCTTTGGCCTGCGCGGGCTGTTCTGTTTGCGACCTGACCCTGTGCAAACCCTGCTTGCCCTGCAGGGTGCTTTCTGGTTCCGATAGGGTATGTCCGAACAGTCTTCGTCAGATCTGGCCATCCGACGCGCCGAAGATACCGTGATGCTGGCGGTGATCCGCAGCGATCTGGCCAATCAGCGCACGTTGCTGGCGCATGTGAAAACCGCGCTTGGCATGTCGGTGGCGGGGCTGGGGTTTCTCAAATTCGCGGGGCAGGATCCGGTCCTGTCGCTGCTGGGTGTCATCGCATTGCCGGTGTCGGTCGGGGTCTTGGGGCTGGGCGTGGCAAGCTTTCTGCTGACCCGCCGCCGCATCCGCGCCGAAGCGCGCGATGCGGGGCTGTGAGCGGGCCAGAGCGCTGAACGGACAGGTCCTGACAGAGGTGGATTCCGGTAGGGGGCAGGACCCTATCACAAGAAAAGCCAACGCCCGTTTACCATTTGACCCTACTTGATTTTTGGCCTTCCTGGCCTCTTGTTTTTGCCGATGCAGAAGTCGTCTTGAAAAATCACTCTTTCAAATGGGAGGGTGATTGGCTCCTGTGCGGGACGAAGCTGTCGTTTGTGTCGTTCCGGACTGTGTCCGCTCTGGTGACTTCGTTTCGGTCGGACGTTTAGTTAAACGATTTGGAAAGTTCCGGTATCTTTGAACGACTGCCAGTGCGAAAATGTAGGATATTCGGTCGCGACGAAGCTATCGGGATCAATTTCCTCGTAGCGAACGAACCTGATTTCTGATGCTTCACCTCCGTCCGGTGCGTAGTCGGCGTTTGAAAGATAGCCATGCGCAAGCAGGGAGATGTTTTGCAATTGGTCCCCATTGGGATAAGTGTGCTGCTCGATGTTTGGATCTGACGACAAGCCAAACGCAGTTACTCTTTCCAAAGAGGCATTTGCCTCTTCCCTAGCTTCACGAAAGACAACATCCATCAAAGATTCTCCGAGTTCCATTGAACCGCCCGGCAAGCCCCAGTGACCGCTATCTGTCCGCTTGATTATCAAGAACCTACTCATGGCATCTTCGATCAAGACACGCGCACCGACTGCCAAGAGCCGCCTGTTTCCAACCAAGGCACGCAATTGCCCCAAATAGCTCTCGGAAAACTGCAATAGAAACTCCATCTTGAAACAAAAGACACTACGAGGACATGAACAGGCCTCGTTTTGCTGACAGTCATGCACGCTGCGATATCGGTCAAGAAGGGCTTTTAGCCGCTATTCTCCGCAGCGCAGCGGGCTTGGGCCTGTGATACGGTCCTGCCCCCTGCCGGAATCCACCTCTGACAGGCCTCGGCAGGCCACCGGCGCCCTGACCCGGCGTTGCGAGCCGAAAGGGCTGCACATCCTGTCGATCCGCGCTAAAGACTTGGGCAAGGGGCGGCCAAGACCCCCAACCCACACCATCCCGGAGGACCACAGATGACCCACAAGACACCCCTGATCGCCGCCGCACTGGCAACCGCGCTGGCCGCCCCGGCCCTGGCCGAAGACGCCCCGGCATCTGCCGGCGATGACGTGCTGCGGATCGGGCTGGTCTATACGCTCTCGGGCCCCGCTGCGGCCCTGGGCGAGCAGGCTAGGAACGGGTTCATGCTGGCCGCCGACCGGATCGGAGATCTGGGCGGGATGAAAACCGAAATCATCGTGGTCGATGATGAGCGCCGCCCCGACAACGCCGCCGACAAGGCGCGCGAGCTGGTGGCGCGGGATCAGGTGGATTTTGTTGTCGGCCCGATCTTTTCCAACGTGCTGATGGCCATCCACCGGCCGGTGACCGAAACCGGCACCATCCTGATTTCCACCAATGCGGGCCCGTCGAATTTCGCGGGGGCCGATTGCCACCCCAATTTCTTTGCGACCTCGTATCAGAACGACCAGAACCACGAGGTCATGGGCGCCTATGCGCAGGCGCAGGGCTATCAGAATGTCTTTCTGATGGCGCCGAATTATCAGGCCGGCAAAGACAGCCTTGCGGGGTTCAAGAACTCGTATGACGGCGGCATCGCGGGCGAGGTGTTCACCGAACTCGGTCAGCTTGATTTTTCGTCGGAACTGGCCCAGATCGCGGCGTTTCAGCCCGATGCCCTGTTTACCTTCATGCCCGGCGGGATGGGCGTGAACCTGGTGCGCCAATATGATCAGGCGGGGCTGGGCAGCATTCCGTTCCTGTCCGCGTTCACGGTGGACGAAACCACGCTGCCCGCCACGCAGGACGCGGCGCTTGGGTATCTTGGCGGGGCCAACTGGGCGCCCGACATGGACAACGCCGCCAATGCGGCCTTTGTGTCGGCCTATCTTGATGCCCATGGCGCCGTGCCGGGCACCTATGCCATGCAGGCCTATGACGCGGCCCAGCTGATCGACGCGGCCGTGCGCAAGCTGGACGGAGACCTCAGCGATCGCGACGCCCTGCGTGCCGCCCTGGCCGAGGCCGATTTCGACAGCCCGCGCGGCGATTTCAAATTCGGCGTCAACCAGTTCCCGGTTCAGGATTTCTATCTGGTCGAAGCGATCAAGCGCGATGATGGCCTGTATCAGACATCGCTGCGCGAAAAGATCTTTGACGACTATGTCGATACCTACGCCGCCGACTGCACCATGCCCTAAGCCCGGACGAAAGACCTGCTGATGACCAATCTGCTTGTTCTGCAACTGCTTAACGGGTTGCAGCTGGGGGTTCTGCTGTTTCTGATCGCGGCCGGTCTGACGCTGGTCTTCGGGATCATGGATGTGGTGAACCTGGCCCATGGGGTGCTCTATATGGTGGGGGGGTATCTCACGGCCAGTTTTGCCGCGCTCACGGGCAGTTTCTGGCTGGGACTGGGGCTGATGATCCCGGCGGCGGCCCTGATCGGGCTGGTGCTGGAATATGTTGTCATCCGCAGGCTTTATGAGCGTTCGCATCTGGATCAGGTTCTGGCGACCTTCGGTCTGGTGATGATCGCCAATGAAACCGTCAAGATCATCTGGGGCACCGCCCCCATCGGCGTGCCCATGCCCGAGCTTCTGGACGGGTCGATCCCGCTCATGGGGCCCCTGAAATACCCGGTCTACCGGCTGGCGATCATTGCCGCAGGGCTGGCGGTGGCGGTGGGGCTTTATGTCATGGTCAACCACACCCGGCTTGGCATGCTGCTGCGCGCGGGCGCCACGCATCGCAACATCGTGGCGGCGCTTGGTGTGCCGATCGGGCGGCTTTTTGCCATCGTCTTCATGCTGGGCACGGTGATGGCGTGCTTTGCGGGCGGGATCGTGGCACCGATCCTGTCGGTCGATACCGGCATGGGTGAAAGCGTGCTGATCCTGACCTTTGTCGTGGTGGTGATCGGTGGCATCGGGTCGGTCAAGGGGGCGTTTTTCGGCGCCATCCTCGTGGCGCTGGTCGATACGGTGGGCGGGGTGTTCGGCCCCATCGCGATGCGCGCGGTGCTGGATCCGGCCGCCGCCGGGCAGGCGGGGCGGACGCTGGCGCCGATGCTGGTCTATATCCTGATGGCCGCAATCCTGTTTGCCCGGCCTCAGGGCCTGTTCGGAGCCCGCTCATGACCGCGCCGCGCATTCATGGGCGCGTGGTCGCAGCACTGATGCTCTTTGCCGGGTTTGCCCTGCTGCCGCTGGTGGCCTGGCTGGCGGATGATCCGTTTCTGGTGGTGATCGGCGCGCGCATCCTGGCCTATGGCATTGCGGCGCTGGCGCTGGATCTGATCCTGGGGTTCGGTGCGATGGTGTCCTTTGGCCATGCCGCCTATCTGGGGTTCGGAGCCTATGCGGTTGCGATCCTGTCCCGCTTTGGCATCACCGATCTGGGGCTGCACATGGCAGCAGCCGTGGTGGTGTCGGCCGGTTTTGCGCTGATCACCGGCGCGATTTCGCTGCGCACGCGAGGGGTGTATTTCATTATGATCACACTGGCCTTTGGTCAGATGGTCTATTTCTTCTTCACCTCGCTGTCGGCCTTTGGGGGCGATGACGGCACCGGGTTGCGGCAACGCTCAACCCTGCTGGGCTCGTCCGTGCTGGAGCATGATCTGGTGTTCTTCTATGTCACGCTGGCGGTGCTGATGGCGCTGTTCTGGCTGGCCCATCGCATTGTCGGGTCGCGCTTTGGGCGGGTGCTGACGGGCATTCGTGAAAATCCCACCCGGATCGAAGCGATCGGCTTTGCCCCGCGCCGCTATCAGCTGACGGCCTTTGTGATCTCGGGTTGCATGACGGCGATTGCGGGGGTGCTGCTGGCCAATCAGGCCGAATTCGTGTCGCCCGCCTTCATTTCGTGGCACCGCTCGGGCGAGCTGATCTTCATGGTCGTTCTGGGCGGCGCGGGCACGCTGTCGGGGGCCATTGCCGGGGCGGTGACGATGATCGTCCTTGAAGAGTGGCTCGAAGTCTTCACCGAACACTGGAAACTGGTCTTTGGCATCATTCTGGTGCTGATGGTGCTCTATTCCCCGCGCGGGATCACCGGCATCATCGAACGGCTGATGCGGGGGCGATCATGAGCCGCCTGACCCTGCATGACCTCTGCCTCAGCTTCGGGGCGCTCAAGGTGACCGATCACGTGAGCCTTGCGGTCGAGCCCGGCGAAATCCACGCCATCATCGGCCCCAACGGTGCGGGCAAAACGACGCTGATTGCCCAGCTTTCGGGGCAGCTGACGCCCGACAGTGGACGGATCGAACTGGACGGGTCCGACATCACCCATCTGTCGCCGCCTGCACGGGTGCATCGCGGGCTGGCCCGGTCGTTTCAGATCACATCGGTGCTGCCGGGGTTCAGCGTGCTTGAAAATGTGGCGCTGGCGGTGCAGGCGCGGTCGGGGTCAAGCTTTCGCTTCTTTGGTCGCGTGGCCGAAGAACAGCCCCTGAACGACGCCGCGCGCGCCGTGCTGGATGCGACCGATCTGGGCGATCGGCTTCATGTGCTGGCCGGGGCGCTGTCGCATGGCGAACACCGGCGTCTGGAATTGGCGATCGCGCTGGCCACCGATCCCAGCGTGCTGCTGCTGGATGAGCCGCTGGCCGGCATCGGCGGTGCCGAAGCCGAGCGGTTTGTAGAACAGCTGCGCGCGCGCAAGGGGCAGCTGACCATGGTGCTGATCGAACATGACATGGATGCGGTCTTTGCCCTGGCCGACCGGGTGTCGGTGCTGGTCTATGGCCGGATCATCGCCACCGGAACACCCGATCAGATCCGCAGCGACCCGGCGGTGCGCGCGGCCTATCTTGGGCAAGAGGAGGCATCGTGATGCTGCAGGTGTCGGGTCTTGTCGCCGGCTATGGCCAGAGCCGGATCCTGCACGGGATCGACCTGCAGGTGGCACAGGGCGAGGTTGTGACCCTGCTGGGGCGCAACGGCATGGG
Organism: Marinibacterium sp.; assembly: GCA_025800215.1. GTDB lineage: Bacteria > Pseudomonadota > Alphaproteobacteria > Rhodobacterales > Rhodobacteraceae > JAOXSC01. Next base: position 5,800 of record JAOXSC010000088.1, read on the forward strand.
CAAGACGACCACGATCAACACGATTTTCGGCCTGATCCCGGCGCGGGCGGGGCGGGTCGTGGTGGACGGGCGCGACCTGACCGGGGCTGAACCCCACCTGATCGCACGCGCCGGTCTGGGTCTGGTGCCCGAAGGGCGGCAGATCTTTCCAACCCTGACGGTGCAGGAAAACCTGCAGGTCACCGCGCGCAAGGACGGGCGTAAAGGTGGGCGTTGGACGTTGGATCGGATCTATGACCTGTTCCCACGTCTGTCCGAGCGCCGGGGCAACATGGGCGATCAGCTGTCGGGTGGTGAACAGCAGATGCTGGCCATCGGGCGCGCCTTGATGACCAACCCGCGCCTACTGGTGCTCGACGAGGCGACCGAAGGCCTTGCCCCGCTGATCCGCGCTGACATCTGGGCCGTGCTGGCGCGGCTCAAATCCGAAGGCGAAGCGATCCTGGTGATCGACAAGAATGTCGAGGCCCTGACCCGCCTTGCCGATCACCACGTGGTGATCGAAAAGGGGCGCGTCGCGTGGTCAGGCAGCACCGCAGAACTGCTTGCCACGCCGCAGGTGAAAGAACGGTTCCTGCAGGTGTGACCCATCGCTTGCGCGGCTGGCCATGATCACCGCACAGGGGCCGCGTCAGGGCGTTTGGTCATGTCCAAGGACACTGTGATCTCCGCCCAGCCACCGGCGCAGGTCGTTGATGTCAAAGATCAGCGAAAACACGTTGGTGGCCAGCAGCACCGTCAGATAGGTGCTATAGGCTGCGCTGCCCTCGGGCCGGGCAAACAGCACGATCAGCACCAGCGGCGTCCAGAAAAACACGTGCCCACCGGCCACCAGCCGCGAAAACCCGCGATGCATGATCACGGTGATCAGGCTGGCCGCCATGCCGCCCCAGGCCAGCAGCGCAATCAGCGCGCCCTTGGGTTCGTTCAGAAAGGCGATGCTGGCCATATTGATGGGCCCAAGCCAAAACATCATCCAGAGGATGACCCAGGTCGGCAGGGCTTTGAGCGAATGCCAGATCGCGGCAAACAATGATGGGTGGTCAGGGCGGTGTGTCATGGCGGATCCCGATGGCAGGTGGTTGGACAGGCCGCTGGTCTGATCATGGCGGCGGTTCGGTCTGGCCGGGCTAGCAAGCCGGGCAGCGCCGCTCGAGCGGTTTTTGGGCCGATCACTCAGATATGATCCAAGGTGCGGACCAGTCGATCACTTATTGTTCCGATGCGGCGGTCACAGGGCCAGCGCCGCGCGCAGGAACCCCATCACCGCAGCGCGCGACGCATGGGTTTCGTGATGACCGATCTCTGCCTCGCGCCGCAGGGTCAGGGCCGCCGGGTCGCGGGCATAGGCGCGTCGCAGCCGATCGGCGGCGGGCCTATAGGCCGCATCGGGGGTCAGCGGATCGCGCGCGCCGGTCATCACAAATTGCGGGCGGGGCGCAACAAGGGCTGCGATGTCGCCCATGTCATGATCGGGCAGAAGGCCCGGAATGGTCATGTAGGGTCCGTGCAGATCATGCGCGCCACTGTCGATGAGCGGGCCGATATTGGCAAAGACGCAAAGCTGGGCACAGGCCGTCACATCGCCGCGCAGCGCCGCGACCAGATAGGCCAGCGTGCCGCCCATCGAGATCCCCACCGTTGCGATCCGGTCCGTGGCGCCAAGGGCGCGCAGCACCTCAAGCGTGGCGATCAGATCCCCGGCCATCTGCCCCATGAGCGAGCCCCCGTGCCACAGGGCGGCCTTGGCCAGCGCCTCTTCGCGCCCCTCGCCCTGACGGGCGCCAAAGCCGCTCAGATCCGGGCAGATCACCGTGGCCCCCGCCTGCGCCAGCGCCAGCCCCAGAGGCGGATCGCACAAGGCCGGGCGACCGTCGGTCAGCTCGGATTTGCCGATGGCATAGGCGTTCCCATGGGCATGGCAATAGAGCACCCCCGCACCCGCCCTTGTCGCCGTCTGGTCCAGAGGGGACAGGCACAACGCGGGAATGCCCCTCGCTCCGACCGTCAGGGCGCGCAGTCGCACGCCCTGATACCGCTGATCAGACAGCACCTGCCAGCGCACCGGCGCGGGCTCTGGCGCGGGCAGGCCGAGCAAACTGGCGAGGGCAGGGCGGGTCAGATCAGGCAATTGCAATTTCCGCTCAACTGGTATACTAGTGCGCCAGAGTACCATCAGGGGAGGGCAGGGTGCAACAGACCTGGCGATGGTTCGGACCACAGGACCGGGTCCGGCTCAGTGATGTGCGACAGGCCGGGGCCACGGGGATCGTGACCGCGCTGCACCATCGGCGCGCGGGCGACGTGTGGGGCGACGATGAAATCGCGCAGCGCCAACGCGAGATCCTGACCGGGTCGGGCGGCACCCTGAAATGGTGCGTGGTCGAAAGCCTGCCGGTCTCTGAAACCATCAAGACCCAAGGCGCCGACCTGCAGGCGCACCTGGATGCCTACCGCGCATCGCTGACCGCGCTGGCGCGGGCGGGGATCGAAACGGTGTGCTACAATTTCATGCCGGTGCTTGACTGGACGCGCACCGATCTGAATGCGCGCATGGGCCATGGCGGCACGGCGATGCGCTTTGATCTGGCCACCTTTGCCGCCTTTGACCTGTTCATTCTGGCCCGTCCGGCCGCGCCCGATGATTACCCCGACGCCCTGATTGACACCGCCCGCGCCCGTTTCGCCGCGATGAGCGATGCGGACCGTGACGCGCTGGCGCGCAATATCGGGGCGGGGCTGCCGGGATCGGTCGATCACTGGACGCTGGACACGCTGCGCGCCGCCCTGGCGCCTTATGACCGGATTGATGCCGCGCAGCTGCGGCGGAACCATGTGGATTTCCTGTCCGAAATCGTGCCGCTGGCCGAACGGCTCGGGCTGCGCCTGTGCTGCCATCCCGATGACCCGCCCTTTGATCTGCTCGGCCTGCCGCGCACCATGTCCACTGCAGCCGACTATGCCCATATTCTGGATGCGGTCGACAGCCCGGCGGCGGGCATGACGCTGTGCACCGGATCGCTGGGGGCACGGGCCGACAATGACTGCGCGCAGATGGTGCGCGACTTCGGGCCGCGCATCCATTTTCTGCACCTGCGCAACGTGACCCGAGACAGCGACACCGTGCCCTGTTCGTTCTTCGAAGACGAGCACCTGTCGGGCCAGACCGACATGGTCGCCGTGCTGGCCGCCGTGCTCGACGAAGAAGCCCGGCGCCGCGAACAGGGGCGTCTGGATGCCGATATTCCCATGCGTCCCGATCACGGACAGGAAATCCTGTCCGATCTGGGGGCGGGCACGCAGCCCGGCTATCCGGCGGTGGGGCGGCTCAAGGGGCTGGCCGAACTGCGCGGGGTGATCGCAGGGCTTGGGGGGCAGGCCACATGAATACCGCGCTGTCAGGGGTCGAAATCGACAAGACGCTGCCCATCTCGCGACAGGTCTATGACGTGCTGCGCCGCCGCATCGTCGACAATACGCTGCCCCCCGGCGCGCGCCTGTCCGAAGCCACGCTGGCCCAGGAATTTGCCATCAGCCGCACGCCGCTGCGCGCGGCCCTGCAGCAGCTTGCCTCGGAAGGGCTGGTGACGATCCGCCCGCAGGTGGGCACCGTGGTGGCCCAGCTTGATCACGAACGTCTGCGCCAGGCGGTGTTCGTGCGCACCGCGCTGGAATGCGCGGTGGTCGAGCGGCTGGCCACGCTGCACCCGGACCTGTCGCCGCTTGATCCCATTCTGGCCCGCCAGGCCGAGGCCGCGCGGATCGACGACTATGCCACGTTCTTTCATCATGACGAGGCGTTTCACGCCAAGCTGGCAGCACTTGCCGGGGTCCCCGACAGCTGGCCGCTGGTGCAGTCGGTCAAGGGCCATGTGGATCGCCAGCGCTATACGCTGATGTCGCAGATCCCAATGCGTTCGCGCCGCGCCTTTGACGAACATCTCAGCATTATCGCCCGCATCCGTGACGGGGATGCAAAGGGGGCATCGCAAACCATGGCCGCGCATGTGGGCTCGGTCCTGGAACTTGACGACGGTCCGACCGGGGCCGGGGGCGGATAGCCCCGAACAACCGATCAAGGGAGGAGAGAATGACAATGCAACTGAAAGGGCTTCTGAGCACAAGCGCTCTGGCGCTGGCGTTCACGGCACAGGCCGCCTTGGCCGAAACCGAACTGCGCATGATGTGGTACAATGACGGGATCGAGGGCGAGGTCATGCAAGGCCTTCTCGACCGGTTCGAAGAGGCAAATCCCGACATCAAGGTCACGCTGGATGTGGTGCCATACAAGGCGATCATTGAATCGCTGCCGATCCAGCTGGCCGCTGGCGAAGGCCCCGACATCGCGCGGGTGACCGATCTGGGCGGGCTGTCGGATTTCTACATGGATCTGACCCCGCATCTGGCCGATACCGACTACTGGCGCGCCAGTTTCGGCCCGTTCCTGAGCTGGCTTGCGCCTGACTCTGACGCCATTCCGGGGTTCATGACCCAATTGTCGGTGACCGGGCCTTATGTGAACAAGACCCTGTTTGAACAGGCTGGCGTCGAGCTTCCGGGCGAAGGCGCCACCTGGGACGACTATGCCACGGCCGTCAATGCCGTGGCCGAAGCGCTTGATATTCCGATCCCGATGGCCTGGGACCGGTCGGGCCACCGGGTGTCGGGCCCTGCGATTTCCATGGGCGCGCAGATGTTCGACCCCGCCGGGGAACCGGCGTTGGTTGATGACGGGCTCAAGGCGATGGCGCAGCGCCTGTACGACTGGCACCAGGACGGCACCATGTCGAAAGAGCTTTGGGGCTCGGTGTCGGGGTCGACCTATCTGGGCGCCAACGAAGATTTCGCCAACGCTCAGGTGGTGATGTATATGTCGGGCTCCTGGCAGATCCCGCAATTTGCCGAGCAGATCGGCGACGGGTTCGACTGGTGGGCGGTGCCCGCGCCCTGTGGCCCTGCGGCCTGTTCGGGCATGCCCGGTGGTGCGGCGCTGGTGGCGATCAAGGACACCGAGCACCCCGAAGAGGTCGGCAAGCTGATGGACTGGCTGGCGCAGGAAGAGCAGCTGGCCGAATTCTACGGCAAGACGCTGTTCATTCCGGGTCATCTGGGGCTGGCCGAAAGTGGGGTGGAGTTCGACACCGACGATCCGCGCGCCCAGCATGCGCTGGCGACGTTCTCGGCCGCGGTGCCGGGCATTTCGCCGGTGGCCTTCGACCTGCAGGGCTATGCCAACAACCGGGTGATGTTCAACGCGCTGATCTCGCGCCTGAACGAAGCCATCGTGGGCGAGCTGACGCTGGATCAGGCCTATGAGCGCATGTCCGACGACGTGACCAAGCAACTGGCTGAAAAGTCACGCTGACCCGATCCGGCCCGGATGCGCCATGTGGCATCCGGGCCGGTCCCGACCCAAGCAACGGGGACCGTGATGGCCCAGACAGACCACGCAGAGCATGACACAAGCAGCCTGTCGGACCGGCTGACCGCGCTGGCGGCCTGGCCGGTGCATCTGGTGTTCCGGTTGCTCGAATGGCCCTTTGCCGCACTGCAGCGGCTGGTGGGGATCCGCCGCATGCCCTGGCTGTTTCTGGCGCCAAACCTGGTGTTCTTCGGTCTCTTCGTGGTGATCCCGCTGTTTATCAACTTTGCCTTTTCGCTGACCGGCGGCACGCAGCTGTTCCTGAGCGACCGGCCCTTTGTCGGCACCGAGCAATATGGCTTTCTTCTGGATTGCGAGACCTTCGGGGATCCCGTCACCTGCCGCGAAGACCGCTTCTGGAAAGGGATCTACAACACCGCGACCTTCATCTTTTTCCAGGTCAGCTTCATGGTGCTGTTTTCGCTGATCACTGCGCTGATCCTGAACCGCGAAATCCGCGGGCGGGGCTTTTTCCGGGCGGTGTTCTTCTTTCCGGTGCTGCTGTCGCCGGTGGTGGTGGCGCTGATCTGGAAATGGATCCTGCTGCGTGATGGCATCCTGAATGCGTTTCTGGTGTCGATCGGGCTCGACAAGATCCTGTTTTTCGTGTCGCCCGAATGGTCGATGTTCTGGGCCATCTTCGTGTCGATCTGGGCGCATATGGGGTTCTATACGCTGATCCTGCTGGCCGGGCTGCAGGCGATCCCGCCCGATCTTTATGAAGCCGCCGAAATGGACGGCACCCGCCCCGAACGCGTGTTCTGGCGCATCACACTGCCGCTTTTGTGGCCCAACCTTCTGGTGGTGGTGGTGCTGGCGCTGATCAAGGGGGTGCAGATCTTTGACGAGGTCTTTGTGCTGACCGGCGGTGGCCCCGGCACGGCCACACAGTTCATCGTGCAATACATCTACAACACCGGCTTTACCGACCAGGTCCAGAATTTCGGCCTGGCGGCGGCGGCGTCGGTGGTGCTGGGGGTTGTGCTGTTCTTTCTGACCATGGCCCAGCTGGCCGCAACACGGCGGCGCGACGATGGGTAAGCTTGCGCAGATGATGACCGCCCGCAGGGGCCGGGGCCGGCTGCATTGGACGGATGTGTTTTCCTATGTCTACCTGGCCTTTGGCGTCGTGCTGATGTTCGGGCCGGTGGTCTGGCTGGTGCTGTCGTCGTTCAAGACGCCTGCGGGGCTGGTGGAATTTCCGCCGACCTTCCTGCCGCTCAGCCAGATCGAGGTCGAGGTCGAAGGCCACCGCAAACCTCTGCCGCTCTATCGCACCACGCTCGAAGACGGCACGGTCCGGGATCTGGCCCAGATCCGCCGCATCGGCATCGTCAGCCAGATGGTCGACCCTGAAAACCCCGATCAGACCTACAAGGTGCCCATTGACCAGCGCGAAGAGATCCGCGAATTCCGCCTCGCGCTGGAAAACTACTCGGACCCGCTCGAGCGGTTCAATTTCCTGAAATACCTGTCGAATTCGGTGATCGTGACGGTGGTGGCCACGGCGGTGACGCTGCTGATCAACTCCATGGCCGCCTATGGGCTGGCGATCTATCAGTTTCGCGGGCGCAACGCGATCATGGTCTTCGTGATCGGAACGCTGCTGATCCCGATCACGGTGATCCTGGTGCCGGTCTATCTGGTGGTGACGCAGCTTGGCATGATCAATTCGCTCTGGGCGGTGATCCTGCCGGGGGCGGCGACACCGACGGGGGTGTTTCTGCTGCGCCAGTACATGCTCACGATCCCCAAAGATCTGATCGAAGCCGCCCGCATGGACAAGGCATCCGAATGGCAGATCTATTCGCGCGTGGTGCTGCCGCTGGCCACGCCCGCCATTGCCGTGCTGGCGATCTTTTCGATCATGTGGCGGTGGAATGATTTCCTATGGCCGCTGATCGTTCTGAACCGGTCCGAGGTCTATACCCTGCAGGTCGGGCTCAATGCGTTCCAGGGCGAGCTTGACGTGCAGTGGCACTACATTCTGGCGATGACCGTGGTCACGTTGATCCCGGTGACGCTGGTCTTTGCCTTTCTGCAGCGCTTCATCACCACCGGCATTGCCAATGCGGGGATGAAATGAAACCGCTGATCTTTCTTGATCCCCATCCGCGCACGCAGGCCATGGTCTACACCCCCGGCTGCGCGGCGAAGCTGGCGCAGATGGGCGATGTGGTGGCCCATTGGGGATCGCGCGCGCCCGATGACCTGGTTGAGCGGCATCTTGAGCGGATGACCATCCTTATCGGTCAGACCGCCATGCCGCGCGCGCGGCTGGACCGGGCCCCGGCCCTGCGCGCGATCATCAACGTCAAGGGCAATTGGGAGCCCAACATCGACTATGCCGCAGCCCACGCCCGCGGCATTCACGTGCTGTCGGCCGCACCGGCCATGGCGCCTGCGGTGGCCGAATACTGTCTGGCGCAGGCGATCTTGTCGCTGCGCGCATTGGGGGATGCGGATCCGCGATTTCGCAGCGGGGGCGAGGCCTATGGCATCATGGGCAACGCAACTGCGAAATCGCTTTATGGGGCGGAAGTGGCGTTGGTGGGGTACGGCAATCTTGGCCGCTCACTGGCGCCTCTTCTGCGCCCCTTTGGCGTGCGCCTAATGGTGCATGACCCATGGCTGTCTGATGCGTATCTGCGGGCCGAAGGCACCGAGCCCGTGGATCTTGAATCCGCGCTTGGCGGGGCGGATGTGCTGTTCCTGCTGGCGGGTGTGACCCGCGACAATGCAGGCTTTCTGACCCGCGAACGACTGCAGATGATCCGCCCCGACAGCACGGTTGTTCTGGCCTCGCGCGCCGAGATCGTGGATTTCGACGCGTTTCTGGATCTTGCGGGATCGGGGGCGTTCCGCGCGGTGGTCGATGTCTTTCCCGATGAACCGGTGCCGCCGGGCTCGGCGTGGCGCAGCACGCCCAATGTGCGCTTTTCGGCGCATCTGGCGGGGGGCATCGCGGCGTCTTATGCGCGGATCCGGGCTATGATGCTGGATGACATGGCCCAGATCCTGCAGGGGCGCCCGCCGCTGATGTTGCAACGGGCCGACCCCGCCCAGGCCGCCGCAATGCGCAGCCGCTGAAGCCGATGACAAAGGACGTTTTGCGATGACAGAGATCCGTCTCAAAGAGGTCAAGAAAGCCTATGGCCCGGTCGAGGTGATCCACGGGATCGACCTTACCGTGGCATCGGGCGAGTTCTGCGTTTTTGTGGGCCCGTCGGGTTGCGGGAAATCCACGCTGCTGCGGATCATCGCCGGGCTTGAAGGGATCACCAGCGGCGCGGTGGAAATCGACGGGGCGGTGGTCAATGACATCCCTGCATCCGAACGCGGGCTGGCCATGGTGTTCCAGTCCTATGCGCTGTATCCGCATATGTCGGTCTACAAGAACATGGCCTTCGGGCTGGAAAATTCGAAAATGCCCCGGTCCGAGATCGACGCCCGCGTGACCCGCGCGGCCGAGATGCTGCAACTGGGCGATTACCTGCACCGCAAACCCAAGGCCCTGTCAGGGGGTCAGCGCCAGCGTGTGGCGATCGGCCGGGCCATCGTGCGCGACCCCAAGGCGTTTTTGTTCGACGAACCCCTGTCAAACCTTGACGCCGAACTGCGCGTGGCCATGCGCAAGGAACTGGCCGCGCTGCATGCCAGCATCGGCGGGACGATGATCTATGTCACCCATGATCAGGTCGAAGCGATGACGCTGGCCGACAAGATCGTGGTGCTGCAATCGGGCCGGATCGAACAGGTGGGCACGCCGCTGGATCTGTACAACCGGCCCTGCAACGCCTTTGTGGCCGGGTTCATCGGCTCTCCGCGCATGAACATCATCGAAGCCCGCGCCGAAGCCGCCCCTGATGGTCTCATCCTGAGCGGGGCGGGCTTTCGCATCCCGATCCCGGCGGTGGACGGGCTGGCACCCGGCGATGCCTGTTCCTTTGGCATCCGGCCCGAGCATCTTGACATGACGGATGGCGATCCTGATCTGAGCGCCACGGTCACCCTGACCGAACAGCTGGGCGGCGAAACCTATCTGTACTGCGACGGCGACGGGCTGCCTCAGATCACCCTGCACCGGCCCGGCCAGCTGGCGGTGCAGGCCGGCCAGCAGGTGGCGCTGCGTATCGACCGTTCTCAGATGCATGTCTTTGATGCCAACGGGGACACTCTGGCCAATGGGGTGGGCGCATGACGGATCGGCTGGGCCTTGCCATCGTCGGTCTGGGGATGGCGGCCAAACCCCATGCGCTGGCACTGCAGGCGTTGTCGGACCGGATCGAGGTGATCGGCGCCTATGCGCGCTCGCAGGCGTCACGCGATGCCTTTGCCGCGAGCTACGGGTTTGCGGTGACCGACCAGCTGGATCAGCTGGCCCATGATCCGCGCGTGGATGCGGTGCTGTTGATCACCCCGCCCGATGCCCGCGCCGACATCGTCGCGCGCTTTGCCGGGGCGGGCAAACATGTGCTGTCGGAAAAACCGCTCGAACGGGATCTGGCCGGGGCCGAAACCATCGTGGATCTCTGTGCCAAGGCGCGGGTGCAGCTTGGCGTGGTGTTCCAGCATCGGTTTCGCGCGGCATCCCAGACCCTTGCGGCGCTGCTGGCGGATGGGGCGCTTGGGGCAATCCGCGTCGTGCGCGCCGATGTGCCCTGGTGGCGCGATCAGGCCTACTACGACGAACCCGGCCGGGGCAGCTATGCCCGTGACGGCGGCGGAGTGCTGATCAGCCAGGCGATCCACACGCTGGATCTGATGCTGTCGCTTGCCGGGCCGGTGACCGCCGTCCAGGCCCTGTGCGCCACGACGCCGCTTCACCGGATGGAGGCCGAAGACGTGGCCGCAGGCGCCCTGCGCTTTGCCAATGGGGCGGTGGGATCGGTCTTTGCCAGCACCGCCAGTTTTCCGGGCACCGCCGAAAGCCTGCGGCTGGATTGTGATCACGCGGCGGTGGTGCTGCAGTCGGGGGTGCTGCAGATCCACTGGCGCGACGGGCGCACCGAACAGATCGGCGACACCGCCAGCGGCACCGGGGGCGGCGCCGATCCCATGGCTTTTCCCTTTGACTGGCACCAGTCGCTGATTGCCGATTTTGCCGATGCCATCCGCGACGGGCGTGCCCCGCGCGTCACCGGTGCCATGGCGCTGCAGGTGCACCGGCTGATCACCGCCTTTGAAACATCATCCCGCGACGGGCGGCGCGTGGATCTGGAGACGCACTCATGAGCCTGACCCTTGGCGTGATCGGCGTGGATCACCGGCATATCTATGGACAGCTTGAACAGATGCTGGCGCGCGGCTGTACCTGCAAGGGCTGGTGGACCCAAGGCTATCCGCAGCCAGTGGACGGGTTCATCAAGCGCTTTCCCGACATCCCCCGCGTCGAAGACCGGCGCACCCTGCTGGACGATCCCGAGATCGACATGATCCTGCTGGCCGACATCCCCGTGCGGCGCGCGGTTCTCGCGATCGAGGCGATGCGCTCAGGCAAGGATGTCATGACCGACAAGCCCGGCTGCACCACGCTGGATCAGCTGGCCGCGCTGCGCGCCTGCGTGGCCGATACCGGGCGCATCTGGTCGATTGATTTTTCCGAACGGTTCGAAGTGCCCGCCATGACCCGCGCCGCCGAGCTGGTGGCCGAAGGCGCCATCGGCCAGGTGGTGCAAACGGTGGGGCTGGGGCCGCACCGGCTGAACCGCGCCACCCGGCCCGACTGGTTCTTTGACGACGCATCCTATGGCGGGATCCTGACGGATATCGCGTCGCATCAGGTCGATCAGTTCCTGTTCCTGACCGGGTCCACCGATGCTGAAATCGTGACCTCATCGGTGGGCAATTTTGCCAATCCGGCCGATCCGGGCCTGCAGGACTTTGGCGAGATCATGTTGCGCTCGGATCGGGGGCAGGGGTATATCCGGGTAGATTGGTACACGCCCGACGCTCTGCCGAACTGGGGCGACGGGCGGCTGACAATTCTTGGAACCGAAGGCTATATGGAATTGCGCAAATACGTTGATGTCGCGGGGCGCGCGGGAACGGATCACCTGTATCTCGTGAATGCATCCCGCTGTGAGCATATGGATGCGTCCGACGCCCCCTTGCCCTATTTCGACCGGCTGATTGCCGATGTGAAGGCCCGCAGCGAAACCGCGATGACGCAGGCGCATTGTTTCAAGGTGATGGAACTGGCGCTGACGGCTCAGGCGCGCGCCACCCGGTTGGGGGCGCTGGCATGATCTATCGCGTGGCGATCCTGGGTGGCGGGATCGGGCAAAAACACCTGGCGGGCTTTCTGGCCTCGCCCACCCGGTTCCGGGTGCAGACGATCTGCGATCTCAACCCCGATGTGGCCAAACCCATGGCCGAGCGCTGCGACGCACACGTCACCGACGACATCGACAGCGTTCTGGCCGATCCCGAGATCGACATTGTCGACATCTGCCTGCCGCCGGTCATGCATGCCCCGATCGCGATCCGAGCGCTTGAGGCAGGCAAACATGTCATCGTCGAAAAACCCATCGCCGGATCGCTGGTCGAAGCCGATCGTATCGCCGCGGCCGAAGCCGCATCGGGCAAGCGCGTGTTCCCGGTGTTCCAATACCGGTTCGGCCGCGCCTTTGAGCAGCTGAGCGCGCTCAAGGCCGCCGGGCTGCTGGGCGATCCGCAAGTGGCCACGCTGGAAACCCACTGGAACCGCAAGGCAAATTACTATGCCAACCCGTGGCGCGGCACCTGGGCGCATGAGCTGGGCGGCGCGGTGCTCAGCCACGCCATCCACATCCATGACCTGCTGGGGCAGGTCTTTGGCCCGGTCTCCGAAGTGTCGGCAATGCTGGCCACGCGCGCCAACCCGGTGGCAACCGAAGATTGCGGGGCCATGTCGTTTGTGATGCAGAACGGTGCGCTTGTGACATCGTCGATCACGCTGGGCGCCCCCACCGACAGTTCGCGCCTGCGCCTTGTCTTCAGTGGGCTGAGCGCGGAAAGCGCGCGCAACCCCTATGCGCCGGGCGAACAGCAATGGCGGTTCATCGCGCGCGACACCAGCAAGCAGAAAGAGATCGACGACACCGTCGCGTCGGTGCCGCAGGTCAAGCAGGGCTTTGTCGGCTTCTGTGCGGCAATTGCCGATGCGCTTGACGGTGCCGACAGCAATGCGATCGGCCTTGAAGATGGCATCAAGGCGCTGGAGCTGGCCACGGCGATCTATCATTCGGATCGCAGCGGCACCCGCGTGCAGCTGCCCCTGTCGCGCGATCTCGAGATTGCGCGCAGCCTGAAACCCGATCTCAACGCCAAGGCGCTGGTGGGCTATCGCGGCCCGGCGCGCCTGCCACAATATGACCGCGACGCCGTGACGCCCGGCATCGTGCATCTGGGCATCGGCCATTTTCACCGCGCCCATCAGGCGGCTTATGTGGACAGCCTGCTTGAACAGGATCCAAGCTGGGGGATCCGGGCGATTTCCCTGCAAACCCCGCGCACGCGCGATCTGCTGAAGCCGCAGGACTGGGTCTATACCCTGGCCGAGCGCGACGGGGATGGCGTGTCGACCCGCGTCATCGGATCGGTCCTGTCGGTGGAATGCGGCCATCAGGCCGCGCTCGATGCGATGTCCGACCCTGCGATCCGGCTGATCACGCTGACGGTCACCGAAAAAGGCTATACGCCCGAGCTTGGCGCGCTCATCACCGAAGCGCTTGGTGTGCGTGCGCGCAACGGGGCCGGGCCGGTGACGATCCTGAGCTGCGACAATCTCAGCGGCAACGGGCAGGTGATCGAACGCCGGGTGCGTGCCGCGATCCGCGATATGCAGACCAAGCGATATGTGGACAAATCGGTCAGCTTCCCGTCGTCCATGGTGGACCGGATCACGCCTGCAGCCACCGAAGCCGACCGCCGGTCGCTGGCCGAGATCACCGGGTTCAAGGATGCCGCGCCCGTGGTCACCGAACCCTTTAGCCAATGGGTGATCGAAGATCGCTTTGCCGGGCCGCGCCCGGATCTGCCGGGGGTCGAATGGGTGCGGCGTGTCGATCCATATGAAACCGCCAAACTGTGGCTGCTGAACGGGGCCCACACGACGCTGGCGCTGCTGGGGCCGATTCTGGGCCATACTCATGTGTCCGACGCCATCGCCGATCCGGTGCTGCTGCGGCTGGTCGATCAGACCGCCCGCCGCGATGTGATGCCGGGGCTGGCCCTGAAACCGAAAAAGCTCGAACCCTATTGGGAGCGGCTGCTGCAGCGCTTTGCCAATCCCGGATTGCAGCATGAGCTGGCTCAAATCGCCATGGACAGTTCGCAGAAGGTGCCACAACGCCTGTTGGCGCCGCTGCTGGCAGCGCACAAGGCCAAGCGCGACGCGCCGGGTCTGGTGCTGGGCATCGCCGCATGGTTGGCCTATCTGCGCCGGGCTGCGCGCGCGGGCGAAACGGTGCAGGATCCGCTGGCCGATGATCTGCGCGATCTGGCCGACCTTGCCCCCGATGCGGCGCTGATGCTGCTCTGCGCACCGGGCGAACCCCTGGCGGATCTGCCCGAAGACCTGGCCGCGCAGGTGGTCGAGCATCTGCTGCGCATCGACGACGCAACCCCAGAAGAGCTCGAACAGGGTCTGATCACATTCTGCGAGGGGCGCGATGCTTGAAAGGTCCGATCTTGCCGCGAACGCCCTGACGTCGCTGCATGACGAGGCCTATGACGCCCCTTACAACACGCAAGAGATCAACGCCGATACGATGATCTTTACCGGCGGGCGGGACGGTGTCTCGCTTGCCGGGGACTGGAATTTCTGCGTCGATCTGCTGGATACCGGGCTGCGGCAGAAATGGTTTGCCATGACACCGGCGCCGCATAGTGAGCCTTGGGATTATGACCCGTTCGATGGCGACACCGTGCCGGTACCATCCAATTGGCAGATGCTGTGCGACAAGTGGTATTTCTTTGAAGGATCAGCCTGGTACACGCGATCCTTTACCCATGACCTGAAGCCCGGCCGGCGATTGTTTCTGCATGTGGGCGCGGCGCAATATGACTGCAAGGTGTTTCTCAATGGCCAGTTTCTGGGCAACCATTATGGCGGGTCGACCCCGTTTTGCGTGGAACTTGGCGGCGCGCTGACGGCGGGCGACAACTGGCTGATGCTGTGCGTCAACAATCGCCGCGACGCCGACCGGGTGCCGATGCAGAACACCGACTGGTTCAACTATGGCGGGCTCTACCGTGCGGTGACGCTGTATAACACGCCGGCCTGCGTGATCCGCGATCTGTTCCTGCGGCTCGAGGGCGACGCGATCCGCGCCGACATCCATGTGGACGGCCCCACCGACAGCGCCCGGCTTGGCATTCCGGGTCTTGGCATCGACATGACCGTGCCGCTGACCGATGGCCGCGCCAGCCTTGCGATCCCCGCCACGCCCGAGCTGTGGTCGCCGGACACGCCGGTCCTTTATGATGTGACGCTGAGCGCGGGCGGCGATCAGGTCAGCGACCGCGTGGGGTTTCGCCGGATCGAACGGCGCGGCACCGATATTCTGCTGAATGGCAAACGGCTGTTTCTGCGCGGCATCAGCGTGCACGAAGATGACGCGGATCTGGGCAAGATGACCTCGGACACCGATCTGCGCCGCCGGTTCGCGCATGCGCGCGACCTGGGCTGCAATTTCCTGCGGCTGGCCCATTACCCGCATGACCCGCGCGCTGCCCGGATCGCGGATGAGCTTGGGTTTCTGTTGTGGGAGGAAATCCCGGTCTACTGGGCCATTGATTTCGACAATCCCGCCACAAGGCGCGACGCGGAAAACCAGCTGCGCGAGCTGATCCGCCGCGACCGCAACCGGGCCAGTGTGATCATCTGGTCGGTGGGCAACGAAAACCCCGATACCGATGCGCGGCTGGCCTTCATGACAGGGTTGGCCGATCTTGCCCGCGCCGAAGACCCCACGCGGCTGACCGCCGCCGCCTGCCTGATCAATCATGAAACGCTGACCATTCAGGACCGGTTGGCCGCCCGCATCGACGTCATCGGCATCAATGAATATTACGGCTGGTACGAAAGCGACTTTGATGACCTGATCCGCATCGGCGCCAATTCGCAGCCCGACCGTCCGGTGGTGATCTCGGAAACCGGGGCGGATGGCGATCATGAGCAGGGGCCGGCGGACGGGCTTTTTAGCCTGGCCTATCAGGCCGATGTCTATCGCCGCCAGATCGAAATCTTACGCAAACTTGACTATGTCAAAGGCATAAGCCCTTGGATATTATATGATTTCCGGGTCGAGCGGCGGCAGGGCATTTATCAGCGCGGCTATAACCGCAAAGGGTTGATCGCGGCCGACAAGCAGACCAGGAAACCTGCCTTTGAGGTGCTGGCCGCATTTTATGCCGAAAAGCAGGCCTCTGAGGATCGCTAAGGACCGAAAGACCGCGCCATGTTCCACCCCGATCAGTATCTGCCCGCAACCGAACCCGCCCGAGCCGTCGCCCGCAGGCTTTATGATCAGGTCCGGGATCTGCCTCTGATCTGCCCGCATGGCCACACCGATCCGGCCTGGTTTGCCCGCAACACGGCCTTCTCCGACCCGGTGGACCTGCTGGTGCTGCCGGATCACTACGTGACGCGGATGCTGGTGTCGCAGGGGATCGGGTTCGACCAGATCGGCATCGGGTCAGAGGCGACCACCGAAACCGATCGCCGCGCGATCTGGCGCCTGTTTGCCGAACGGTTCCACCTGTTTCGCGGCACCCCCACGGCGTTCTGGCTGAACCACAGCTTTGCCAACCTCTTTGATCTCGCGGGGCTTGAGCTGAGCGCGCAAACCGCCGACCGCTTCTACGACCAGATCGCCGATTGTCTGGGCCGCCCCGCCTATCGGCCCCGCGCGCTTTATGATCGGTTCGGGATCGAGGTCATCGCCACCACCGACGCAGCCCTTGACGATCTGCGCCATCATGCCGACACCCGCGCCAGCGACTGGGGCGGGCATGTAGTGCCCACCTATCGGCCCGATGACGTGATCGACCCCGACAGCCCCGGCTTTTCCGAACGGCTTGACCGGCTGGGGGATCTGACAGGCGAAGACACCGCAGACTGGACCGGCTATCTGGCCGCCCACCGGGCCCGCCGGGCGCATTTCATCGCCCATGGCGCGACAGCGTCCGATCACGGGCATCCCACCGCCCAGACCGCCGATCTGTCCCCGCACGAGGCCGCAACCCTGTTTGACCGGATCCGGCAGGGCAGGGGCGGGCCGGACGATCACGAGCTGTTTCGCGCTCAGATGCTGACGGAAATGGCCGCGATGAGCCTTGAGGACGGGCTGGTCATGCAGCTGCACGCGGGATCGGTGCGCAATCATCATCACGGGGTTCTGGCGCGCTATGGCCGTGACCGGGGCTTTGACATTCCCGGCCGCACCGATTTCGTGCATGGGCTGCGCCCGCTTCTGAACCGCTACGGGATGGACAGGCGGCTGCGGCTGATCCTGTTCACGCTGGACGAAACCACGCTGTCACGGGAACTGGCGCCGCTGGCCGGGGTCTATCCGTCGGTGTTTCTGGGCCCGGCCTGGTGGTTCTTTGACAGCGCCGAAGGGATGCGCCGGTTTCGCCAGCTGACCAGTGAAACGGCAGGCTTCTACAACACCGTGGGCTTCAACGACGACACCCGTGCGCTGCCCTCGATCGCGGCCCGCCATGACCTGGCGCGACGGATCGACTGCGGATACCTGGCCGAGCGCGTGGTCGAACACAGCCTCACCGAAGACGCCGCCGCCGACCTGGCCAAGGCGCTGTCCTATGACCTCGCCAAATCGGCCTACAGGTTCTGAGAGCGTGGGCGGCATTGGCTGAGAGCGAGCGGGCATGCCCTGCAGAACCGCAAAGATCAGCCCGGTGGATGAAGCGGTCCACTATCCATGATCATCGGCCGACAGCCGTTTCCGATGCGCCGCCACCTTATTCCGGTTGCCGCACGTTGACATATTGCACCACCGGCGGCCCCGCCCCCTTCCTGAATTCAGGAAGAACCAGCTACACCCTTCGCATTGGCGTAGTTTTGTCGCTTCGGGAGCGCGGATGAACCCTTCGACAAGCAGAACAAACTGGTCCATCCAATAGTGGCCACCACGGCCGGAGGCGACCCATCTGACTGGGGCCGCGCTCAGATGCAAATGCGCGCGCCTCAGGGACGACTTGATCTGAGACTCGAACCTCTGGACGTCACCAGGCTCGCCCGTGGTATTGCCCAATGACGCCGAAAAGACGCGGTGCGTCAGCTCTCGAAACGAAACCAGCGCGTCTACATCTTCTTGGGACGGCCAGTTGTCGTCTGTGTCTTCATCCTGAGCTCCGCTGGCCATGAACCACTCCATCAGCGCTTCCGGTGACGTGAGCAGGTTGTTTGAACGCGACTTGCCAGTGTCCCCAACAGTATTGAGGAAATCCAACGCGATATGTCCCCCGACAAAATTATCATCCGACCACATGGTAACCTCATTATGAATTTTAATGGTTACTTTAGCGAAATGGCTGATGTAACCCTTTGTCAACCTTAAAGCATTACAGGAGAATCGTCATGCTGTCTCTGCCCAAGCGCTTCGATCACAATGGACAATCCATAGCGTGGGGGACGATGGGAGCTGGCGATCCACTGGTACTGGTACACGGAACACCCTTCTCGTCGCAGGTTTGGCGGCGGATCGCCCCTTTGCTGGCCCAACGCTGGACGGTCTACTATTTCGATCTGATCGGCTACGGATTGTCCGAGATGACCGACAATCAGGATGTATCGCTAGCCGTGCAAAATGACCTTCTGGCCGCCATGTGCGATCACTGGGGTTTGGACCGCCCCGAGATCCTGTGCCATGACTTTGGCGGCGCGACCGCCTTGCGGGCCTACTATCTGAATGGGCTACGATATAAGCGCATGACAATCGTTGATCCGGTCGCGGTCGCCCCCTGGGGATCTCCATTTGTTGCTCATGTCAGACAGTATGAGGCTGCTTTTGCAGGTCTTCCGGCCTATGCACATGACGCGCTGTTGCAGGCATATCTGCAAAGTGCGGCGCACAGGAAACTGACGGAAGAAGCGCTACAGGTCTATTTGGCGCCCTGGCAGGGCGAGGTCGGGCAGCCAGCGTTCTATCGTCAGATTGCTCAGATGGATCAGACATACACGGATGAGGTCGAAAGCCACTATGCGCCACTGGACTGCCCCACCACGCTGCTTTGGGGCGAAGTGGACGAATGGATCCCTCTGGCGCGCGGCCACAAGTTGGCAGGCATGTTGACTGACGGGCAGATAACGGTGATCCCGGACGCAGGGCACCTGGTCCAAGAGGACGCACCGGAAGCGATCATCGCGGCCATGTTCCAGCACAGCCAATAGATCAACACGGACAGCGGTCGCGATTACGGAAGTGGTAGGTATGCGCTAAAAGCCGCTTTGCCCCCAATACCCGCACGGGGTCTGGAGCTGGCCGGCCCCAACTGTCCCCGTCAGCCCTGCAGCCGCAACCCGATCTCGTCGCCCAACCGGACCACATCGCCCGGGGCGGGGATCTGACTGGCGATGGTGGTGGCGGCGTCGGGGGTGGTGATGGGGTCTCCGGCCGGGGTCTCGAATGCCGGCGCAAGGCCAAGCGCATCAAGGGCGGCGCGCGCGGCATCAACCGTGCGGCCGCGCAGATCGGGCAGGCGGCGCAGTTCGTCGGCCCCATCGGGCGGCGGGACCGGGACGATGCGAAAGGTCAGCTTGGCCGAAATATCCGCCGAATAGCCATAGCTGTTGGCATAGCCCGCATCCACCGGCGCCGCATAAAGCCGGTTCACCGATTTCAGCATCGCCGGGTTCAGCCGCGCGGTCAGGCCCGCGCGCCCGGCCACCGCGGCCACCGTGGGGCTGACAGTCTTGACGGGACGCGCCGGGCCCGCCCCCGGCGCGCCGCTGCCCAGACGCAGGGCGACGCGGACCTCTCCGGTGGTGTCGGGCAGGGTGTAGAAGGTCGGGCGGTAGCCGATCTCCTGCAGCAGCTTAAGCTTTTCGTCATCGCCTTCGGTGTAGATTTCCAGCACCTTGGCCAGCGATGCGTCGTCCAGGGCTTCCTGAGCGTCGGCGACGCCCTGTCCGACCGATGCGATGACCTCGCCCAGGGGCGAGGCGACGATGTCGCCGATCAGGGTCTTGAGGGAGCTCATCCGTTATCCTCCTCAGATGTCGGGGGGACCACGGCAAAGACCACCATGATCGCGCTGCCATGGGGGGCGCTGGACCCGGCAGCGGGGGTCTGGCGGATCGACTGACCATGGGGGGCGGTGCCGGGGCGCATGGTCTGCGTGGCCAGTGTCATGCGCAGCCCCACCGACCGCAGCACCCGTTGCGCCGCCGTCTGGGTCAGACCGCTGACATCGGGCACCGACACCTGCGGGGTTGTGGCTTCGGGGCGGTCGGGGGTCATTTCCACCGACACGCCCGATCCATCGGTATTGGATCCGCCCAGGAAGATCTTGCCATCCCCGCCCATCGCGCCCTTGAGGTCGACCTTGATCGCGCCCAGCCGGTACGGCACCTTGCGGGCCTTCAGCGCCTGATCGGCATCTCCCAGCTTGGTGCCGATATTGGTAAAGGCGGCGTTGATGTCGGTTTCTTCGCCCTTTTGCGTCTGCTGAGCCTTGGCCAGCTCGGCCTCGGCGTCCTGCGCGCGTTTGCGGGTCTGGGCCAGCTCGGCGGTCAGCTTGTCGGTTTCAACCTGCTTGAGGCTGAGTTCATGATCCTTCGACGCAATCAGGTTGCTGCGTTTGAGCAGCTCGGCGGTGTGTTCGGAATTGACCCGGCGCAGGGTCAGCAGTTCGGCGCTGAACTTGCTGCTGTCTTCGGCCACGCCGGCCACCACCGCCGCCCCGGCCCGGTCGATATTCGTGGACACCACCGCATCACCCCGGCTAAAGCGCCGATCCGCCAGCATCGCGCCCAGGTTGCGATCCACCGTCAGGTTGTGCAGCACCACGCCCTGGTTCAGCCCTGCCTTGCGCGCCACGCCCGCCACCATGTCGCCGCTGCGCCCGGCGCTGGTGGTGCGGGCAAAGGCTTCGTCATCCAGCCGCTCGACCTGTCCGAAATCGGCGGTGATGTCCTTGGTCGAGCGGTTGACGCTGAGCATCGCACCGGGGCTGAGCACGCGCACGGGCGATCCGTTTTCGACCAGGCGCAGGGCCGGGGCAAGCTTTTGTATGCCAAGGCGATCGGCATCGGTGCGAAAGGTAAAGCGGCCATTGTTGTCGGTCTGCAGCGTGCTCAGCGCACCCCAGCGGCCGGATGACGGCGAAAAGATCTCGATCTTGACGGCATGGCGGGGCAGGGCCTTGTCGCCATCGGTGAACACCTGCCCGGTTACGATCAGCGCCACCATCCTACAGATCCTTTCCGGTCAGAACGCGCACGGTTTCCCCACCCAGCTCGGCCGTCAGCACCACAACGGCGGCGCGTTGCAGCGCCGCACCGAAGCTGACCGTGGTGCGCGCGGTGCCATCGGCGCCGCTGGTCAGCACGGCGGCCCCCAGCTGCACCTGACCGTCAAGCCGGGGGCTGGGCACGCCCGCATCCGCCGACAGCGCGCGCGAGGCGTCGCGGTCGATATTCAGCTCGACCGTCGCACCGTCGAGCAGTTCACCGGCGGTGTTGGCCACGGTGATCACGACATCGCGCCTGTTGCCGGTGCCGGTCACTTCGATGCTGAGCGCAGGCAGCGGCATGCCGTCGCCCGGCGGCACCGCCACAAAGCGGCCCGATACCGACGATGTGACCCCGCGCGTGCTGTCCGATGACGGCAGGAACAGGATCTTCATCCCGCCGCCCGGCCCTTTGGTGTCGGTCGACAGGTCAAAATGCACTTCGAAATCCAGATGCGGGATCCGGTATTGCGGCAGCGGACGGCCATAGGCGTCGATGGGGGCCGCCGATGACAGCTCCTCTTGCGCCTCGGTCAGGCTTTCGGCCATGCCCACGATGATGCTCTCCAACGTGTCGGCGATGAATTTTCCATCATTGCTCATCGGGTTGTCCCAGCGTCTTCGCGGCGGCGCGCAGCGGCAGTTTCGCGGGCGCGGGCGCGGCGGTTTTCATCCTGTTGGTCCTGCATCTGCTGATCGCGGCGGCGACGCAGGGCGGCCATGCGATTGGCCTGCATCCGTTCAAACAGATTGCCCGATCCGCCCGTCTCGGTCGACAGGCGGCGTTCGCGGGTGCGGGCATAATCCGAAAAGCGATCCATCGCGCCCGAGATCTGACGTTCACGCCGCGTCCAGGCCTGATCAATCTTGTCCACCGCGCGCTTGGGGGCGCCGATCACCTTGTTGACCTTGTCCATCTTGCTTGCAGCTTTGTTGACGGCGTCGGCCTTGACGGCCTTGCGGATCTCGGCCCGTTCGGCGGCGCTGATCCCTTCGGCGGCCAACTGGCGGTCCATGTCATCCAGCGCGCGCGACTGGTCGTTCAGCTGGCGACCCATGTCGCGCAGGGGCTGGCCCATCTCGTCAAAGCGGCGCACGCCGGATCGCACCCGACCCAGAAACCGCCCCAGACCGCTGCGCGCAGGATCGGCGGCGGCGGCGGGCGTGGCGCGGTCGGTCAGCCCGGCGGGGGCCAGACGCGCCGCATCGGCCTGACGGTCCAGCATCTGGGCACGGCGGCCTTCCCATTCGCGCGCCTCGGCCTGGCGTTCGGCAAAGCTCGCCACCCGGAACCGCGCATCGCGATGGGCGTCGCCACCGCCCTGACCGCTCTGGCCGGGCAGACCGGTGAGGTTGCGCAACCGGTCTTCGAGCACCTGACGTTCCTGCATCAGCGCACCCAGACGGCTGTCGGGCGCCATCGCGGCGGCGCGGGCCAGATCGTCATCGCCCTCCGTCCCGGCGGCACGGGGCGGTGGGGCCGGGCGGGGCAGCGTGCCCGCCGGGCTTTTGGGCCGGTCCAGGTCTTTCCAGCTTCGCTTGGGCACGTCAGCGATCCTAGTCATCATCAGTGGGCGCGGTCGAGGCGGTGATCATGGCGCGAATACGCTCTTCAAGGATCGCAGGCGGCGGCACCGGCACCAGCTTGGTCCGCAACAAAGACGACCCTTCGGCAGAATACTGGTATTTCGCCGCGTATGAGGCAGACACCGAACTGACCCGCATCTTGGCCGAGGCCGAAAAGAACCCCACCTTGCCTTTGACCGACGCGTTCACGGTGGTCGATGAACGTTTCGACGTGCTTTCGCGGCTGGCCGAAATCGACAGCTTCAATTCGATCAGCGTATCCACGAACTGATAGAATGTCGGCACAAAGCCGAGTTCAAGCAGCGAATAGTCCTGCCCGTCGCCCAGACGCACCAGCAGCGTGCGATCGGGCGATGTGGATGCGCTCGGCGCGCCGTCATCATCGTCTTCGGGATCAGGCATGTATCCCGCCATCATCCGCGCGATCTTGAGCGAGACGAGGTCAAGCTCGTACTGCGCTTCGGCGATCCCCAGCCCGAGCAGGCGCACCATCTCGGGGAAGGGGGTATTGGTCATTTCCGTGCTGACGGACATCGAACGGTCTCCTTGCCACGGCGTTCAGGACGGGATCAGGCGTCTCCGTCTTCGGCCTTGCGTTTTTCCAGCGCGGCGTCACGCCGGGCCTGTTCGGTTTCCATGAAGGACTGAATGCGATCTTCCAGCGCCGTGGGCAGCGGGATCGGCATGATCTTGGTGCGCAGGATCGACGCGCCTTCGGCGGAATAGGAATATTTGTTGGAATAGCTCGCATCGACCTGGCTGGTGGCCACGTTGCGCCCATAGCTGGACGACCGCGACGTGCCCCAGAAACTGCGCTTGCGGCGGGACGAGCTGTTGACCGACGAATTCTTGTTGGTGCGGTTGCGGGTATATTCGCTTTCGCGGGTGATCTTGATGGCGATCTTGACCTCGATGATCGTGTCGACAAACTGATAGAAGGTCGGCCCGAACCCCAGTTCCAGCATCGACATGCGCGTGGGCACCCGGATTTCCAGATCCTTGCTTGCGGGGGGCACCTGATTGTCGTTGCCGATGGTGACGCCATGCAGTTCCTTGGCCACCTTCTTGACCAGGTCCAGCATCTTGATCGCCTCACCTTCGTCGATCGACCCGGTCATGCCGTCGTCGATGATGGCATAGGCCACCGCTTCGGCGAGGGTCATGTATTCGTACCCGAAGAACACCCGGCTGTCGTCAAAGCTGACATTGCCTTCTTCGTCATAGACGGTGGTCAGACCACCCATCATCTCGGCGGTGTTGATCGAATTTTCGTCCAGCTTGGCCTGACCATCGGCAATGGCAAAGGCCATCTGCCGGATCATGTCGCCCATCGGGACGTTCAGAAGCTCTTGTCCGATACCCATTGTTCACACTCTCCTTGATCCTGTTGTCGGTGGGCGATGGGCTCAGGCCACATCCGTTTCGAATTTGCGTTTGAGAAGCTCGCCGAAGATCTCGGGCGGGGGCAGGCTGACCAGCCGGGCGGCGATAGAGGACATGCCTTCGGCCGACACCGAAAACTTGCGCGCATAGCCCACATCGACGCTGGCCGCGGCCATGAAGAACGGCGTGCCGCCCCCCACCTGCACCCCCACATTGACGGATGTTTCGGTGCTTTCGGTCATCGAAAAGCTCAGCTTGGCTTCGACCGTGGCTTCGGTAAAGCTGTAGAATGCGGGCACAAAGCCCAGCGACAGCAGGTTGTAGGTGTCGCCGCCCACCTCGACTTCGGCTTCGGCCATTTCGGTGGCGATGGTGACCGAATTGCGGTCCAGCGCATATTGCGCCTGCGCGATCGCCACCCCAAGGCGCTGGATGATGTCGGGCAGCGGGGCCGACAGCAGCGACCGCGTGACCTTGACGGTGTCCGACATGGCCTAGCCCTCACCGCCCTGATCAAGAAAGCTCTTGATCGTATCAAGAAACTGCGGCGGCGCGGGGATCGACACCAGCCGGGCCGAGATCGACGAATTGCCCGTCACGTTCATTTCGAACTGCCGGGCATAGCGCACATCCACAGATGCCCCGACCGCGACGGTGCGGTTGCCGGTGTTTTCCCGTGTCCCCGAACTGGACGTGGTGCGGGTAAAGCTTTCGGTGACCGTCACGCCGGATGTCCCCGACAGCGAAATCTGCCGGTTCGACGATGTCACCAGGATCATCCGATAGCTGTCCCCCTGATTGCACAGGTTGGTCACATTACCCGCCGCCGACGCCTGAACCTGAACGCTGGCATTGCCGTTCACCGCCGTCGCAAGGTTCCTGGCAAACGCCTCGGCGCTGTTGGCCACAGGCGTTCCCGACGCCGAGGCTCCATCCAGCTGAAAGCTCTGCCCCTTGATGGTGACCGTCTGCCCGTTCAGCCCGTCCAGGCCAAGCGCGTCATAGAGAAACACCCAGCCATTGCCACGGCTGTTCGCCGACAGCTTGTCAGGCGTCACCCCATCAAGCTGATTGGCATCGTCACCATCCACCCAGATATAGTGATCGGGGGTGTCGACCATGATCTCGACCACGCGATGCGGCTGACTTTCAAGCCCGTCGGGTACCCCTTCGGACCGCCAGCGATCTTCTCCGAAAGACTGCACCTGCAGCTTGGCAGGGTCCACGCCATTGGCGATCAGCCGGTTGCGCACGGCCTTGGCGCGCTCTTCCGACAGGGTCTGGTTGTGGCTGTCAGAACTGGTGCGGCTGGCATAGCCGTTGACCTTGGCGCTGAGCCCCATCTTTTTCATGAACTGGGCCAGATTGCGCAGGGGCGCGTCGTCATTGGATCGGATGAAGGCCTTGTCCACATCGAAGAACACCCGATAGAAATGATCACCCGCCGCGATATGCACGGCCGTGAACGCGGTGGCATTGATCGCGTCCTTGACCTTGGCGGCATAGGCGGCAACCGTGTTGGACCGGGTCACATCCACGCTGGTGGATCCGTTCATGCGATAGGTTTCGGGCGATTGCGCCGCACCGGGGTTGCGCGAAATACGGATCAGCCCGTTTTCGAACCCGCCACCGATAAAGGCCACGGCATTGGGCGAACACACGACCTTGCCATCACTGACGGATGTGGTGGGCGTGGGCGTCACGGGTGTACAGTTCTGGATCGGGATGGCCCGCGTGATGTCCTGCTGACCACGGATGGCGTCTGCGAGGCCTTCGATCCGGGCGCGCGGGCTGTCACCGGTCAGGGGGAAATTCTGCCCCCCCACCGTCAGCGCCCCCTGCGAGGCCACGTTGATGTCGACATTGGCCGACCGGGTCTGCGTGCGGGTCGAACTGCCGCTTTCGGTCGATGACGAAGACGAGGTTTCGCTGTCATTCGACGTGCTGGTGTCGCTGAACGAGCCGCCGATATTGACGCCCACACCGATATTCTTTTCCACCCGCAGCGATAGCTGCATCGAACAGGTGATGTCGGCATGCTGATAATGATAAAAGGCCGGCATCAGCCCCATATCAAGAAGCGATTTGCCCCCCAGACTGTCGCGGGCGGTGATGAATTCACCCATCTGGTTGACCGAATTTTCATCCAGCGCCTTTTGTGCTTCGGCGATGGACAGGCCAAGCGATTTGATGAAATCGGCGACGCTGGCTTCGGCGAGCACCTGACCGGGGGTCATATCCTCGAGATCGGGCATTGTGGTGAACCTTTCGCGTGGCAGCCCCGTTTGGCGCAGGGCAGGTGGCAGGAACGCGGGCCCCCAACCCGCAGCTGGTGGCTTAGACCGGTGGCGGGTGGGCGGTGTCGGGCGGCAGGGGCAGCGCGGTGTCGGCGCTGACCTGATCGTTCCGAACCGTGAAATAGGCGTGTTTGGCCTGCAGATCGCGCAGGCGGCGGGCGTCGGGGGTCATGCCCCGCTGCAACCAGCCCAGAACCGTGCGGGCCACGGGCAGATCATCGCGGGCGGCGTCCTGCAGGGCGCTTTCCAGCGCGGACCGCGCGCGGTCGGCATCACCTGACTTGAGCAGGTTCAGCGCCAGCCGTTCACCGGTCGCTGCGCGGTCGCGTTTCTGGATCGCAAGCAGGGTGCCAAGCGTCTCGTAATGGGCCAGCGCCCGGTCGCAAAAGTCGATCACCTCGGCATGGGCGCCGGACAGCTCGAGGCTTTCCAGCACACATTGCGTATAGTGGCGAAAGAACACCTCGGGCGCGCGCCCGGCCTGGGCGCGGCGCAGCGCTTCGCGGTAATGGCGCAGGGCGTCGCCGTGATCGCCCCTGAGCGCGGCAAGCTTGCCCGCCTCGGCGATGCCCATATGGACCATGTGGCCCTTGGCGGATTGGGTTTGGGCGGTGGCGGTCATGCGGCGGCCTCGTCGATCAGATCGGCTTGGGCTCCGCACAGGGCCAGCGCGTCGCGCAGCAGCCGCGCCTGCAATTCAGGCAACGCGCAGGGCAGGCGATAGGGAAGCTGGCGCAGGGCGGCTTCGT
Source organism: Marinibacterium sp. (assembly GCA_025800215.1). GTDB lineage: Bacteria > Pseudomonadota > Alphaproteobacteria > Rhodobacterales > Rhodobacteraceae > JAOXSC01. Next base: position 32,700 of record JAOXSC010000088.1, read on the forward strand.
CAACGCCAATGCCGATGGCGGCCAGCGTGTCACGCACATCGGCGGGGCGGGGGGCCCTGGTGATGTCGAGCCCCAGATGCGCAAAGCTGACCAGATCGGCGCGGATCTCGAGCCCGGCACCGGCCAGCCCGTCGAGAACATCCGCCAGCTCGGCCAGCGGCAGCGCGTCGATCAGCGTGATCTCACCCGCCCCGAACAGGCGCGGCACGATGTGATCGGGGATGCCGGCCAGATCCTGCAGCGCAGCACTGGCCGCCGGGGATGGGGTGCCACCAGTCATGACCACGTCGAAGCGCAGGAAATCACGGTTCACCAGACGCAGCGCACCGATGCGATGATGTGCCGACCACAGACCTTCGGCCACATCGCGCGGCAGGCCCGAGAGCACACAGCCGGTTTCGGCCAGCGGTTCAAACCCGGCACGGCGCAGATCGCCTTGCAGCCGCATCACCACCGCCTGATCACAGGCCCCCAGAAACAGATCATAAAGCGCGCTGTCGGGATCCGACACGATCAGCCCCGCGCCATCGCCAAGCCTCTGGCGCAACGCGTCGATCGTGGCCCGGCTGACCTGTCCCAGCACAACGCCCGGCGGCGTTGCGACCAGCCGTGCGGCGTCATCAGGCTTGGCCCCCAGAAACCCCGCTAGCGCATCAACGATCGCGCCATATCGTGCGGTGTCTTCGATATGCAGGGCCACATCATACAAGTCCGCAGGCGCCGGGGCAGGGCCATTGGCCGACTGCACGTCGACCCCACATCCCAAACTGCCAAGCAGATCGCCCATCTGTCGCGCGGTGGGCGCGTCCAAACCGTCGACCAGGACCGATGGCGCGCGATAGACCGCTTCGAGAACGCGGTTCACCGGCACCCCAAGCCCGACAGCAATGGATGCCGCGTCGGACGGTCGCGCGTCGCCAATGGATGTGATCACGATCCGGTAGGCCGCCTGCACAGGTGCAAGCTGGGCCGATGCGACAGCATCCGCCATGGCGTTCCCCCCATCTGGTTACGTAATGTCAGCCGCGCTGCGACGCGGCGTAAATCTGTTCTAAAATAACAATTTTTACGATAATTCGAATCGTCTGCCGCTCGTGAGTAAGGAAAACCTGACTTGACAGGCGGGTATGGCGGGCAGCGCTCAAAGGGGCTGGAACCCCGTTGCAACTGCCCCTAGCCTTGCCAGATGGCCCCACGATCCAAACCCGTTCCCCCGATCCCCGACAGTGATCCCGCGCCGCTGATGCCGCGCTGGATGACGCGGGCGAAGGCTGCGACACCGCAGGACAGTGCGATCCTGGCCGGGGCTGCGCTGGCGGTGCTCCATGGCATCACGACGGGCGATCACCCGGTGCTGCCACTGCTGCGCGCGCGGCTGGCGCTACGCGCCGCCGAACAGGGTCTGGCCATCGCAGGACGCCCCGAACGCGCCGCCGACCTGCGCGACGAAGTGCATCTGCTGCGCCCCGGCGATCAGCCGGGCCCGGCAGGGCAGGTGTTTCAGGCCTGGCTTGGCGCGGTGCGGCACAAGGCGCGCGGGGCATCCGGCCTGTCCGCCCTGCCACCCGCACTGCAGGATCAGACGCTGCTGTCGCCCACCGACGGCACCCCGCTGACACAGGCCGCGCAGGTGCTGGAACGCGCCCTGCCACTGGCCCCACGCGACGAAACATCGGCGCTGATCCTGACAGACACGGCGCTGGCGCGTGCCTGCGGCTGGTCCCATCCGCTGCCGATCCTGTCGCTTGGCCTGCGTCGGGCCGATCTGAGGCTTGAGGGTGACGCGCTGCACGCGGCCTGCCAGCGTGCGCTGGTGCTGGCTGCCAATGACATTCTGCCAATGCATGCCGACCTGCGTCGCCGCACCGAGCGCCTGCTGGCGGTGGCGCCAAAACTGCGGGCCAAACCCGCCGCCATCGCCGTCCAGCGCTTTCTGACCTGCGACGCGCTGGCCCCGTCACTGGCCCTGCGCGACATCATGAGCGACCGGTCGGCCCGGCGGCTTTGCGACCGGCTGGTCGAGCTGGGCGCGCTGCGGGAATTGACCGGGCGCGACACCTTTCGCCTTTATGGTCTCTGATCGCAAAGCACGGCCTTGAGAAACCGGGCAAAACCACCGATGCTGCCCGCACAACAGTGCCGAGGTCACATGCCTGCCAACTCTGCCACGACTGCTTTGACCCCGACCGGCAGGGCGCTGTCGTGACCGGGTTTGACCGCGATCTTGCGGATCTGCCACAGGCGCTGCGCTGGCAGGAATGGATGCGCCGGATCGAAGCCGTGCTCTTTGCCAGCGCCACGCCGGTGCCGCGCGCCGATCTTGCGCGCGTGGTGGGCACGGGCGCCCCGGTTGATCTGCTGGTCGAAGACCTGGCCGCCACGCTGTCGGACCGCCCCTATGAAATCCGCCCCGTATCAGGCGGCTGGATGCTGCGCACGCGCCCGGCCTATGGCGCGGTGATCCGGGCGGCGGCGGATGTGTCGGATCAGGATCTGGGCCTGCGCAGCTTTGACATCGCGGTGCTCGCTGCCATTGCCTATCATCAGCCACTGACCCGCGACGGGCTGCGTGACATCTTCGGCAAAGACATCAGCCGCGATCTGATCGGACGGCTGCATGATCGCGGGCTGATCACCACCGGCCCGCGCAGCCCGCGGCGCGGCGCGCCCTATACCTATGTCACCACCGACCGGTTCCTCGCGGCCTTTGACCTCGACAGCCTGGCCGATCTGCCGGATCGCGAATTGCTTGACGATGCCGGGCTTGGCCATCCCGACACGCCGGACACTGCGTGAACACCATCCGTTAACCCTCTGACTCGTTTCCTGTTCATGCAGGGGCGGGCTTTGGCCTATCCATCCATCAGTAATTTTTCTGTGACGTGCCCCCGCAGACGGGGCGCGCGCCCGGTGCGCGGCACCGGCTGTGTGGAGTATGGGTATGGCTGTTGTCACCAAGACGATCATCTATCTGGGTCAGGCTGCGGAAATCGACACGGTCGAAGCCGGCGGGCGCTTTCGGGGCGGCGAAAACACCAAGGCTGTACTGGGCAAGAAATACTCGGCCGACAAAAGCGACGCGCAGCTGATCGAGGTCGGGTTCAACGACGTCAACAACAACGACATTCTGGAAGAAGACACCGTCTATGACAGCCATGGCCGCGTGGCAGGCCATCACGCGGAAACGCTGCGCTATGATCTGGGCGACGGCCCGGTGGAAACCACGCTGGATTTCACCGCCTTTGCGCGGGTGACCATCAAGCTGAACGGCGGCGGCAGCCACAAGGTGACAGCCGGGTTGCTGCAGGGCGACAACGGGGCGTTGTTTCTGGAAGAGCTGACCGGCGCGCCCCGATCGCTCGACAATCTCGACATCAAATGGATCAAGATCAACGCGCTGGACCATGTGAATACGCAGGGCGACGGATATCTGTCGACGGATTCCAGCGTCACCAACACGACGGTCTGCTATTGCGAAGGCACGCTGATCCACACCGCCTCCGGCGACGTGGCTGTCGAAGAGCTGGCCGAAGGTGACATGCTGATCACCGATCAGGGCGCCCAGGTGCCGGTGAAATGGATCGGTCGCCAGACCCTGTCGTCGCGCTTTGGCGCGCCTGAACGGCTGATGCCGGTGCGCTTTGCCGCTGGCAGCCTGGGCTGACAGAAAAAAGAAAGAAAATGACAGGGAACTGGAATTGGCATTTTTCAAATAATATATTATATTTAGGAACATGTGATGTGCGTATATTGCTTTTTCACTGATCTTTGTTTTTCTTGATTTAAAATGGCTGTAACTCAGTGCACTGGCCATGCCTGAGTAGCCTGGAGTCCTGGAACACTATTCCGAAGGAGAGCAATTGGGATAGCTCTTTAAAAGACTTTCAAACTGGCGCATGATTCCCCCGCCCCGCCCCTCCAGGAATTTTGCACTGAAGTGATTCTCCTTTTGCAAAATTACATTTATTCTGGACAAGTTTGCAGTAAAATCACCAGCCGAATATTCTGATCTGTAGTCTGACACTAACTTTCAAATTTGAGAT
>JAOXSC010000106.1 GCA_025800215.1 Marinibacterium sp.
CACTGCGAGGGATTTTTTATGGCGGACCGAGGAGGATTCGAACCCCCGACCCCTTGATTCGTAGTCAAGTACTCTATCCAGCTGAGCTATCGGTCCGCGTTGGAGCCCTGCATTTACGCCCCCACCAAACCCTTGGCAAGAGCAAAATTGAAAAAATTACAGCGTGCCGTCACCTTTTGGCAGATGGATGTGAAATGCTGTCCCTTCAGGGCCGGTCTGCTTAAGCATCAGCATGCCACCATGGCCACGCACAAGCTCGGACGAGATCGCCAGACCAAGCCCGGACCCGCCCTTGCGCGCGCCGCCCTGAAAGGGCGTGAACAGATGTTCCTGCGCCTTTGCAGGCAGGCCGGGGCCGTTGTCAGCCACCTCGATCCACCAGCAATGCCCGTCTTCGCCTGCAGACACCCGGATCTCGGGCATGCCCGGTTCGGGGCGCGGGTTGGCCAAAAGCGCCTGACGCGCGTTGCGCACCAGATTCGAAATCACCCGATACATCTGTTCTGGATCTGCCCGCAGGCTCAGCCCCTCGGGAATGTCATCGACAATCCGCAGATTTGCATCCCCCACCGCAAGGCGTTCACTGTCCACCACGTCGCAGACGACCTCTTCCAATGCAAAGACGGTCAGCGTGGGCGCGGGTTCTTCGGCGCGGCCAAAGGCCAGCGTGCCTTCGCACAGCGACACCGCGCGGGTGATCGAATTCACCAGCTTGGGGGCCAGACGGCGCACCAGGGGGTCTTCGCTTGTTTCGATGCGGTCGGTGAAGAGCTGCGCACTGGTCAGGATGTTGCGCAGATCGTGGCTGACCTTGGCCACCGCCCCGCCCAGCTGCGCCAGGCGCTCACGCTGGCGCAGCGCCTGGGTCAGTTCGGTCTGCATTTTCTGCAGCGCTTCTTCGGCCTCGCGCAGTTCGACCACACCGGCGCTTGGCTGGATGATGCCGCGCGCATCTTCGGGGGCGGCGGCATAGCGCTGCATATAGCCCACCACGCCCTTGATCGGTTTGACCAGCAGAACCCGCACCGCCAGAAACAGCAGGCCCGCCGTCACAACGCAGATCACCGCCGACAGGATCAGGATTCGCAGGCCATAGTCGATCATCGCCATGCGCAGATCAGCAGTATCCATGGTGATTTCGATCAGCAGCCCGGCCTGCCGCACCGGGCTTCCGATCACGCGGATCACCTTGGGATCGGGATCGACCAGCCGCGCCATCGCGTCGCGGATCAGCTCGATCGCGCTTGGGTCGCGCAGATCAAAGGTGGCGTCGATCGGTTCGGGCATTTCCGAAGACAGCATCAGCTGGCGCACCTCGTCGCGGCGCAGCGCGACATTGAACACCTCGGCGTTTTCCAGAAGCTCCTGTTCGAGATCCGATGACAGCATGTCGTCGGCGAGCAGCGCCAGCGATGCGATCTGCGCACGTTCCAGCCGATCGATCAGATAATCCTGACGATAGCGGGCGATGGACGGCACGAATATCAGGATCTCGGCCAGCATCACAAAGACCGAGGTCAGGATCAGAAAACGGCCGGAAAGTGTCTTGAGCATCTGCCTGTATCAGGTCAGGGCAGCCATGTCTGAACGGCCCGGACCACCTTTTTTACCGTCGGGTTGTCAAATAGTCTGGGGGTGAAATAGGCACCCGCAGCCCGTTTGTTCAACTCCGAGACCGTCGGATAGGGGGAAACCATCGCCGAAACCTGGCTCATCTTCAAGCGGTTGGCCAGAACCAGCGCCCATGTGTTGATCAGCTCGCCCGCCTGATAGCCCACGATGGATGCGCCCACGGGGCGGCCTTTGACCACCATGACCTTGATCAGACCCCTGGTCTTGCGCTCGGCAATGGCGCGGTCATTGTGGGAATAGTCAAAGCGCGCGACCTCCATCCGGTCGCCATATTGCGCCCGCGCCTGCGCTTCGGTCAGGCCGACCTGCGCCAGTTCGGGATCGGTATAGGTGACCCACGGGATGTGATCGGTGCGCGCCTTGGACGGCAGGCCGAACAGGGCCGAACGGATCACCACGCCCGCGTGATAGCCCGCCACATGGGTAAATTGCAGCCCGCCCGCCACATCACCAATGGCATAGACCTTGCGGTTGGTGGTGCGCAGGCTGTCATCGACCTTGATACCGGTGCGGGTTTCTTCGATCCCCGCCGCCCCAAGGTTGAGCGTTTCGGTATTCGATTTGCGCCCCACCGCCACCAGCAGGTGGGATCCGGTAAAGCTGCGCCCGTCTTCGGTGTCGACCGTCACCTGACCATCGCCGCCGCTGACCGATTTGGCCATGGCGCCTTCGGCAATCTCAATCCCTTCGTCGCGCAGCGTCTCAAGGGCGATCGCGGCCAGTTCGGGGTCATCCTTGCCAAGGGCCTTGGCGCCTTCGATCACCGTCACCTTGCAGCCCAGCCGGATATGGGCCTGCGCCATTTCCATGCCGATGGGGCCACCGCCCAGGATCAGCAGGTGATCGGGGCGCTCGCGCAGGTCAAACAGGGTTTCGTTGGTCAGATAGGGCACATCATCAAGGCCCGGGATCGGCGGCACCAGCGGGCGCGACCCGGTGGCAATGACCACACGACGCGCGGTGATGCGGTGATCGCCGGCCTCGACCGTGCGGGCATCGACGAAGCGGCCAAAGTCACGGATGACGCGCACGCCAAAGCCTTCGAATCGCTCCTGACTGTCCACCGGCGCGATCTGGGCAATGACATCGGCCACGTGATCCTTGGCGGCGGCATAGTCGATCTGTGGGCTCACATCCGCCACCCCATAGGGCAAGGCGTGCCGTTGGGCCTGTGCGGCCTTGGCGCTGGCGATCAGCGCTTTGGAGGGCACGCAGCCATAGTTGAGGCAATCGCCCCCCATCTTGTGCCCTTCCAGCAGCACCACATCGGCGCCCATCTGGCTGGCCCCGGCCGCCACCGAAAGCCCGCCCGACCCGGCGCCGATGACCAGGATATCCGTCTTGATGTCTTGCATGGGTCAGATCCCGCTTTTGCCCCGCAGGGCTTTGATAAGGATGGGCAGTGCGGCCAGCACCGCAAGGCCCAGCATCGGCCCGATCACATGCGGCTCCCAGATCAGGCTCAGATCGGGGGTTTCGCCACGGTCGAACACGGCGCCCACGCCGACCCCGATCCAGGTAAAGACGATGGCCCCCGGCACGATGCCAAGCGCGGTGGTCCAGGCAAAGTTGCGGAACGACACGCCCACCATCGCAGGCAGCAGATTGGCCACGAAGAACGGCACCACCGGCACCAGCCGCAGCAGGAACAGCACGCTGATTTCATTGTCATGCAGCGCGGTCTTGAGCGATTTGATCCGCCCTTCCGACGCATCAAGCCGCGCCGCCAGCTTTTCGCCCAGCCCCCAGCGGGCGGCCAGAAAGATCAGACAGGCCCCGATGGTCGCCGACAGAACATTCAGCCCGACCCCGGCGGCCAGACCGAACAGAAACCCGCCCGTGACCGACGCCACCGCCGCGCCGGGCAGCGAAAAGGCCACGATCACCACATAGATCAGCGCAAAGATCAGCGCCATCAGCGCATAGTGGCTGTCGCGGAAGGCCAGCAGAGCCTCGCGATTGTCGCGCAGCGTGTCAAAGCTGATCGCGTCGCCCAGCGTCACAGCACCCAGCACGGCCGCGCTGACGATCGCGGCCAGCGGCAGATAGCGCAGCCAGCCTTTCTTGTCGGTGCTGGCGGGAATGGGGTCGATATGATCGGTCATCTGGGGTCCTGAGGTGTTGTGGCGGCCTGCGTCTAAAGATGCGGCCTGGGCGGGCGAAACGACAGCCTCTTCACGGGGCCTTGATGGTAGGTGACCGAGACCCTACGTCCATGCACGGATCCTGAAACAATTCGCGCCCAAACCCCGTGCATCTGTTTCAGCCCGCAAGAAAGCCGCGCTCGGGGTTTGACTTGGCCGCCAAGCCCGATTAAGGAGCGGGCTTCATACCTATTCCGGGTGCCGAATCCGTTCTGTACCCCCCGACACCAAAAAGCTGGAGACGGAGCGATGAAACGCACCTATCAACCTTCGAACCTGGTCCGCAAGCGGCGCCACGGTTTCCGCGCGCGCATGGCAACCAAAGCCGGCCGCAAGATCCTGAACGCACGCCGCGCCCGCGGCCGCAAGTCGCTGAGCGCCTGATCCCAGGCCACAGCGCGATTTGCTGCGACATGACACTGCCGGAGGCGCCCGTATCTGATCACGACGGTCAGGGGCAGATGCCTCCGGCTTTTGTCGTTGCGATCACAACCCTGCGTGAGCGGCGCGATTTTCTTGCCGCAGCACGGGCACGCAAACAGCCCACGGGCGGCATGCTGGTTCAGGGCCGCTGTCGCCGTGCAGGCGAAGCGGACGGGATCCGCGTGGGCTTTACCTGCTCGAAGAAGGTCGGCAACGCCGTCACCCGCAACCGCGCCAAGCGGCGGTTGCGCGCGGCCGTGCGCGCGGTCCTGCCCGAGATCGGGCAGGATGGCTGGGATTATGTGCTGGTGGGGCGCTCGGACGCCACGATCGCCCGCCCCTTTGACGCGCTTTGTGATGATCTGCGCTATGCGCTGCGCAAGATCCACGCGCCGCGCAAATGACGCTACTGGCCCGCCTCTTTGCGCTTCCGGTGCGCGCCTATCGGCTGCTGTTCAGCCCCTGGGTCGGGTTCAACTGCCGCTACCAGCCCACCTGCAGCGCCTATGCGCTTGAAGCGCTGGAAAAGCACGGCGCGATCCGGGGCAGCTGGCTGACCCTGCGCCGCATCGGACGCTGTCACCCCCTGGGTAGCTCGGGCTATGATCCGGTGCCCGACTGCGAAACCGAACACGCCCCCCAGCCCGACCCGGAAAAACCCCGAAAAAACTGATCAACGTGACGGAAATGGCCCGGTCAGGTCCGGTCTGATTGTCATATGCGACCAACCGCCTAGGTTGTGTGCATCGAAACTCTGGGCGGGCGGCCGGCCTGCCCCAAGGATCAGGGACCTGCCATGAGCGAGACCACCACCTATACCCCGCCCAAAGTCTGGACCTGGGACAGCGAAAGCGGCGGGCGTTTTGCCAGCATCAACCGCCCCATCGCAGGCCCCACCCATGACAAGGATCTGCCGGTGGGCAAGCATCCGTTCCAGCTCTATTCGCTGGCCACGCCCAACGGGGTCAAGGTCACCGTGTTGTTCGAAGAGCTGCTGGCCCTTGGCATTTCCGAAGCCGAATATGACGCCTGGCTGATCAATATCGGCGATGGCGACCAGTTCGGCAGCGGCTTTGTCGATGTGAACCCCAACTCGAAGATCCCTGCCTTGCATGACCGCAGCGGCGACACGCCTGTGCGTGTCTTTGAATCGGGGGCCATCCTGATGCACCTGGCCGAAAAATTCGGCCAGTTCCTGGGCAAGCCCGAGAACCGGTCCGAAATGCTGTCCTGGCTGTTCTGGCAGATGGGCAGCGCGCCCTATCTGGGTGGGGGCTTTGGCCATTTCTACGCCTATGCGCCGGAAAAATGGGAATACCCGATCAACCGCTTTGCCATGGAAACCAAGCGTCAGCTGGACGTGCTGGACCGTCAGCTTGCCGGCAACGCGTTTATCGCCGGGGACGACTATACCATTGCCGACATGGCGATCTGGTCCTGGTACGGGCAGCTGGTTCTGGGCCGTCTTTACGACGCGGCCGAATTCCTCGACGTGGAAAGCTATGAGAACGTCTATCGCTGGGCGCGCGAGCTTGACGCCCGCCCCGCCGTTCTGCGCGGGCGCATGGTGAACCGCCCCTTTGGTGAACCGTCGCTGCAGCTGCATGAACGCCATGACGCGTCGGATTTCGACACCAAGACCCAGGACAAGCTTGCCCCCGCCGACAGCGCGGACTGAGCCCCGGCGTGCGGCCGCCCCAAGGCCGCACATCACCCCCGCAGGGCGCCAAACGCCCCGCCCTTTTTGCGGCTTGGCGCCCGGCAGGGCTTTTGATTCCCTGTCGGGTCCAGTATCTGACCCCATCGCCAACCGAAGGGTTCGCCATGCTGGACGATGATTCCGAAATCCACCCGCTCTTTGCAGGGGCGCCGAAGACCACCGAATTTCAGAAGCTGCGCAAGCGTCTGGTGCGTTACGTGCGCGAGGCGGTTGATCAATACGGCATGATCGAACCCGGCGCGCGCTGGCTGGTCTGCCTGTCGGGCGGCAAGGACAGCTATACGCTGCTGGCGGTGCTCTACGAGCTCAAATGGCGTGGTCTGCTGCCGGTTGATCTGCTGGCGTGCAATCTGGATCAGGGCCAGCCGGGGTTTCCCGCGACCGTCCTGCCCGCGTTTCTTGAGCGCATGCAGGTGCCGCACCGGATCGAATATCAGGACACCTATTCGGTGGTGGTCGACAAGATCCCGCAGGGGCGGACATTCTGCGCGCTGTGTTCGCGGCTGCGGCGCGGACATCTGTACCGGATCGCCCGTGAAGAGGGCTGTTCGGCGGTGGTTCTGGGCCATCACCGCGACGACATTCTTGAGACATTCTTCATGAACCTCTTTCACGGCGGGCGGCTTGCGACCATGCCGCCCAAGCTGGTGAACGAAGAAGGCGATCTTTTTGTCTATCGTCCGCTGGCCCATGTGGCCGAGGCCGATTGCGACAAGTTCGCGCGCGCCATGAACTATCCGATCATCCCCTGCGATCTGTGCGGCAGCCAGGACGGGCTTCAGCGCCAACAGGTCAAGCAAATCCTTGACGGATGGGAAAAAAACAGCCCCGGCCGACGTCAGGTGATGTTCCGCGCACTGATGAATGCGCGCCCGTCGCATCTGCTGGATCCTAAGCTGTTCGACTTTGCCGGTCTGGTGCGCCCGAACCCGCTGCAAGCGCCGGACGCTGAAAATGCGCCGGATATTCCACGTCTGCGTTAACGCTAAGGTGAAGGGTCCGCGCTAGCGTTCCTGTCAGGCGTCGCCAAAAGGCGCCACTGGATACGAGAGTGCTGATGACCACACGTGCCTGGTTTGGGGGCCTGTTTCGCCCCGCCCGTTCCCTTTGCACCCGGCTGCTGACCGGACCGCCCGCGCTGGCCTTTCTGCCCGCGCTGACACTGGCGGGATATTGGGTGGGGGGCGAACAGGCGCTGATGGTGCTGGCCCTTGGCCTGCCGCTGACGGTGGCACTGGTGCATGTACTGGCCGCGCCCGGACCGGGCCCTGTGACCACCACGGCCCGCGATCAGATCACGGGCCTCATGCTGCGCGATGACTTTGAACAGGCGGTGTCCCGGATCTGGGCGGAAACCGATGGGACGGGTCTGAATTCGGCCTGTTTCCTTCTTGATCTCGACGATCTGCAGACGCTGGCAGACCGGCATGGCCAGTCGGCGGCCGATACCATGGCCGAACGCACGGCCGATCGCCTGATTTCGGCCCTGCGTGACGGCGATGTGATCGCCCGGCTGGGCGACCACCGCTTTGCCATCTGCCTCAAACCGGTGCAGCAGCTTGATCTGGAAACCTGCATTCAGCTTGCAGGCCGAGTGCAGGCCGCGGTCGAAGATCCGGTTTCGGTGGGCGGGCTTGGCCTTTATCTGTCCTGCACCATCGGATTTTGCGCCCGCGCGCGGGTCGATGGCTCGGCCGAAGACTGGCTGGCGGCGGCTGGCAGTGCGCTGTCCGAAGCCACCGGGCATGGGCCCTCCACGATCCGCGCCTATTCCGAAGAACTGCGCAAACGCCGCCGCACCCGCAGCGATCTGCGCGCCGATGCCGCGAAGGCGATTGCCGATGGTCAGATCCAGCCGTGGTTCCAGCCGCAGATTTCGACCGATACCGGCCGCGTGACCGGGTTCGAGGCGCTGGCCCGCTGGATGCACCCGGTGCACGGGTTGATCCCGCCCAATGTGTTCCTGCCCCTGATGGACGAGGCCGGTTTGTCCGAGCAACTGTGCGAAACGATCCTGTTCCAGTCGCTGATGGCGCTGCAGAACTGGGATGCGCAGGGCATTGATGTGCCCACGGTCGGGGTGAATTTCAGCGATGATGAACTGCGTAACCCGCAACTGGTGGACAAGATCGCCTGGCAGCTCGACCGGTTCGGTATCTCTCCCGACCGGCTGAGCGTCGAGATCCTTGAAACCGTTGTCAGCGCCGGGCCCGACGACATGGCCACACGCAACATTCGCGCATTGGCGAAACTGGGCTGCCGCATTGATCTGGACGATTTTGGCACCGGCAATGCCTCGATCGCGGCGATCAAGCGCTTTCAGATCCACCGGATCAAGATCGACCGGTCCTTTGTCACCCATGCCGACCGCGATCCCGAACAGCAAAAACTGGTCACCGCCGTGCTGACCATGTCCGAACAGCTTGGGCTCGACACGCTGGCCGAAGGCGTGGAAACCGCCGGAGAACATACACTTCTGTCCCAGCTGGGCTGCGGTCACGTGCAGGGCTTTGGCATCGCACGGCCCATGCCCTTTGACGAAACGCTGGACTGGATGCACGGTCACAACCGCAAATTGCCCGATCCGCAAAGCATCGAACGGCGCATAGGGTAAGCCGCCGAATTTCCCAAAATCCCCATGACAAAGGGCGGCGCGTGCGCGCGCCGGGCCTGATTCCCCTTGACCTTTGAGGCCGCACTCTGTTGAACGCAGCGGTGATCTTCAAACCACAGGGTGCTGTCTTCGATGGATAACCAGAACAAGAACCTAATTCTCGCCACGGCGCTGAGTTTCCTGGTGATCCTCATCTGGTTCGTACTTTTCCCGCCACCGGAACCCGATCCGGCCCTGACGGATGCCGAACGGATCGAAGCCGGTGAGACCAGTGGCGCAGGCGATGTGGCCAACGCGCCCCAGGTCACCGACGCGGCCGAAAACGTCACCCCAGAGCCCGTGCCCGAAGCGGTCACCGCCGCGCGCATCGACATCGACACCCCGCGGCTATCGGGGTCGATTTCCACCATTGGCGGGCGCATCGACGAGCTGTTCCTGAAAGACTATCGCGTCACCATCCAGCCCGACAGCCCGGTGGTGCAGATGCTGACCCCCGTGGGCCAGCCGTCGGCCTATTACGCGCTTTATGGCTGGGCGCCCGGCGCCGGTCTGACGCTGGACCAGGTGCCTGGTGCCAACACACAGTGGACCGCCCCCGAAGGCGCCACGCTGACCCCCGACAGCCCGGTCACGCTGAGCTGGGACAATGGCAGCGGCCTGACCTTCCGGCGCGAGATCGCGATTGACGACAATTACATGTTCACCGTCACCCAGTCGGTGGACAATACCGGCGCCGGCACCACCAGCCTGGCCCCTTATGGCGTGATCGCGCGCCATGGCGAGCCCGCCGAGCTCAAGAATTTCTTCATCCTGCACGAGGGCGTCATTGGCATGGCCGATGGCAAGCTCAGCGAAATCGACTATTCCAAGATGCCCGATTTCGACATCGACCCGCGCGAAGGCGCGCGCGCCGAGGTCACGCAGGTCGAAAGCAATGGCTGGGTCGGCTTTACCGATCACTACTGGATGGCGACACTGATCCCCGAACCCGGCACCGGGTTCAAATCGGTGGCCAAATATGACGAACGCCGCGACATCTATCAGACCGAAGCGGTGCTGCCCACGCAGACCCTGGCCGATGGTCAATCGGTGTCGGTCACCACGCAGTTCTTTGCCGGTGCCAAGGAATGGGAAACCATCCGCAACTACCAGCGCGACGGCGTCGAAGGCTTTGTCGACAGCATCGACTGGGGCTGGTTCTATTTCCTGACCAAACCGATCTTCTGGATGCTGCACGAGCTGCACAAGATCATCGGCAATATGGGCTGGTCGATCATTGCCCTGACCCTGATCATCAAGGCCGTGCTGCTGCCGCTGGCGTTCAAATCCTACGTCTCGATGGCGAAGATGAAGGAACTGCAGCCGCAGATGGAAAAGCTCAAGGAAGCCGCCGGCGACGACCGCCAGAAGCTTCAGCAGGGCATGATGGAGCTTTACAAGAAGGAAAAGGTGAACCCCGCTGCGGGCTGTCTGCCGATCCTGATGCAGATCCCGATCTTCTTTTCGCTCTACAAGGTGATCTTTGTCACCATCGAGCTGCGTCAGGCGCCGTTCTTTGGCCCGTTCCGCGATCTCAGCATGCCGGATCCGACCTCGATCATGAACCTCTTTGGTCTGCTGCCCTTCCCCGGGCCCGAGGCCGGTACGCTCATGGCGACGATCTTCATCGGCATCCTGCCGCTGCTGCTCGGGATCTCGATGTGGCTGCAGCAAAAGCTGAACCCGGCGCCCACCGATCCGACCCAGCAGATGATCTTTGCCTGGATGCCCTGGGTGTTCATGTTCATGCTCGGCGGCTTTGCCAGCGGCCTGGTGATCTACTGGATCGCCAACAATGTGATCACCTTTGCC
>JAOXSC010000129.1 GCA_025800215.1 Marinibacterium sp.
AGCGGGTTGGTGATGCAGATCACAAAGGCGTCGGGCGCGTGGGCGGCGATGCCTTCGCCAACCGATTTCATGACCTTGAGGTTGATGCCCAGCAGGTCGTCGCGGCTCATGCCCGGTTTGCGCGGAACACCGGCGGTGACGATGCAGACATCGGCGCCTGCGATGTCGGCGTAATCCTGGGTGCCGCGCAGCGATGCGTCGAAGCCTTCCGAAGGGCCGGATTCGGCGATGTCCAGCGCCTTGCCCTCGGGGGTGCCTTCGGCAATGTCAAACAGAACCACGTCACCGAGTTCTTTCAGTGCTGCCAGGTGGGCAAGGGTGCCACCGATCTGGCCTGCGCCGATCAACGCAATCTTGGGTCGTGCCATGGAAATGGTCTCCGGTCGGTTATGAATGCCGCGTTGGGTAAGCAATCGCGGGCCATCGTGCAACCCCGGCGCAGCGCGGCTTTTGCACGCGGGCATTGAGCGGCACGTGCTGTTCGCGCTATCACCCCGCGAACGCCCGATTTTCGGGCCCAAGGCGGGCGCGACCATGTTTGACATCACCTGGAGCTTTCTGGCCGTCGCGATCCCGGCGGTGTTCTTTGCCGGCGTGTCCAAGGGTGGATTCGGATCCGGCGCGGCCTTTGTGTCCGGGGTGCTTTTGGCGGTGATCATCGACCCGAAGGCGGCGATCGGGCTGATGCTGCCGCTGCTGATGCTGATCGACCTGGCCAATCTGCGCCCCTACTGGCGCCGCTGGAGCTGGCCGGATGCGCGCCTGCTGATCCTGGGCGGGGTGCCGGGGATCGCCTTGGGCGTCGCGCTGTTCCGGGTGGCCGATGACGATCTGCTGCGGCTGCTGATCGGGGGGATTTCGCTGCTGTTCGTGGCCTGGCAGCTGGTGCGCGCGGCCGGGCTGGTGCAGCCCTCGGCGCGGCGTCTGCCGCCCTGGGCGGGGCTGTTTGCGGGGGTGCTGACCGGGTTCACCAGCTTTGTCAGCCATGCCGGAGGCCCGCCCGCTGCCATCTATCTGCTGTCACAGCGTCTGGACAAGACGACCTATCAGGCATCGACCGTACTGGTCTTCTGGGCGATCAATATCGCCAAATTCGTGCCCTATGCAGTGCTGGGTCTGTTCACCTGGGAAACCGGGCTGGCCAATCTGATCCTGGCTCCGGTTGCGGTGGCAGGCGCCTGGGCCGGGGTGCGGCTGCATCACGTGGTGCCCGAACGGCTGTTCTTTGGGCTGACCTATGTGCTGCTGACCGCCACCGGCGCCAAGCTGATCTGGGATGCGCTGGCCTAAAGCCGGATGCCGGCGGGTTCCGCCAGCGCCTGGGTTTCATAGGCATCACCCGCGCCCACCAGGCAGGTCACCCCGCCCGGCGTGGTGATGGTGATCGTCCAGGTGCCGGTTTCGGTGGATGCAAACAGCTCCATCACCGTGCCCTGGCTGCCCAGCCCGATGCTCTGCCGGGTTTCCCCGTATTTTTCGGTCAACCGATCCACCACCACCTGGCGCGGGGCGCAGTTGGGGCGGTTTTGTGCGGCGGCCTCACCCGCCAACAGAAGCGCCAGCCCGCAGGCGGCCATCCGTGTCATCGCGAGAGGTTTCATGGTCGTACTCCTTTGTCCAAGCGCGATACCTGGACAGGCCCGACTGCGGTGCGGTGGCGGTCGCGTGGCGTCAACCCCGCCCGATCTGCTGCCCGTCTCTGACCAAAAGCCTGCGGATAAATGATGGTTTTGACGTTAACGCGGCGTTCGCCGCTGCGTTCGCGCTTAAAATTGCCGCATCGCGGCGGGAACGGCCTTGAATTTTCCGACCAAAAATGCCCCTTTGCGCGCAACATTCGAACAAAGTGAGACGCGCATGGACCCCCGAACCCGCCCCCACCGCTCTGTCCTTTACATCCCTGCCTCGAAAGAGCGCGCGCTGGACAAGGCCCGTGGCCTTCCGGTCGATGCGATCATCTTCGATCTCGAAGACGCGGTGGCCGCTGATGAAAAGGTCAACGCCCGCGCCACGCTGCGGGACGCGCTGGCCCAAGGTGGTTATGGCGACCGGGTGCGCATCGTGCGCATCAACGGGCTTGATACCGAATGGGGCCGGGCCGATGCTGAAGCGGTGCGCGACATGGCCCCCGACGCAGTGCTGCTGCCCAAGGTGAATTCCGCCGCTGACGTGGACGCGCTGGCCGAGATCACCGGCGACCTGCCGATCTGGGCGATGATGGAAACCCCGCGCGGCATGCTGAACGCGGCCGAGATCGCCGCACATCCGCGCATGGCGGGCTTTGTGATGGGCACCAATGATCTGGCCAAGGAACTGCAGACGCGCTTTCGTCCCGACCGGCTGCCGATGCTGACATCGCTTGGGCTGTGCCTGCTGGCGGCCAAGGCCGAAGGGCTGATCATCGTGGACGGCGTCTATAACGCGTTCAAGGACGAAGACGGCCTTGCCGAAGAATGCAAACAGGGCCGCGACATGGGGTTTGACGGCAAGACGCTGATCCACCCCGCCCAGGTGGCGGTGACCAATGACGCCTTTGCGCCGTCCGAGGCGGAAATCGACCTGGCTCAGCGTCAGATCGCCGCCTTTGAAGAGGTCGAAGCCTCGGGGCAAGGTGTGGCCGTGGTTGACGGCAAGATCGTGGAAAACCTGCACGTCGTGACGGCGCGCGAGATCCTTGCTAAGGCCGCAGCAATCGAGGCAATGACAACATAGGGACGGATCCCATGGGATGGATCTTACTGATTATCGGCGTGGCGCTTTGGTGGGCTGCGCATCTGTTCAAACGCATGATGCCCGAACGTCGCGCCGCCATGGGCGACAAGGGCAAGGGCGTGGTGGCCTTGGCCATCGTAGGGTCCATCGTTCTGATGGTGATCGGATACCGGGCGACGCCCTATGTGGGGATCTGGTCACCGCCAAGCTTTTTCATCCATATCAACAACCTGCTGGTCCTGATCGCCATCTTCCTGATGAGCCCGGCGGCCAAACGCGGGCGCCTGCTCAATGGGATGCGCCACCCGATGCTGGCCGGTGTGCGGGCCTGGGCGGTGGCGCATCTGCTGGTCAACGGGGATCTGGCGTCGATCATCCTGTTCGGGGGGCTCTTCGTCTGGGCGCTGGTCGAAGTGGCCGTAATCAACAAGGCCGAACCCGAATGGGCACCGGGCGAACCCGGCAGCTATGGCAAGGACGCGATGTTCCTGGTCGCGTCGCTGGTGCTGATGGCGGTGATCGGCCTGACCCATGGCTGGCTGGGCTACTGGCCCTTCCCAAGCTGACAAGGAACCGACATGCCCAAAATCTACCGCTTTCTGAGCGAAGACGACACATCCGCCTTTTGCCACAAGGTCAGCGATGCCCTGTCCAAAGGCTGGGAGCTGCACGGCAGCCCCACCTATGCCTATGACCACGCCAATGGCGTGATGCGCTGTGGGCAGGCCGTGACCAAGGATGTGGACACCCCCTATTCCCCTGACATGAAACTCGGAGCGCAATAATGGCCAAGACAAATTCCGGACGCTTTTTCGAGGATTACCGCGTGGGCGACACGCTGACCCACGCGGTGCCGCGCACCGTGTCGGGCGGTGAGCGCGCATTGTACCACGCGCTCTATCCCGAGCGCCGGGCGCTTTATTCGTCGGACGCGTTTGCCCAGGCCTGCGGGCTGCCGCAAAGCCCGATCGACGATCTGGCCGCGTTTCACGTGGTGTTCGGCAAATCGGTGCCGGATGTGTCGCTGAACGCGGTTGCCAATCTGGGCTATGCGCAGGGCCGCTGGCTGAAACCGGTCTATGCCGGGGACACGCTGTGTTCGACGTCGGAAGTTGTCGGGCTCAAGCAGAATTCCAACGGCAAGACCGGTGTGGTCTATGTGCGCACCGAAGGCCGCAATCAGCGTGACGAGGCGGTGATGGAATTCTACCGCTGGGTCATGGTGCGCAAACGGGATGTGGACGCGCCCGCGCCCGAAACGGTGATCCCCGAACTGGCCAAGGTCGTGGATCCTGCCGATCTGGTGGTGCCTGCGGGGCTGGATTTCACCAATTACGACTTTGCCCTTGCGGGCGAAACGCATCGCTGGGGCGACTACGAGGTGGGCGAGACCATCGACCACGTTGATGGTGTCACCATCGAAGAGGCCGAGCACATGATGGCCACCCGCCTGTGGCAGAACACGGCCAAGGTTCACTTTGACGCCACATTCCGTCCCGACGGGCAGCGGCTGATCTATGGCGGGCACGTGATTTCCATGGCGCGCGCGCTGTCCTTCAACGGGCTGGCCAATGCGCAGATGATTGTGGGGCTCAACGGTGGTGCACATGCCAACCCGTGTTTCTCGGGCGATACGATCAAGGCGTGGTCCGAAGTGCTCGACAAGGCCGAAACCCCGGCCCCCGGCGTCGGCGCGATCCGTCTGCGGCTGGTGGCGACCAAGGGTGGCGATCCGTTCCAGCTGCGCGGCGAGGACGGCAAATACCGACCCGAGGTTCTGCTGGATCTCGACTACTGGGCGCTGATCCCGGTTTGACCCCGGTCGCCATTGCGTGGCGATGACGTTTTTGTGTGCGATGATGATGGGGCGGGCTGCTAGGCTCGCCCCATGTCGGTTCTGCGGGCGCTTGTGTCATCTCTGGTTCTGGGCGCCACCCCGGTGGCCGCCTGCGATCTGGCGTTGATGATGGCGGTGGATGTCAGCGGATCGGTCGACAGCGATGAATACCGCATCCAGATGCAGGGGCTGGCCACGGCCCTGCGCGATCCGCTGATTTCCGAAGCGCTGGTGCTGGGACAGGCGCAGCTGTCGCTGGTGCAATGGACGGGCCAGTCGCGGCAGGCGATGACCATTCCCTGGACACAGATCGACGGGTTCGATGCGCTCGACCGGTTTGCCGATGCCGTGACCCGTGATCCGCGCCGCTGGCGCCACTATTCCACCGCCATCGGAGAGGTTCTGAGCCACGCGGTTGACCTGTTTGCGCCGGTCGCCCCCTGCCACCGCAAGCTGATCGACCTGTCGGGCGATGGGGTGTCGAACGAAGGGCTGAGCCCTGTCGGCGTGCATGCCCGGCTGCGTGAGGCGGGGATCGGGGTCAACGCCCTTGCCATCGAAGAAAGCGAGTCCGACCTGACCGCCTATTTCTTTGAAAACGTGATCACCGGCGATGGTGCGTTTGTCGTCACGGCCGCGCGGTTCCAGGACTATCCTGATCGCATCCGCATGAAGCTGTTGCGTGAAATTACCCGCCAGTCGGCAGGAATTGGCCGGTGACACAAAAACGCGACGTGGTGACGTGGGTGCAGAATTGTCTTGAAATTGAAATAGGTTAGACTAGGCGCGCGGAAATGGGGATTCTCGCAGATGGACACAGCGTTAGCTCATCGGATTGATCAGCGCTTTTGCGCTGACAAGATCTTGAAACTGCAAGCGGAAAGCGACGTTCAGGACTATGTCTCGGAGTTGATCCGGGACCGACGGCTGAGTCTGTTTGTCCGCTCTATGAATGCCTGCCTGCGCGATGGGCCCGCCGATGACCGCGCCAAGGCCGAAGCCGCGCTGCGCCGGATCGGATTCTGGGTCGAATGATCCCACAGGGGTGAGTCGGTCATCCTTCGCGTTGCCCTGGATCTTGTGATCACAGTGCGTCAGAGCGTGATCACAAAGGCATAAAAAACCTAAACATGCGCCAAAAAAGCGCGCTTTCCGGCCGTTCTGCGACGTGACAGTGTGATACGCGACTGTTTACAACAGGGCAGCCAACGAAAAGGGAAGCCAACATGGCCGATGTAAATCGGGGCAACCGCCCGCTTTCACCGCATTTGCAGATCTACCGTCCCCAGCTTACGTCCGCGTCGTCGATCCTGGTGCGCATCACCGGCATTGTGTGCCTGGGTGCCGCGCTGCTGGTCGTCGTCTGGCTTCTGGCCGCGGTGTCGTCGGAACAGAGCTTTGCGGTTGTGGACGGGCTGATGCGCAGCGTGATCGGTGATCTGGTCATGTTCGTGGCGACCTGGGCGATCTTCTACCACATGCTGGGCCGCCTGCGTCACGTGCTGTGGGATTTCGGCCATTTCGTCGAAGTCGACATTTCCGAAAAGATGGCCAAGGGCATGTTCGCTCTGTCCACCGTGCTGGCCCTGCTGGTCGCAATCGTATTCTGAAGGAGACCGGGTTCATGCGTTATTTGACCGATCGCAAGCGGGCCACCGGCCTGGGTTCCGGCCGCAAGGGCACGCATCATCACTGGCAGATGATGGTCAGCTCGATCCTTCTGGTGCCGCTGGTGCCGATTTTCGTTGTCATCATGGCCAGCGCCCTGGGCGGCACCCAGCAAGAGGTCGTTGCCTTCTTCAGCCGCCCGCTTGTTGCGATCCTGTCGGCCCTGTCGATGATCGTGATCATCCTGCATCTGATGAACGAAGCCATCGCCGCCATCGAAGACTATATCCATGGCACGGCGGGCAAACTGTCGCTGATCGCGGTTACGGCGTTTTCCTACACGCTGATCGGCGCCGGCCTGTTTGCCATCGCGCGGATGGCCCTGTGAAGACCAAGCGTGAAGACCAAGCGCATCGCGCTTTGAAATAGGAGGCCGGAATGGCTGCATATGATTACGAGACGCATCAGTATGACGTCGTGGTCGTCGGTGCCGGAGGGGCCGGTCTGCGCGCCACTCTGGGCATGGCGGAACAGGGGCTGCGCACTGCGTGTATCTCAAAGGTGTTCCCGACCCGCTCGCATACGGTTGCGGCGCAGGGCGGCATCGCCGCATCGCTGGGCAACATGGGCCCCGACAGCTGGCAATGGCACATGTACGACACCGTGAAAGGGTCGGACTGGCTGGGTGACACGGATGCGATGGAATACCTCGCCCGTGAAGCGCCCAAGGCCGTGTACGAGCTGGAACATTACGGCGTGCCCTTTTCGCGCACCGAAGAAGGCAAGATCTATCAGCGCCCCTTTGGCGGCCACACCACCGAATTCGGTGAAGGCCCCCCGGTGCAGCGGACCTGTGCCGCCGCCGACCGGACCGGCCACGCGATCCTGCACACGCTTTATGGTCAGTCGCTCAAGAACAACGCTGAGTTCTATATCGAGTATTTCGCCATCGACCTGATTATGTCCGACGACGGGCAGTGTCAGGGCGTTGTCTGCTGGAAGCTCGACGACGGCACCATGCATGTGTTTAACGCCAAGA
>JAOXSC010000135.1 GCA_025800215.1 Marinibacterium sp.
TATCAGCGCGATGCCGAGCGTGTCAGCACCGTCAGCGAGCGCACGCAACATGCGGATATCGAATACCGCGCGATGAATGTGGCCCCGCGCGATGGTGAGAACGCAATCATCAACGTGCTGCGCTTCTACGAGGCCCCCAACGCCATCATCTTCTGCAACACCCGCGCCATGGTCAGCCGCCTGACGGCGCGGCTGTCGAATCGTGGGTTCTCGGTCGTGGCCCTGTCCGGCCAGCTGACCCAAAGCGAGCGTTCGAACGCGCTGCAAGCCATGCGCGACGGGCGCGCCCGCGTCTGTGTGGCAACCGATGTGGCCGCACGCGGCATCGACCTGCCGAACCTTGATCTGGTGATCCATGCGGAACTGCCGAACAGCCATGAAACGCTGCTGCACCGCTCGGGTCGCACCGGGCGCGCCGGGCGAAAAGGCGTCAGCGCGCTGATCGTGCCGCCCGCATCGTTCAAAAAGGCGCAGCGCCTGCTGAAATTCGCCAAGCTGACCGCCGATTGGGGGTCTGCGCCCTCGGCCGATGAGGTTCAGGCGCAGGACATGCAGCGGATGTTCAGCTCGGACGACTGGACCGTGGATGTCACC
>JAOXSC010000154.1 GCA_025800215.1 Marinibacterium sp.
GGATCGCCGCGGCCGAAGAAGCTGGCGAATATGTGCCGGTGACCCGCGACCTGCAGCTGGCTGCGGCCAACTGATCCGACGTTCCTCACTCATGACAACCTGATGCGCCCCGTCGGGCGCATCTTGTTCACAGGCAAGGACTGTAGATGAGCGACATCAGCTATTCCGACGCGGCACGCGAAAACGAGGCAAGCTTTGGCGATTTCTTCGCGCTGCTCAAACCGCGTGTGATGTCTCTGGTCGTGTTTACCGCGATGGTGGGGCTTCTGGCGGCGCCGGTGGCGGTCAACCCGTTCATCGGGTTCTGCGCGATCCTGTTCATTGCCGTGGGCGGTGGCGCATCGGGCGCGCTGAACATGTGGTGGGACAGCGACATCGACCGCATCATGAAGCGCACCAAGGGCCGCCCGATCCCGTCGGGCAAGGTCGACCGCGAAGACGCGCTGGCCATCGGTCTGGCCCTGTCAGGCTTTGCGGTGGTGATGCTGGCGCTGGCCACCAACATTCTGGCGGGCGCCTGGCTGGCCTTTACCATCTTTTTCTACGTGGTGATCTATTCCATGTGGCTCAAGCGGTCGACGCCGCAGAACATCGTGATCGGTGGCGCGGCAGGGGCCTTTCCGCCGGTGATCGGCTGGGTTGCGGCCACCGGGTCGATGGCGTGGGAACCCTGGCTGATGTTTGCGCTGGTGTTCATGTGGACGCCGCCGCATTTCTGGGCGCTGGCGCTGTTCATGCGCTCGGATTACGATGACGCGGGCGTGCCGATGCTGACGGTGACCCATGGCCGCCGCGCCACCCGGCGCCATATTCTGGCCTATACCGCGCTGCTGGCGGTGCTGGCCATCGGGGCGGGCTTCACGTCGATCGGCGGGCCGATCTACATGGCGGTGGCCGTGGTGATGAACGCGCTTTTCCTGCTGGGGGCGATCCGCATTGCACGGCGTGACGAAGACATGGCCGAAGCCGACAATTTCGCGGTAGAGCGCCGGTTCTTCCGCCTGTCTTTGCTGTATCTCTTTGCGCATTTCGGCGCGATCCTGATCGAAGCGCTGCTGTCGCGCTATGGCTTGGGGGGCTGGGCATGAGCCTGCGTGTGACCCACGATCTTCATGACCGCCGCAAGGGACGCAATGTCGGTGTTGCGCTGGTTCTGGCGGGGTTCATCGTGATCGTCTTCGGTCTGACCGTGGTCAAGGTGACCAGCGGTGATTTCGACGCCGCGATCCAGTCGGCCCAGCCGGGTCAGCAGAACGGGGGCGATCAATGAAGCTGCAGGGACCATCCAGAACGGTGGCTCAGCTGGTCGGGGTCGTGGTGCTGATGGGCGGGCTGGCCTGGGCCTCGGTGCCGTTTTATGACTGGTTTTGCCGGGTGACCGGGTTTGGCGGCATCACAGACGTGGCCGAAGCCGCCCCCGACGAGGTGCTGCAACAGACCATCAAGGTGCGCTTTGATGCCTCGAAGGAACGCGGCATGGCCTGGGAGTTCAAACCCATGCAGCGCGAGATGGAGCTGCGCATCGGTGAAACCGGCCTGGCCTTTTATGAAGCCTACAATCCCACCGACCGCCCCATTGCGGGCTCGGCCGCCTATAACGTGACACCCTACGAGGCGGGCGGATTTTTCAGCAAGATCCAGTGCTTCTGCTTTGAAGAGCAAATCCTGCAACCCGGAGAGCGGGTCCAGATGCCCGTGACCTTCTTTGTGGAACCGGGGATCGTCGACGATCGGGACGCGAAATTCGTTCATACGATCACACTGTCTTATACTTTCTTTGAAATTGACCTTCCCGAAGGCTATGCCGCGCTGGATGATGCGCGTGGTGATCGGCTGGATGGCGGGTCTGAAACCAATCTCAACTGACGCCCAAAAGCGGGGGGAATGACCGAAATGGCACATGCCAAGAACCACGACTACCATATTCTGCCACCCTCGATCTGGCCGCTGATCGCGTCGGTATCGGTGTTTGCGATGCTCTTCGGGGCGGTCATGTGGATGCATGATAACGGGCCGTGGCTGTGCCTGATCGGCCTGGCCGGTGTGCTTTACACCATGTTTGCCTGGTGGTCCGAAACCATCGTCGAAAACAAGGCCGGCGATCATACGCCGGTGGTGCGGATCGGCCTGCGCTATGGCTTCATCCTGTTCGTGATGTCCGAAGTCATGTTCTTTGTGGCGTGGTTCTGGTCCTTCATCAAACACGTGATGTATCCGATGCAGGACTATGTGGGCAGCGAATATGTCGCGCCCCATATCCACGCGGTCGACGCGTTCCACCTGCCGCTGATCAACACGCTGGTGCTGCTGCTGTCGGGCTGCGCGGTGACCTGGGCGCACCATGCTCTGGTGCATGACAATGACCGCAAGGCGCTGATCAACGGCCTGTCCATCGGGATCGTGCTGGGTCTGCTGTTCACCGGTCTGCAGGCCTATGAATACTGGGAACTGCTGGCGCACGAAGACTGGACCTTTGGCGGCGACAAGTACTTTTCCAACTTTTTCATGGCCACGGGCTTTCACGGGTTCCATGTGATTGTCGGGACCATCTTCCTGACGGTCTGCCTGATCCGCGCGACCAAGGGCGATTTCACGCCCACCGACCACACCGGGTTCGAAGCCGCCGCCTGGTACTGGCACTTTGTCGACGTTGTCTGGCTGTTCCTGTTCTTTGTCGTGTACCTCTGGGGTGCGCCGCACTGATCACGGCCTTGAAGTCTGACGCTTCGGCGTTCAAAACACGCGCGCGCAACCCCTGTTGCGCGCGTTTGCGTTTGGCGCCGCCTGTCGGCAGAAAGACCCGCCCATGACCCGACGACTGCTGTTTCTGCTGATATTCGGCCTGACCGGGGCGGCGATCCTGGTCAGCCTGGGTGTCTGGCAGCTGCAACGGCTGAGCTGGAAACAGGGTGTGCTGGCCGAGATCGAAAGCCGCATCGCCGATGCCCCGGCCGCCCTGCCCAGTGATCCCGTGCCTCACCGCGACCGCTATATGCCGGTCGAGGTCACGGGCCGGATCGCACCGGGCGAGCTGCATGTGCTGGTGTCGATCAAACGGGTCGGGCCCGGCTACCGGGTGATCGCGCCCATGGTGCTTGGGGATGGCCGGCGGATCCTGATCGACCGTGGCTTTGTGCCCGAAACGGCCAAGGACGCCCCCCGCAGCACCGGCCCCGCAACGATCACCGGCAACCTGCACTGGCCGCGCGAAACCGATGGGTTCACGCCGGATCCTGACCTGGGCCGCAACCTGTGGTTTGCCCGCGACGTCCCCGCCATGGCCGCGGCCCTGGACACCGACGACATCCTTGTCATTGCCCGCACCGTCACTGATGCAGGCGTGACGCCTTTGCCCGTGGACACGGCGGGCATTCCGAACGATCACTTGCAATATGCGATCACGTGGTTTTCGCTGGCCGCCATCTGGGTGGCGATGACTGCTTTCTTCCTGACGCGCAGCCGCGCCGGAACTTTAGGTAAGGACCGATGAAATACATCTCGACCCGTGGCCAGGCCCCTGAGCTGAGCTTTGAAGACACCATGCTGACCGGGCTGGCGCGCGATGGCGGGCTTTATGTCCCGGCCGAGATCCCGACCCTATCGCATGACGACATCGCCGCCCTTGCGGGCCTGCCCTATGAAGAGATCGCGTTTCGCGTCATGCGCCCCTTTGTCGGCGACAGCTTCAGCGATGATGAATTCGCCGAGATCATCGCAAAAGCCTATGCCGGGTTCGGCCATGACGCCCGCGCGCCGCTCAAGCAGCTGAACGAAGGCCATTTCCTGCTCGAACTGTTCCACGGGCCGACGCTGGCCTTTAAGGATTTCGCAATGCAGCTGATCGGGCAGCTGTTTCAGGTCGCCCTGAAACGCCGGGGCGAGCGTGTGACCATCGTGGGCGCGACCAGCGGCGATACCGGATCTGCCGCGATCGAGGCGTTCCGGGGGCTCGATGCGGTGGATGTGTTCATCCTCTATCCCCATGGGCGCGTGTCCGAAGTCCAGCGTCGCCAGATGACCACGCCGCAGGAACCCAATGTGCATGCGCTGGCCATGGATGGTGATTTCGACGCCTGCCAGGCGCGGCTCAAGGACATGTTCAACGATTTCGCCTTTCGCGACGACGTCCGCCTTGCTGGCGTGAACTCGATCAACTGGGCGCGGGTTCTGGCGCAGGTCGTCTATTATTTCTCGGCCGCCACCAGCCTGGGCGCGCCCCATCGCGAGGTGAGCTTTACCGTGCCCACGGGCAATTTCGGCGACATCTTTGCCGGATACATCGCCAAGCGCATGGGGCTGCCCATCGACCGTCTGGTGGTCGCGACCAACCAGAACGACATTCTGCACCGCTGCCTGAGCGGGCAGGGCTATCGCAAGGGCGACACGATCCCGTCGATCAGCCCGTCGATGGACATTCAGGTCAGCTCGAACTTTGAACGCGCGCTGTTTGACGCCTATGGGCGCGACGGCGGGGCCGTGGCGCAGCTGATGGACGAACTGAAAACCCAAGGTGGGTTCGACGTCAGCCAGGGCGCGATGCAGGCGCTGCGTGAAACCTATGCGTCGGGCCGCGTGAGCGAAGACGAAACCCGCGCCGCCATTGCCCATTGGGCCAAGGCGTCGGGCGAATTGCTGTGCCCGCATTCGGCCATCGGCGTCGACGTGGGCGAGGCGATGCGCGGCAGCGCCGCAGGCCCGATGATCACGCTGGCCACCGCGCACCCGGCCAAATTCCCCGCCGCCGTGCAAGACGCCAGCGGCATCCATCCGCCTCTTCCCCCCCGCATGGCAGATCTGTATGAACGTCCGGAACGGGTGACGCGGATCGCCAATGATCTGGCCACCCTCGAAGATCACATCAGAAAGAACATTCGCACGTGACAGTCAGACAGGATCAGCTTTCCAACGGGTTCCGCATCGTGACCGAAGCAATGCCCGGGCTGAAATCGGCCTCAATCGGGATCTGGGTCGGGGCCGGCGGGCGCCACGAGCGGCTGGAACAGAACGGCATCGCCCATTTCCTTGAACATATGGCGTTCAAGGGCACCAAACGGCGCAGCGCGCTGCAGATCGCCGAAGCGATCGAGGATGTGGGCGGCTATATCAACGCCTATACCTCGCGCGAGGTGACGGCCTATTACGCGCGCGTGCTCGAAGCGGATGTGGCGCTGGCGCTGGATGTGATCGGCGACATCGTGCTGAACCCGGTCTTCGACCCCGGCGAGATCGAGATCGAGCGCGGCGTGATCCTGCAGGAAATCGGCCAGGCGCATGACACGCCCGATGACGTGATCTTTGACTGGCTGCAGGAACAAAGCTATGCGGGCCAGCCCATCGGGCGCACCATTCTGGGCCCGACCGAACGGGTCAGCGCCTTTACCCGCGATGATCTGGCCCGGTTCGTGAGCGAACATTACGGCCCCGGCCAGATGATCCTGGCCGCCGCAGGTGCCGTGAACCATGACGAGATCCTGACCCTCTGCCAGGAGATCTTTGGCGATCTGAGCGCCAAGCCCGATCACGCGGTGGATCCCGCCCGCTTTACCGGTGGCGAGGTGCGCCAGATCAAGGATCTTGAGCAGGCCCATTTTGCGCTCGCCCTCGAAGGTCCGGGCTATCGCGATGACGACGTCTATACCGCGCAGATCTACGCCACCGCCCTTGGCGGCAGCATGTCGTCGCGGCTGTTTCAGGAAATTCGCGAAGCGCGCGGCCTGTGCTATACGATCTTTGCCCAGACCGGGGCCTATGCCGATACCGGGGCCACGACGATCTATGCCGGCACCAGCGCCGATCAGATCGGGGATCTGGCCACCATCACGGTGGACGAAATGAAGCGTGCCGCCGACGACATGTCCGAAGACGAAATCTCCCGCGCGCGCGCCCAGATGAAGGCGGGGCTGCTGATGGGGCTCGAAAGCCCCTCCAGCCGCGTGGAACGGCTGGCCCGCCTGGTGGCGATCTGGGGGCATGTGCCCGCGCTCGAAGACACGATCGGGCGGATCGACGCCGTCACCACCCAGGACGTGCGCCGCTTTGCCGAACACACCGCCAGCCGTGCCCCGGCGGCACTGGCGCTTTACGGCCCGGTTTCGGGCGCGCCGGATCTTGCGCGCCTCAGCGAACGTCGTGCTGCCTGATGCTGCTGGCCAAACGCAAATTGCGGATCGAAACCGAACGGCTGACCCTGCGCCCGCCGATGCATTCCGATTTCCGCCCCTGGACGGCGCTGCGCAAGGCCAGCGCCGATTTCCTGGTGCCTTGGGAACCCAGCTGGTCGATGGACCACCTCACCCGCAAGGCATTTACCAACCGGGTCTACTGGGCACAGCGCGCGGTTGTGGGGGGCTCGGCGATGCCGCTCTTTCTGATCCGCCGCGAAGACGCCACGCTGCTCGGAGCGATCACGCTCGACAATATCCGCCGCGGGCCCGCCCAGGCCGGAACGCTGGGCTACTGGATCGGTGAACCCTTCGCGCGCCAGGGCTACATGCGCGAAGCGATCATGGCCGTCGTGCACCACGCCTTCACCCGGCTCGATCTCAGCCGCCTCGAAGCCGCCTGCCTGCCCGAAAACGCCGCCTCGCGCGGGCTGCTGGAAAGCTCCGGCTTCAAATACGAAGGGGTCGCGCAGTCCTACCTGCAAATCAACGGGCGCTGGCGCACCCATGTGCTCTATGCCGCCCTGCGCAGCGACCGGCGCGGCCGGACCGAAGCCGGCTGACAGCCCCTTCTTTGTGGCGAAAAATACCTCGGGGGTGAATGGCGCAGCCAGAGGGGGCAGCGCCCCCTCCCTGCGCGACGCCGCAGGCGGCGCAAGACCTCAGCGATCCTGCCAGCCATACCAGGCAAAGACCGGTCTCAGCACCGCCCGCCGCCAGCCGCCCAGCTCGAACCGGGCGGCAGTCTTCATGAAATCAGGATGCGGCATCTCACGGCGCCCCAGCACCAGATCGGCCAGCAACGCGCCGCAATAGGGGGCCATGCTGACGCCACTGCCGTGATAGCCAAAGGCTGCCCAGGCCCGCTCCATGCCCGGCAACGGCCCGGCAAAGGGCACCAGCGCGCGGGTCATGCAGATCAGGCCCGACCAGAAATGCGTCATCTCGACCTGCCGCCAGGCGGGGAACATCCGGTCGAAATCGGCGCGTGCACGGGCTTGTGTCGCTGCGTGGCTGCGCGCGCCTGCCTGCGCCGATCCGCGCAGCCCCAGCAACACCCGGTTGTCGGGCAGTTTGCGCAGATAGTGCAGCAGGTTGCGGGTGTCGACGACCATCTGATCGCTCGTCCAGCCCTGCGCGGCAATCTCATCCGCGCTCAGCGGCCGCGTTACCAGAATATTCGACTGCACCGGTAGGTAGCGGGCGGCCATCGCCCCCGGCAGGTCTTCGGAACTGTAGCCATTGCTTGCCACCAGCAGATGCCGCGCCCGTACTCGGCCGCGCGGCGTTGACAGCACATGCGCCCCGTCCCAGCCCACCTGCGCCACCGGCGTGTCATAGCTCAGCATCACCCCCGCGCGCTGCGCTGCCCCCAAAAGCCCGCGCAGGAACTTCATCGGGTTCAAGGCAAAGCCAAGCGGCAGGTGCACGGCGGCGTGGAAATCGGGGCTGACCAGCCCGTGATCGGCCATCGCTTCGGGTGGGATGTACTCGTAGTCCAGCCCATAACGCGTGCGATAGCTCTGGCCATAGGCATGCAGTTCGTCCACCGCGTCGGGACGATGGGCAACATAGGTATAGCCCCGAGACTGGCGATCCACCTGCAGATCGTGGCGTGCGATCAGATCGGCCACCCCGTCCACCGCCGCGCGCTCGGCGTCAAAGAACGCCTGCGCCTCGCCCGCCCCATAGCGGCGCCGGATCGCATCATCGCCCAGCTTGGCGCTGCCGGTCGACACGAGGCCGCCATTGCGCCCCGACGCGCCCCAGCCCGGCGGTTTGGCGTCCAGAACCATGCTATCGACCCCGGCCTCGGCCAGCCGCAAGGCCGCCGACAGGCCCGTATACCCGCCGCCGATGATCGCGACCTCGGTCACGTGATCGCCCTGAAGGGGCGGCAGGTCGGGGGGCGGGGGCACGGTGCTGTCCCAGAACCGATCCCGGATCGGGTCATCACCATAGGCAAAAGGGGCGTAGATCCGTTTCATACCCGCCCCGTCACAGCCTGTCGCGCAGGCTGTACCACAGCATCGCCAGCACCAGCAGCGGCGTGCGCAGCGCGGGCCCTCCGGGAAAGGCAGGGCTGGGCAGGCTGGCCATCAGGTCGAACCGTTCGGCCTGACCGGCAATCATGTCGGCCGCGATCTGCCCCGACAGGGTGGCCATGCCCAGCCCGTGGCCCGAAAACCCCGACAGCGACAGGATGTTGCCATCCAGGCGGGCATAGTGCGGCATCCGGTTCATGGTGATCCCCAGCGTCCCGCCCCAGGCATAGTCGATGCGGATCCCCTTCAACTGGGGAAAGATCTCTTGCATCGGGCGGCGCACCTTGGCCGCGATGTCGCGCGGAAAGCGGTAGCCATAGCTTTCGGTCCCGCCAAACAGCAGCCGGTGATCATCTGAGAAACGAAAGTAGTTGACCACAAACTTGCTGTCGGCCACCGCGATGTTGTCACGGATCAGCCGGTCCTGTTCGGCGGGGTCGAGAGGCCGGGTGGCGGCGATGAAATTGTTGATGGGCATGACATGGCGCGCCACCTGCCGGTCGGCACTGCCCAGATAGCCGTTGCAGCCCAGCACCACATGGCGCGCCCGGATCTGCGCGGTGTCGGTGTCCACGGTAACCGGATCGCCCCTGCGCAGCCCGGTCATGCGCGTGCGTTCAAAGATGCGCACCCCGGCCGCCTGCGCCATCCGCGCCAGACCAAAGGCAAATTCCAGCGGGTGGATATGGCCCGCACGCATGTCCAGCATGCCGCCATGATAGGCATCACTGGCCACCAGCGCCCGGCATTCGTCGCGATCGACAAACCGCACATCGGCATGATGATACCGCGTCTGCAGCATGTCCACATAGGCGCGGGTTTCGGGCACATAGCGCGCCCTGTGATCGGCATAGAGCACCCCGTCATGCAGCTGCGCATGCACCAGATCCGACGCCGCCAGATCCCGCACCAGATCCTGCGCCTGGATGGCCACGTCCCACAGCGCCTGCGCGTGGTCGCGGCCCATCATCTGTTCGAGCGTGTCCTGATCGACCCGCTGACCGGGCCCAAGCTGGCCGCCGTTGCGCCCCGACGCCCCAAAGCCCACGCGCTGCGCGTCGATCAGGATCACGTCATAGCCCCTCTGCGCCAGATGCAGCGCAGTCGACAGCCCCATATAGCCTGCGCCCACCACGCAGACATCGCAGTCAAGCGTGCCTGTGGCGGCAGGAAACGGCGGCAGCGGGGCTGCGGTGGCCGCATAGTAAGAGTCCGGGTAAGATCCCGGCGCGTCATTGGCTGTCAAAAGGTCCATCTGTGGCCTCATGGGCGCGGGCGGGCGCGCGTTCTGGTCTTTTGATCAAACCTATCTGCGGGCCGGGGGCTTGCCAAGGCCATGCGCGGCGGGGCTTGGGCTCAGGCGCCGGGCAGATCAAGGTCGCTGGCAAGCCGGTGATCCAGCACGCGGCGCGCATTGGGGATGTCATTGCCAAGCGCGCGGGCGCGGGCGGATGGCGCGTCATGGCCATGGGCGATCCAGCGCGCCACAAGGCGGCGTTCCAGCGTCTCCAGATCATCGGGCAGGAACACCGACAGATCCCAGACCCGGCCCAGATCGCGCCAGCCCGGTTCGTCAAGCAGAAGGTAGTTGCCTTCGACGATGACCACGCGATGATCGCGGGTGATCACATCTGCCCCGGCGATGGCGCGGTCGAGCACGCGGTCGAATACCGGGGTCACGACCTCGTCTTCCTGCGGCAACCGTGCAAGCAGGCTGCGGAAGCCGGCCAGATCAAAGGTCTCGGGTGCGCCTTTGCGCGCCACCAGCCCGCGCCGGTCCAGAACCGGATTGTCGAGGTGAAACCCGTCCATCGCCAACAGGCCACAGGGGCGGCCCAGATCCCCAAGCCGTTGTTGCAGCGCCTGCGCCAGCGTCGATTTGCCCGATGCCGGTGGTCCGGCCAGCGCGATCAGCTTACGCCGTGGCCGTGTGGGCAAGGCGGTCATGGCGGACAGGATCCGCGCGATCTTGTCTTCGATCTCCATCCGCTCAGGCCGGGGTGGCCGCGCCGGTCATATAGGCCACCGCGTCGGACATGGAATGATCCTGGGGCCGGATCACGCACAGCCTGCGGCCCAGCCTATGGATGTGGATCCGGTCGCAGAGTTCGAACACATGGGGCATGTTGTGGCTGATCAGGATGATCGGGATGCCGCGTGCCCGCACGTCCCGGATCAGATCCAGCACCTTGCGGCTTTCCTTGACCCCAAGCGCGGCGGTGGGTTCGTCAAGGATGATCACCTTGGACCCGAAGGCCGCAGCCCGCGCCACGGCCACGCCCTGACGCTGGCCGCCCGACAGGGTTTCCACCGCCTGATTGATGTTCTGGATTGTCATCAGCCCCAGTTCGCTCAGCTTGTCGCGGGCAAACCGCTCCATCGCCTTGCGGTCGAGCCGCCGCAGGATCCGGCCCTGCCAGCCGGGTTTGCGCAATTCGCGCCCCATGAACATATTGTCGGCGATCGACAGGGCGGGGGACATGGCAAGCGTCTGATAGACGGTTTCGATCCCGGCCGCGCGGGCCTCGATCGGGGACTGAAAGCGCACCGGCTGCCCTTCCAGTTCAACCTGGCCTTCATCGGCGGTCAGCGCGCCCGACAGCGCCTTGATCAGCGTGGATTTGCCCGCGCCATTGTCGCCGATAATGCCCAGGATCTCGCCCGGCATCAGGTCGAAGTCGCAGTGATCCAGCGCGGTGACCCGGCCAAAGCGCTTGACCAGCCCGCGGGCCCTGAGGATCGGTTCGCTCATGCCGCCACCTTTCTGATCCATTGATCCACCGCCACCGCCGCGATGATCAGCACGCCGATCAGCAGATAGGTCCATTGCGCATCCGCCCCCGCCAGCCGCAGCCCCAGCGTAAAGACACCGACGATAAGCGCGCCAAAGAACGTCCCCATGATCGACCCGCGCCCCCCGAACAGCGAAATCCCACCGATCACCACCGCCGTGATGCTTTCGATGTTCAGAAGCTGCCCGCTGGTGGGCGATACCGATCCGATGCGCCCGATCAGCGCCCAGCCCGCAAAGGCACAGATGAGCCCGGCCAGCGCATAGACCGAAATCAGCGTTGCCCTGACATTCACGCCCGACAGCGCTGCCGCTTCGGGATCGTCACCCACCGCATAAACATGGCGCCCCCAGGCGGTCGAGCGCAGCACATAGGCCAGCACCAGCACCAGCAGCACCATGAACACCA
This sequence comes from Marinibacterium sp., assembly GCA_025800215.1. GTDB lineage: Bacteria > Pseudomonadota > Alphaproteobacteria > Rhodobacterales > Rhodobacteraceae > JAOXSC01. Next base: position 11,407 of record JAOXSC010000154.1, read on the forward strand.
CTCCCAAGGTAAAGACCGCGCCGCCGATCTTGAACTTGGCCCCCATCAGCTGCAGCAGCGGCGCGTGCTCGGCGATCTCTTGCGAGCGGATGGTTTCATTGGCCGAATAAAGGAAATTGGCCGCCAGCACGATCTGCCACATGCCAAGCGTCACGATGAAGGGCGGCAGCTTCATCACTGCCACCAGCCAGCCATTCACATAGCCGATTGCCGTGCCCGCCACGAGGCCAAGCGCAATCGACAGCTCGACCGGCAGACCCAGGCGAAAGGTGAAGGTGCCCATGACCACGGACGAGATCACCGCAATCGCGCCGACGCTCAGGTCGATGCCTGCGGTCAGGATAACGAGGCTTTGGGCCGCGGCAACAATGCCCACGATCTGCACCTGCTGCAGGATCAGCGTCAGCGCGAAGGGCGAAAAAAAGCGCGACCCCAGAAGCAAGCCGAAAACGACGATTGACGCCACCAGCACGATCAGAGGCACCAGCGCGGGTGTGGTGTGCAGCGCGTGGTGAAACCGGCCGATCAGCCCCGTTTCATGGGTGTCGAATTCGGCCAGTTCGGCGCTGGCGCCGTCGGCTGCGCGTTCAAAATTGTCGGGATCTGCCATGGTGGGTCCGTTTGCTGGGAAAGGCCGGGGCAGGGCGGGTCCTGCCCCGGTCAGGATGGTGCGGTCAGCCTAGCCCCAGCAAAGCTCGTTGCCTTCCTTGGTGTCGATCGAAGGCACGCCGTCGACCGGCTTGTCGGTGACCAGCGCGACCCCGGTGTCAAAGAACGCCTTGCCCGGTGTGGGGGCGGGCTTTTCCCCGGTCTCGGCCCATTTGGCGATGGCTTCGATGCCAAGTGCTGCCATCAGCAGCGGGTATTGCTGCGACGTCGCCCCGATGACGCCATCGGCCACGTTCTGCACGCCCGGGCAGCCTCCGTCGACCGAAACGATCAGCACGTCATTTTCGCGCCCGATGGCCTTTAGTGCCTCATAGGCGCCCGCGGCTGCCGGTTCGTTGATCGTGTAGACCACGTTGATCGTGGGATCCTTGGCCAGCAGGTTTTCCATCGCGCGGCGGCCGCCTTCTTCGTTTCCGGCCGTCACGTCATTGCCGACGATGCGGCTGTCAGTTTCATCGCCCCATTTGTTGGGGTCGCCCAGTTCGATGCCAAAGCCCTGCAGGAACCCCTGATCGCGCAGCACCCCCACGGTGGGCTGGCTGACCGCCAGATCCAACATTGCGATCCGCGCATTCGCGGCCTCATCCCCAAGCGACGCGGCGGCCCATTTGCCGATCAGTTCACCGGCCAGGAAATTGTCGGTGGCAAAGGTCGCATCGGCCGCATCAATCGGGTTCAACGGCGTGTCCAGCGCGATCACCAGCAGCCCGGCATCGCGCGCCTGTGTCACCGCCGTCACGATGGATGATGTATCGGATGCGGTGATCAGGATGCCCTTGGCGCCATTGGCGATGCAGGTTTCGATGGCCTGAACCTGGGTTTCGTGGTCGCCATCGACCTTGCCCGCATAGCTATTCAGCGTGATCCCCAGTTCCTGCGCCTTGGCGTCGGCGCCTTCGCGCATCTTTACGAAAAACGGGTTGGTGTCGGTCTTGGTGATCAGGCATGCACCGGTTTCGGCCCATGCGGCCCCGGCGCCCAAACACGTGCCCATTGCCAGCACCGAGGCTGTCAGCAGTTTGTTCATGATGTCCTCCCAAACGCGGCCAGTTTGCCCGGGCCAACACGGGCGGCCGCCGCTTTTGACGCGGCGATCCGGGGAAAGTAAACGGCGATTCGAGACGGGCGGTCAATAAGTAACTCAAGTGGATTTATTTATTGACGCGGGCCGCTGGTCTTCCCAGTTTAAGGCGGAAAGGAGCCTGCCATGGCCAATGGCATATCAGCGGATCTGTCGGATCATGACCCGCGCGCGGGCAGGCGCGGGGCAACCCAGAGCGGCCTGCGGGCGCGCAATGAACGGCTTGTCCTGACGCTGCTGCGCCACCACGGCGCGCTGCCCAAGGCCGAGATCGCGCGCCGCACGGGCCTGTCTGCGCAGGCGGTGTCGGTGATCATGCGCGGGCTCGAAGCGGATGGGCTGATCGTGCGCGGTGAAAAGCTGCGGGGCAAGGTGGGGCAGCCATCGGTGCCGATGCAGCTGGCGCCTGACGGGGCGCTGTTTCTGGGGCTCAAGGTCGGGCGGCGCAGCGCCGATCTGGTGCTGGTGGATTTTCTGGGGCGGATCCGTGACCGGGTGCATGACACCTATCGCTTTCCCACGCCGGACGGCACCATGCGCTTTGTGCAGCATGCGTCAGCGCAGCTGCTGGGCAGGCTGGATCCTGCATTGCGGGACCGCGTGGCGGGGCTGGGGATCGCGATCCCCTATTTCCTGTGGGAATGGGCGTCGGTCATCGGCGTCGAACAGGGCGCGATGGACGCCTGGCGCCACCGCGATCTGCGCCACGAGATCGCCGCGCTGTTCGATTTTCCGGTCTATCAGGAAAACGATGCCACCTGCGCCTGCGGGGCCGAACTGGTCTTTGGCGCGGGCGACCCGCCTGCCGATTTTCTGTATGTCTACATGGGGTATTTCATCGGCGGGGGGATCGTGCTGAACGGCCATCTCTTTACCGGACCCAGCGGCAATGCCGGCGCGTTGGGCCCGCTGCCCATGCCGGGGCGGGATGCGCCGGGGGGGCAGCTGGTGGATCATGCGTCTCTGATCGGGCTCGAGCGTCGGATTGTCGAGGCCGGCGGCGATGCCGGTGATCTGTGGCAGAGCCCCGATGAATGGGCCCTGCCCGATGCGATGATCGGGGGGTGGCTGGATCAGGCGGTGCCTGCGATCAGCCATGCCATCGTGTCGGCGGTGTCGGTGATCGACTTTGAGCACATCCTGATCGACGGCTGGATGCCGCGCGCGCTGCTGGGGCGGCTGGTGGCCGCGGTGCAGGCGGATCTGGACGGGCGGGTGATGTCGGGGCTGCGCTGCCCGCAGATCCGGGCCGGGCGCGTGGGGGCGGATGCGCGCGCCTTGGGGGCGGCCAGCCTGCCGTTGTCGCGCAGATACATGCTGCAGGCCTGACCCCGAACACCGCCGCGCTGGACGCGGCCGCGCCCGGCCCTAGGTCACCTTGGCAGGAGGATCGCCGATGCTGCGCCGGATCATCGCCCTTTCCATTGCTGTGCTGCTGGCCGCACCCGGCTGGGCCGACACGCGCCGACCCAGCCATTGCATCGCCATCGCCGATGCCACGCCGGGGGTCGGCTATGTCCACAAGGCAAGCTGGACGGCGCCGGTGCCCGAGTATTCGGTGCGCATCCACTATATCGCGCATGCCAGTTTCCTGATCCAGACACAGGGCGGGCTGAATGCGGTGACCGATTTCACCGGCTTTGTCGGGTCTGCCCCGCTGATCCCCGATATTGTCACCATGAATCACGCGCATTCCAGCCACTGGACGGCCAACCCCGATCCTGCGATCCCCCATGTCCTGCCGGGCTGGGGGCCGTTTGGCGAAGGCATCGACCACCATCTGGATCTGGGCGAGATGCTGGTGCGCAATGTGTCGACCGACATCCGGTCAGCCTTTTCCGGGGTCGAAGACAACGGCAATTCGATTTTTGTGTTCGAGGTCGCAGGCCTGTGCATCGGGCATCTGGGCCATCTGCACCACATGCCCAGTGACGCGCAATTCGCAGCCCTCGGGCGGCTGGATGTGCTGATGGTGCCGGTGGATGGCGGCTATACCATGGCGCTGGCGGATATGATGCAGGTGGTCGAGCGGCTGCGCTCGTCCATCGTGATCCCGATGCACTGGTTCAGCCAGGCGGGGCTTGAACGCTTTGTGCTGGGGATGCGCGACCGGTTTGACGTGGCCGTGATCGACGGCCCGTCGATCGAGGTGTCGTTGCGCGACCTGCCGGACCGGCCCACAATCGTGGTGCTGCGCCCCGACTATCTGCGCGCGTCCGAATAACCCCCAGATGCGGGGTTGAAACCCGGCGGTGGGGCTGCATTCATGCGCCCATGACACAGGAACTGACACAGGAACTAAATCACGCCGATGATGCCTTTGCCGCCCGGCTGCGTGCGGTGCTGCCACAGGATGTCATCCGCGCCGCCTATGCCGCGCATCTGAGCGAACCGCGCGGGCGCTATCACGGGCAGGGGGGCATTCTGGCCCTGCCGCGCCACACCGATGATGTGGCCACGCTGATCCGGCAGGCTGCGCAGGCGCGGGTGCCGGTGATCCCCTATGGCGGGGGCACGGGGCTGGTGGGCGGCCAGGTGGTGCCCGCCGGTCCTGCGCCGCTGATCTTGTCGCTCGAGCGCATGAGCGCGATCCGGTCCATCCACCCGCAGGAAAACGTGCTGATCGCCGAAGCAGGCGCGATCCTGGCCGACGTTCAGAGCGCCGCCGAAGCTACACAGCGCCTATTCCCCCTGTCGCTGGCGGCCGAAGGTTCGGCCCGCATCGGCGGCAATCTGGCGACCAATGCGGGCGGGCTCAACGTGCTGCGATACGGCAATGCGCGCGACCTGTGCCTGGGGCTCGAAGCGGTGTTGCCCGACGGGCAGATCTGGAACGGGCTCCGGCGGCTGCGCAAGGACAACACCGGCTATGATCTGCGCCATCTGCTGATCGGATCCGAAGGCACGCTGGGCGTGATCACGGCGGCGTCTCTCAAGCTGTTTCCGCAGCCGGCCGACCGGGCCACCGCGTTTCTGGTGGTGCCGTCGCCGCAAGCTGCGCTGGATCTGCTGGCGCGCGCGCGTGATCTGGTGGGCGAAACCGTGTCAGCCTTTGAGCTGATCCACCGGCAGGGGTTCGATTTTCTGACCGAAGCGCTGCCCGATCTGCCTCAGCCCTTTGCGGCGCCGCCTGACTGGTGCGTGCTGATCGAGCTGGGCATGGCCCGTGGCGCGCAGGCCGCCATGGAAGACCTGTTTGCCGCAGCACTGGATGGCGGGCTGGTCAGCGACGGGGTGATCGCGCAGAGCGGTGCTCAGCGCGCGGCCTATTGGGCGGTGCGTGAAAACATCCCCGAGGCCAACCGCCGCATCGGCGCGGTGTCGAGCCACGACATTTCCCTGCCCTTGGGGGCGATCCCCGACTTCATCGCCCGCGCCCCCGGCGCGCTGGCGCGGATCGGGGCGTTTCGGATCAACTGCTTTGGCCATCTGGGTGATGGCAACCTGCACTACAACGTCTTCCCGATGAAGGGCGGCAGCCGCGCCGATCACGAACACCAGCGCGACGCGATCAAGCGCTGCGTGCATGATCTTGTGGCTGAATTCGATGGATCAATGAGCGCCGAACACGGGATCGGGCGGCTCAAGGTCGATGATCTGGAACGCTATGGCGATCCGGTCAAGCTGGCGGCGATGCGCGCGATCAAGGCCGCCCTTGATCCCCTTGGCATCATGAACCCCGGCGCCGTCCTGCGCTAGCGCGCGGGGGGCGATCCCCCCGCGCGATCCGGTCAGTTGGGCAGGATCACGGTGTCGATCACATGGATCACGCCGTTTTCTGCTTCGATGTCTGCCGCGATGACGGTGGCGTCGTTCACCTTGACGCCGTCATCAAGATCAATCGTGATGTCGCCGCCCTGCACGGTGGTGGCGGTCATGTCGTCGCTGAGGTCGGTCGACATGACTTTGCCCGGCACCACGTGATAGGTCAGGATCGCCACCAGCTGATCCTTGTTTTCGGGTTTCAGCAGGGTTTCCACCGTGCCTGCGGGCAGCGCGGCAAAGGCTTCGTCGGTGGGGGCAAAGACGGTGAACGGGCCGTCGCCTTTCAGCGTCTCGACCAGATCAGCGGCCTGAACGGCGGCCACCAGCGTGGTGAAATCGCCCGCGCCCACGGCGGTGTCGACGATGTCCTTGGAATGGCCCCCCGCAATGGCGGCGGTTCCGGTGATCAGGGCAGCGGCGGTTGCAAAGATAAAACTGCGCATGGATTTTGTCCTCTCACGTGTCAGGCGATGTCGTTGGTGACATCGCAAGAGCTACGCAAGAGCGGCGCAGATGGATCCGGCGGATCCTTGCGCAGGGCGGTTTGCCGGGGCCGGGTGGCGCGCTAAGCCCGCAGCACGCGCCGGATCAAGTCAACAAAACGTGATCGCGGGGGTGCTTATTCCCCGTCAAAGGCGCACAGCACATGTACATCCATGCCCAGCCCATCCAGCAGCGCCCGCCCGCCCAGATCGGGCAGATCGACGATGAAACTGCATGACACGACATCGCCGCCCAGCCGTTCGACCAGCTTGATGCCCGCCGCAGCGGTGCCGCCGGTGGCCAGCAGATCATCGACCAGCAGGATGCGCTCGCCCGGTGCAATGGCGTCTTCGTGCAGCTCGACCACCGCTTCGCCGTATTCGAGCGTATAGGCCTGGCTGATCACCGCGCCGGGCAGCTTGCCGGCCTTGCGGATCGGCACAAAGCCCGCGCCGATCTGATGGGCGATGGCGCCGCCCAGGATAAAGCCGCGCGCTTCCAGCCCCACGACCTTGTCGATGGTCACCCCGGCATAGGGGTGCAGCATCTGGTCGATGGCCATGCGAAACCCGCGCGGATCGGCAAACAGCGTGGTCACATCGCGGAACATGATCCCGTCATGGGGAAAGTTTTCGATCGTGCGGATATAGTCGCGCACGGTCTTGCCGCGCTGGTCAGGGGATGTCATGGCGATGGCTTGTGCTGGGGATGATTATGGGGACCCGCGCGATGATGCGCATTCGCCATCCGGTTTCAAGGCTTGATCAAATGACACAAAGAAAAAGACCCGCCATGTGGCGGGCCTGCTGTGTTATCGCCGCAGCGCTTCGGCGAAGCTGCGATAGAATGAGCGTGACAGCCAGCGCAGTTGCGGTTTGTTATAGTCCATGCGGTCACGGACAAGCAGGGAACGGGCCTGTAAAAGGTTCATGCGAGAATCTCCTTATCGTTGTTTTTGTCGCATATGTTATCTCTTGACTATGCAATGTATATACAACTAAACGACAGACAGTCAAGACCACCGGGAAGAATAAGGTGAGCAAAAAAGACAGCAAGGCTTCGCGCAAGAAGGACAGCCAGTTGGTTCTGCGCCTCGACAAGGATGAACGCGATGCGTTTGTCGAGCTGTGCAAGGACATGGATACAAGTGCAGCGCGTGAAATCCGGGCGTTCATCCGGAAGTTCATGAAAGAAAACGGCTGACGCCGTTTTCGTTGTCTCAGCCCCCGCGGCGCAGCATCGCCGTCATCACGCCCATCCCAATGAGCGTGACCCCGCCCGCACGCGTCAGCCACGGGATCACGCCGCGTTGGCCGATCATGTGGCGCAACCGGTCGGCCAGCAGCGCATAGGCCAGCGCGTTCAGCGCGGCCAGGGTGACGAATGTGGCAATCAGGATCGCGAATTGTGGCAGCAGCGGCGCATCCGGGCGCAGGAATTGCGGCACGAAGGCGATGAAGAACGCGATGGATTTGGGGTTGAGCGCGGTCACGGCGGCGGCGTGCCCAAAGACATGCCCGGCCTTGGCGGCGGGGGCGTCGCCGGTGTCGAACCGCGCATCGGGCGCGCTGCGCAGCAGTTTGATGCCAAGCCACACCAGATAGATCGCGCCCACCCATTTCAGCACCGTAAACAGCGTGGCCGATGTCAGCACAAGCGCGCCCAGGCCCGCCAGCGACGCGCTCATCGCCACCAGATCGCCAAGCGCCACGCCGCTGGCTGACGCCACGGCCACTCGCCGCCCCTGGCTGAGCGCATAGCTCAGCACCAACAGCACGGTGGGGCCGGGGATCAGCAGCAGCGCCGTCGATGCCGCCACAAAGGTCAGCCACAGGTCCAGGGGCATGGGGAGTCTCCATCTGTCAAACCGGGCCAAGGGAGCCGGCGCGGCGCGGATCTGTCAAGCCATACCTAGCGTGCGAGTTATAGTTCAGCCATGATGTCGAAAATTTGCGAAAAATGTGATATAAAATTCACATTTCTTTTTGTCATATCGATTCGGAGCTTGTGCGATGAAACGACTTTTTTCCATTTCCATGCTGGTGTTCACGCTGATGGGCACAGCTGTCTATGCGGGCTGCCCGGCTGGCTATTATAGCTGCGGCACCAATCTGTGCTGCCCGAACTGAGCGCACGCCATGACGGACAATCCGCAGCCTCCGACCGGCCAGCCTGCCGATATGCAGACCGAGCCCGCCCCGCCCGCCGACTCTGCCGCGGCTCCTCCGCGCAAGCGCATGCGCTATTGGATCCTTGCAGCCCTGTTTGTGGGCTGCCTGTGTTTTGCGCTGGCTGAACGGTATATCCTTGACGCCGACACCCATGACATCAGCTATGCCAAGCTGGTTCTTAAGAGCAACGCGGTGGCCGATCCCAAACCGGGTCAGGTCTATGTGTTCGATCACCACAACAATCGTTTTGTCGAAACCATGCTCTGTTCGCTGCAGATCCTCGTGGCCAATCAAAGCTCTGACAGGCTGAGAGCCTCCAACATCTGGGGCGGCAGCCTGAACGGCGCGATCGAGGCCGTGTCGGACTATGTCCCGCAGAAGATTGCCAGCCTGATGCATGTGGAAAAGGCCGAACTGGAATGGGTGTTCACCAAAGAGCACCGCCCGCGCATTTCCGCGCCGATGGAAAGCGACTGTCTGGCCATCGTGGTGACCCATGTGCAAAGCCCCGACTACACGCCGTTTATCGTCGATGCCGTGTATACGGTCGAACATGCGGGCGATGTGACGAAATGGGTCAGCTTTGCACCGCCCCTGCTGATGGAGCCCGGCCACTGCGTCGACTGCCCCGAACCGATGCGGGTGCGGGACGTGATCGGGGCCTATGTGGGCCGGTTCACCCGGATCAAGGTCGACAACAATATCGTGCAGGTGCACTGAGGCGCGGGTCTGCGCCTTGGTCCGCCCCAGTGTCCCCAACCTGCGCGTGGTCAGGTGCGGATCAGAGAACCCGCCCCGCCACCGCGTCAAGCTTGCCCATCAGATCAGGATCGCGTTTGTCCGGGGCGGTCAGGATCGCATAGTCAAGCGCCCTGTCGCAGCCATGCGGGCAGGGCGCGCGCGTTGCCCCCAGAAGGCCCGGCAGGCGCGCCACCATGGCGCGGCCCTTGTCGGCATTGCCCATCAGCGTCTGGATGATCTGGTTCACATCGACCTCGCCATGGTCGGGGTGCCAGCTGTCGTAATCGGTGATCATCGCGACCGAGGCATAGCAAAGCTCGGCCTCGCGGGCGAGCTTGGCTTCGGGCATGTTGGTCATACCGATCACATCCGCGCCGCAGTGTTCGCGGTACATGCGCGACTCGGCCAGCGTTGAAAACTGCGGCCCCTCCATCGCCAGATAGGTGCCGCCGCGATGCACGTTGATCCCCGCCGCGCGCGCGGCGGTTTCACAGGCGTCCGACAGGCGCGGGCAGGTCGGGTGTGCGACGCTGACATGGGCGACACAGCCCTCACCGAAAAAGCTTTTCTCGCGGGCAAAGGTGCGGTCGATGAACTGATCGACCACCACAAAATCCCCGGGCGCCATCGCCTCGCGGAACGAGCCACAGGCGCTGATGCTGATCACATCCGTGACCCCCAGCCGCTTGAGCGCGTCGATATTGGCGCGGTAGGGCACCGAGCTGGGCGAATGCACGTGCCCGCGCCCGTGGCGGGGCAGAAAGACCATCTCGACCCCCTCTAGCGTGCCGGTCAGCAACTGATCCGAGGGCGCGCCCCAGGGCGTTTCGACGTCCACCCATGTGGGGGCCTCCAGCCCGTCGATCTCATAAAGGCCCGAGCCCCCGATCACGCCGATCTTTGTCTGTTCCATCCTGCGCGCCTTTTGTTGTGCATTGCGGTTGCGCGCATACTCAGCTCTGCCTGCCCCAAGTGCAAGAGCGCGCCAGATGACGATTTTCTGACCGACCCGAGGTCACGCGGCCACCAAAGCCCGCATCATCGTTTGACGCACTGGCCAAACTTGGTATTTGCGGCTAAAGAACGCTCTTTCGCGCGCAATCAGATCGAATTGGAAACCCGATGTCCCGTTCCCCCAAGGCCGCAACGGCCAACCGAATTACCATGCCGGATCTTGGCTGGATGGCCGGTGAGCCGTTTTCCATGGGCCGTCTGCGGATCGAGATCCTGTCGGGTCTGACCGTGGCGCTGGCACTGGTGCCCGAGGCGGTGGCCTTTGCCTTTGTGGCCGGGGTGCATCCGCTGGTGGGGCTTTATGCGGCGTTTCTGGTGGGTCTGATCACCGCGCTGATCGGCGGGCGTCCGGGGATGATCTCGGGGGCGACCGGGGCGCTGGCGGTTGTGATGGTGGCGCTGGTGGCGCAGCACGGGGTCGAGTACCTGTTTGCGACCGTTGTTTTGATGGGGATTTTGCAGGTCATTGCCGGGGTGATGCAATGGGGCAAGTTCATTCGCCTTGTGCCGCATCCGGTGATGCTGGGCTTTGTGAACGGTCTGGCGATTGTGATTTTCCTTGCGCAGATGACCCAGTTCAAAGTGCCCGGCAGTGTTGTGAACACCGGCCATGGCATGGGCGGGGGTGAATGGCTTTCGGGGATGCCGCTGTATCTGATGCTGGGGCTGGTGGCGCTGACCATGGGGATCATCTGGATCATGCCCAAGATCACCCGCATTGTGCCCGCCCCGCTGGCCGGGATCGGCATTGTGGCGGCCCTTGTGATCGCCTTTGGGCTGGAGGTGCCGCGCGTGGGTGACATGGCCTCGATCGAAGGTGGGCTGCCCAAGTTCCACATTCCGATGGTGCCGCTGAATCTGGAAACCCTTGAAATTATCCTGCCTTACGCGGTTATTCTGGCGGCGATTGGCCTGATTGAATCGCTGCTGACGCTGAACCTTGTGGGGGATATGACCGGCAAACGGGGCGGGGCCTCGCAGGAATGTATTGCGCAGGGCACGTCCAACATCGTGACCGGGTTCTTTGGCGGTATGGGCGGCTGTGCGATGATCGGCCAGTCGATGATCAACGTGAAATCCGGCGGGCGCACGCGGATCGCGGGCATCGCGGCGGCGCTGTTCCTGCTGATCTTTATCCTGTTTGCCGCCCCCCTGATCGAACAGATCCCGCTGGCCGCGCTGGTGGGTGTGATGTTCATGGTGGTGATCGGCACCTTTGCGTGGAACTCGTTCAACATCATGCGCAAAGTGCCGCTGAGCGATGCGTTTGTGATCGTGCTGGTGACGGTTGTGACCGTGCTTGAGGATCTAGCGGTTGCCGTTGTCGTCGGGGTGATTGTCTCGGCGCTGACCTATGCCTGGCAGAACGCACGCCGCATTCATGCGGTCACACGCGACTCGACCTCGGAAGAGGGCGCCAAGGTCTATGAGATTCAGGGGCCGCTGTTCTTTGGCTCCTCCGATGGCTTTATCGAGCTGTTCACCATCGACGAAGATCCCGAGATGGTCATCATCGACTTTGCCGCCAGCCGGGTGGCCGACCAGTCCGCCCTGACCGCCATCGAGGCGGTCGCCGCCAAATACGAGTCGGCGGGCAAAAAGGTGCAGCTGCGCCACCTGTCGCGCGACTGTCACCAGTTGCTGGCGCGCGCCGGTCAGCTGATGATCGACAGCGACGATGACCCCGATTACGAGGTCGCGGTGGATTACTCGGTCCGTCTGGGGCAACTCGGCGGCGGGCACTAAGCGCCCCCGCTGCAAGAAAGAAACAAACCGCGCCCCGGCCTGATCAGGCTGGGGCGTTTCTGGTTTCGGGGGATTTTGGGGC